>NZ_JAAZTY010000249.1 GCF_018854775.1 Acidithiobacillus ferriphilus | reverse complement strand
TGAGGCTTTGCAAGCTATCGAGTGGCAGCGCTGGCTCAAGCTCTTCCGCCTGCGCCAGCACCGGTAACTCACCCCGCCCCAGCCAACGCACCCATAAGGGGCGCCCCGCCTCAATCCGCGCCAGCGGAGAGCGGGCGCGCCGAGCACCTTTGGCCAAGACCCCCAGCCGACCCTGTGTCTGCGTAAACAGTTCGACTACCAGACTGGTATCCCCGTAAGGGTAGCGATGCAAGACCCAGGCGCGATCACCGGCCTCAGTCGTCATACCCCAGCTCGCGCAGGATATTGCGGTCTTCCGACCACTGTTCCTTTTGCTTGACCCACAAGCCCAGCCAGACCCGCTCTTCGGTCAACTGCTGCAGCGTCTCCCGCGCCCGGCTGCCAATCACCCGCAACCGGCTGCCGCCGTCACCTAAAATAATGG
Organism: Acidithiobacillus ferriphilus; assembly: GCF_018854775.1. Classification (GTDB taxonomy): domain Bacteria; phylum Pseudomonadota; class Gammaproteobacteria; order Acidithiobacillales; family Acidithiobacillaceae; genus Acidithiobacillus; species Acidithiobacillus ferriphilus. Next base: position 256 of record NZ_JAAZTY010000249.1, on the reverse strand, counting down.
CTTTCTGCCCCGGCCGTCGACAATAAATAGTCGCCTCGATGCGCTGCTGACCGTATTCCACCTGATAGCTTTCAATGGCAACCGCTGTATCGTAGGGCAGTTCGGCGCCCAGTTGCCGGAAGATTTGCTCGCGGATGATTTCTGCCGCCATAAACCGCAGGTTGCGATCGGTGACCTGATCCTCCGGGAAAGACGCCGGTGCCGGCGGTAACAGGGGCACCAACACATCGGCCAGACGCTCCACATCAGCCGCCTT
>NZ_JAAZTY010000248.1 GCF_018854775.1 Acidithiobacillus ferriphilus | reverse complement strand
CGGCACCTGCCATACCATCAGCATTCCCGGCATTACCATTGCCGGGAAAACAGGCACGGCACAAGTACCGGTGGGCTATAAAAATGGCCACACTATCTATAACAACGACTCTCTTTTTATCGGCTGGGCACCGGTACATCACCCCAAAATCGCCGTCGCCGTGGTAGTGGAATATGGCGGGCACAACGCCTGGCAAGCTCTGCCGGTGGCTCGCGCGGTGATCAAAGCCTATTTGCAGCCCAATGAAAAAACAACAGAAAAGGTTGCCGAAAAACCCGCAGCGCATTATGATGCGCCCCTTGCTATTGGGGAGAAAGGTTCTGTCAACCCTCGCCCCGCTCATTCCATGACACCATAAGGAGTCCAGAAAATGACAGATTTTGCGATTGCGGCCGAGCCGCGTGAAGAAAATGGCCGCCGGGCCAGCCGCCGCCTGCGCCGTACCGGTATGGTGCCCGCCGTGCTGTACGGAGACGGCAAGCCAGCGCTGGGGCTCAGCATTGAAGCCCGCCTGCTCCGCAAACTGCTGCCCGATGAGCGCGCTTATACCAACGTCATCACGCTGGAATTCCCCAAAGGGAAAGAAACCGCGCTGATCCGCGACATTCAGATGCATCCCTACAAGGAAGAGGTCCTGCATATGGATTTTTTGCGTGTTCATGCCGGTGAGCGGGTGCATTTGCACGTACCTATCCACTTCCTGAACGAGACGACCTGTGCTGGTATCAAGGCCGGCGGTGTACTGCACCGTGCTCTGGTGGAAGTGGAAGTGGAAGCCCCGGTGGGCCGTCTGCCTGAGGCCATTGAAATCGACATTGGCAAGCTGCTGGTGGGGGAAAGTCTGCACCTGTCCCAGATCACGGTGCCCGAAGGCGTCGTCCTCCTGCCCCTGCAGCATGAGGATGACAAGGAAATCGTCTCCATCCACAATCCGCGTACCGGTGCCGAGGCGGAAGAAGCCCCGGAGACCACCGCCTGAGGCCTTATGGACTGGTTGTTGGCGGGCTTGGGCAACCCCGGTGCGGAATACGCCCGAACCCGCCATAATGCCGGCTTTTGGACGCTCCAGACCTTTGCAGACCGGGTCGGAGCGTCTTTACGTATGGAGCGGCGCTGGCATTGTCTGGCCGCTACGGCACGCGCTTCCGGACTGGAACTGGGGCTGTGTATGCCGCAAGATTTCATGAACCGCAGCGGTGGCCCGGTACAGGCTATGGCGGCCTTTTATAAAGTGCCCGCAGAACGGATTCTGGTGATTCATGATGAACTGGACCTCCCCCCAGGCAGCGCACGACTGAAACGCGGTGGTGGTCATGGCGGGCACAACGGCCTACGCGATCTCGACCATGCCCTGGGCACCCGCGATTACTGGCGGCTGCGCATCGGTATCGGCCATCCAGGGCATAAAGATGCGGTCATCGGTTATGTGCTTGGCGCTCCGACGGCGGCGGACAAGACCCTGATTGACGAGGCGATTGAACGCAGTCTCGGCGTACTTCCCGATTTTCTCAGCGGCCGCACGGATGCGGCACAAAAAACCCTGCATAGCGATTAGGAGTTTCTTATGGCTTTGGCCTGCGGCATCGTCGGCTTACCCAATGTCGGCAAATCCACCCTTTTCAACGCCATCACCAGGGCAGGTATCGCGGCGGAGAACTATCCTTTCTGCACGATCGAGCCGAACGTCGGCCTGGTTGCCGTGCCGGATCCCCGTCTTGAGGCCCTCTCAGAGATCGTCAAACCACAGAAGGTACAGCACGCCACCATGGAGTTCGTGGACATCGCCGGGCTGGTGGCCGGTGCAGCGCAGGGTGAGGGTCTGGGCAACCAGTTTCTCGCCCATATCCGCGAGACAGACGCCATTGCCTTGGTCACCCGCTGCTTTGAGGATCCCAACGTGGTCCATGTGAGTGGCCATGTGGACCCGGTGGCGGATCTGGAGGTGGTGCTGACGGAGCTGATTCTGGCCGATCTCAGCACTGTGGAAAAGGCCCAGGCGCGGGTGGCGCGGCAAGCCAAGGGAGGCAACAAGGACGCGCTGGCCGAAGTCGCCGCCATGACCCGCCTCCTGCCCCACCTCAATGAAGGCAAGCCGGCCGCCAGCCTGAACCTGAACAGCGAGGAGCAAGAGCATCTGCGCAGCCTCTGTCTGCTGACCATGAAACCCCTCATGGTTATTGCCAATGTCGCTGAGGACGAGTTGCAGGGTGGCCCCTGGCGTGCACCCCTGGAAGCCTGGGCGGCCGAACGGCATGCGAGTGTGGTGCCCGTCTGCGCCGCCATCGAAGCAGAGTTGGCAGAACTGGAACCGGAGGAGCAAAGCGCTTTCCTGCAGGACCTGGGGCTGGAGGAGCCCGGCCTCAACCGCATCATCCGTGCGGCGTACCGTTTACTGGGTCTGCAGACCTACTTCACTGCCGGCGTCAAGGAGGTCCGTGCCTGGACCATCCCGGTGGGCGCCACGGCGCCACAGGCGGCGGGGGTTATTCACAGTGATTTCGAACGCGGCTTCATCCGCGCCCAGACCATCGCCTATGACGATTTCATTCAGTACAAGGGCGAACACGGGGCCAAGGAAGCGGGCAAGATGCGGGCGGAAGGAAAGGAATATGTGGTGCAGGATGGAGATGTACTGAACTTCTTGTTCAACGTGTAGCGGAAAACCGTTCAAAATAGATTGCATGATGCGTGTTTTAACGTACACTTCCTCTCATGGAACAGGTCTGCAAAAAAATTCGGCAACTCCGCGAGGATAAGGGCTGGTCCGTGCGCGGACTGGCGGCCCGTGCCGAGATTTCACCCAGCGCCCTCTCGCAGATTGAGGCGGGGCAGAACTCCCCCTCCATCGCCACGCTGGAAAAAATCTGCGGGGCGCTGCAGATTCCCATCGTCGCGATTTTCGATGACGGAGAAACGGCGGGTTTGCCATTGATCATGCGC
>NZ_JAAZTY010000247.1 GCF_018854775.1 Acidithiobacillus ferriphilus | reverse complement strand
CGGCGGATAGATGACGGTGGAATCTCGCCCATACACCTTGCGGATGCGCCGGGCGATATGGCGGGAAATGGCGATGAATGCGTCCACGCCGTTGCCCGTGCGGGTATCCCAGAGACGGATATAATGCAGAATCGCCTTAGCCACCCAGCCCTTGATGCCCCGCTCCAGTCCCGCCTCACGTAGATACTGATGCTGCAGGTCCCAGGCGTAGCGGATGGGGGAATAGCACATGCACAGATGCAGTTGACCCGGCCCGGTGAGCACCCCCTTGGCCACCGCATGGCTGCTGCTGATCACGAGGTCATACGCCGAAAGATCGAACTGCTCCACGGCCAGGGGCATGAGGGGCAGATAGCCCCGGTATTTCTTGCGCGCTCTGGGCAGGCGCTGGATAAACGACGTGATGACCGGCTTGTTGCGGATGAATGCGCGCTGACCGGCCGGCAAAAAATCCACCAAGCTGAAGAGATCGGCGTCGGGATAACACGCGAGCATCTGCTCCAGCACCCGCTCCGCTCCGGCGTAAACCACCAGCCAGTCATGCACTATGGCGATGCGCATCAGTCTTCCGTTACAGCTCGTCGTCTTGGTGGACAAACCTCGGTGATGACGCTATTGACGTCATTAATCATCGCAGGCATTGAAAAATACTCCAGCGATTTTTTACACTCTGAAACACCCAGTCTTTCACACAACGCCGGATCATTTTGTAGCCGATCAATCTGTGCCCGAAGGGCTGAGCCATCTCCCGGCGGATAAAGCAGGCCGGTATCACCGTCCTCAATGATTTCCAACACTCCGCCCGCCGCGCTCGCCACCACTGGACGCCGGGCCGGCATACCCTCGACAATCACCCGACCAAAAGGCTCAGGATTCACCGAACTAAGGAAAAGAAGCGGTCGCCGGACCGTTGTTGTTGAATAAAAAAGTGGTAGCGACCGCGGCAGTCAGAGCAACGCTGGAGGACGGCCTGGTACAGCAGCAGGCCAGGATTGGGCTGCTGTTCCTGAGATTGCAGCGGCCCGTCCCACCATGCGGGCATCTGGGCCTGTCCGTTCTGCGCCCCTATGAAGTGGCTCTCGGTGATAGTCGACCGGGAACCGAGGGGCTGCGACGAAGTTACGACCGAGTCGCCGGAGGGCTGACTCAGCTGAATGGCCGCCATCTTCTCCTGTGTGCCCGGCGCCAAGCCTACTGCAACCAGCTTGGAGGATGCAGGCTGCCCATAATTAGGGATAACTCGCCAGCCAGGAAAGGTCATCCGCAAATACTGAACCCTGCCCGATCAACAAAGCAAAAAGTATACTGGTCGTCCATGTGGCTCGCATCGTTTCTTCCTGCCTGTGGTTATTCCGGCTTATTTTGGTGGGAATATAGCATAAGGCGCGGACATTGCAACGCTCATGGCTGACAGATGGGAATCATCTGTCAGTGAATAGATGACGGGGCAAATCCAGTTTTATGACGCTCGTGTATTACCCCACCGTGACCCTGCGCTCACTACCGACCTGTTCAAACGAAAAAAGCGGCACATCAGCGCGGGCGCTGGAGTGCCCGGTTTCTCCATCCTCTAACAGGATTACCCGAAAATACTTGCCACCTGCCTCTGGTAAGGAAACGAAACCTAGAAAAAGCCCAACGGGTTGATGTCGTAGCTGACCAACAGGTTTTTGGTTTGCTGATAATGGTCGAGCATCATTCTGTGAGCTTCACGGCCTACGCCGGACTTTTTGTAACCACAGGAAGAAATGCGCCCAGATCCCGGACCGCGTTTTGCCCCTTTCTTTGTCTCCCACCCTTTCTTACACTGTACGCTATCGTTCAACAGGGATTTTTATGCGCGCCAGTCAGATTTTCATACCCACCCTCAAGGAGACACCCGCCGAGGCGGAACTCATCAGTCACCAGCTATTGCTGCGCGGGGGCTTTATCCGCCGCCTGGCTTCCGGCTTGTACACCTGGATGCCCTTGGGCTTGCGGGTATTGCGCAAGGTGGAGCGGGTGGTACGCGAGGAGATGGACCGCAGCGGCGCGCAGGAACTGCTGATGCCGCTGGTGCAGCCCGCCGAGCTGTGGCAGGAGTCTGGGCGCTGGGAGCAGTACGGCCCGGAGCTGCTGCGCTTGCGGGATCGTCACGACCGCGATTTTTGCCTGGGACCCACCCATGAGGAAGTCATCAGCGATCTGGTGCGGCGGGAGATTCACTCTTACCGACAGCTTCCCGTCAATTTCTACCAGATTCAGACCAAGTTTCGCGATGAAATCCGCCCCCGCTTCGGGCTGATGCGCGGGCGTGAGTTCGTCATGAAAGATGCTTACTCCTTCCACATGGATCATGCCTCATTAGAAATCACCTATCAGGCGATGTACGAGGCCTACCAGC
>NZ_JAAZTY010000246.1 GCF_018854775.1 Acidithiobacillus ferriphilus | reverse complement strand
TCCGCCACTACTGCGAAGTCGATGTGCTGAACACGGCTCTGGTCCATCTGCGTTTTGAATTGACCCGTGGGCATCTCGACAAATCGGCTTATGATGCCTGCCAGACGCAGTTGCGGTCTTACTTACAAAACCGGGACGAGGCCCACGTCCAGGAATTTCTTACCTTGTGGCCAGAGAATCTGCATGTCGCGTCCCAAGCCCATCCATAACGCTCAGCCTGAGCAGGTAGTGATCGAAAGTCTGGATGCCGAGGGGCGCGGGATTGCCCGTGTGGGGGGCAAGGTGCTTTTTGTCGATGGGGCGCTGCCCGGTGAGCGGGTCTGGGCACGGCGTACTCAAGACCACAAGAGCTTTGATCGTGCCGAGTTGTTGCAAGTGGTCAAGGCATCCTCCCTGCGGGTGTCGCCGCCTTGTCCGCACTTTGGTGTCTGCGGGGGCTGCAGCCTGCAGCATCTGGAGCCAGCGGCGCAGGTGGCCATCAAGCAAAGACAACTGGAAGATAATCTCTGGCGCATCGGCAAGGTCCGCCCCGGACGCGTCCTGCCCCCCATTCATGGCCCGAGCCTGAGCTATCGCAGCAAGGCGCGACTCTCGGTGCGGACGCCAAAAACCCGGGGCGCACTGGTCGGTTTCCGCGAACGCAACAGCAGTTATGTCGTGGATATGGGGCAATGTCTGACCCTTGATCCGCGCATCGGGCAACGCATTCTGCCCCTGCGGGCGCTGATCGGGCAGATGCAATCGCCCCAGGATTTTCCGCAGATCGAAGTGGCCGCCACGCCGGATGCCGTCGCTCTGGTGTTTCGTCACATGCGGCCGCTGATGGAAAGCGATCTGCAGCACTTGCGTGCTTTTGGTGTGCAACACGACCTGCAGATATGGCTGCAGCCGCGCGGGCCGGACACCCTGCACCCTTTATGGCCGGAGCAGCCGGAACCCCTTCATTACGATCTGCCGGACTATCAGTTGCGCCTGCGTTTTGATCCGCTGGTCTTCACTCAGGTCAATCAGGCGGTGAATCAGGTGATAGTGCGCCGCGCCATGGCGCTGCTGCAGCCGCAACCGGGAGAGCAGATTCTGGATCTCTTCTGTGGACTCGGGAATTTCACTCTGCCTATTGCCCGACTGGGAGCGCGGGTGCTTGGCATTGAAGGGGACGCCCGCTTGGTCGCGCTAGCCACCGAGAACGCCGCCGCCAATGGCCTGGCGGATAAAGCCCGATATGCCGTAGCCGATCTCACCCAGGCGCAGATGGAAGATTTTTTTCCGGCGGGCGCCATCGACAAAATGCTCATCGATCCGCCCCGCAGTGGCGCCATCGAAGTGCTGCGCAGCCTGACCCCCGGCGTCCGCCGCCTGGTGTATGTCTCCTGCAATCCGGCGACCCTGGCCCGTGATGCGGCGTACCTGGTACACGAACGCGGCTATCGTCTGCAAGCGGCCGGCGTCGTCAACATGTTTCCCCATACCGCCCATGTCGAATCCATCGCCCTCTTTGAGTGCTGAAATGCCCCCACGTTGGCTCTGGGTGGATGTCTCCGCCCAGCGGTTGCGCGAGATGAGCGGCGCTGAGCCGCGCTCGGCGTATGTCATATCCACGGCTCGTAACGGACTTGGTGAACGGCGTGACAGCGGCTGCACGCCGCGCGGATGGCATGTAGTGCGCGCGCGCATCGGTGAAGGCCTGCCCACGACGGCAATCCTGCGCGGCAGACGTTGGACCGGTGCCTGTTACAGCGCGGAGTGGGCGGCGGGTCGACCGCGGCAAGACTGGATTCTCGGCCGCATTCTTTGGCTCTCCGGCAGCGAAAACGGTTTTAATCGTGGTGGTTTTCAGGATACTTTCCGCCGTTATATCTACATCCACGGCACCGCCGATGTGGACCATCTCGGCCAGCCGGTATCGGCAGGCTGCGTGCGGATGGCGCCGGACGCGGTGTGCATGCTCTTTGCGGCATGTCCTGTAAACACCCCTG
>NZ_JAAZTY010000245.1 GCF_018854775.1 Acidithiobacillus ferriphilus | reverse complement strand
TGCACCGGTTTCGGCCAGTGTGGCAGCAAAGACGGCTTCTCAAAGCGAAACACAAACACCGCCTTGGCATCCGCCTGATTGCCATTGAGCCCCCCCGCCTGCGCCAAGGCCTGGGCCAGGCTGATGCCAGAGGCCTGAAAGTCCACTTCCTTGGTTTCCTTGGTGGCGCCCATCACGGTCACCTGCAAGGGTTTATAGAGCGCCGTCAGCACATCGCCACCGCGCAAAGAAACGTCCTCATGGGGATTGCGGATGATTTCTTCCAGGGGCAATTGCAGCACCTTGCCGCTGCGGGACAACTGTATGGTCACCTTGTTGACCGGCTTGACCACACCACCCGCCGCCGCTATGGCCTGTAGTACGCTGACCCCGCCCGGAATCATGGGTACCATGGTGCTGTTTTTCACGTTGCCCACCACTGTAATGCTCTGGGCATGATTCTTCACCAGCCGGACCACCACCTGCGGATCATGGGCCATATGAATCAGCCGATCGCGGATCTCGGCACCAATCTCATTGAGGGTTTTGCCGGTACAAGAAATCTTGCCCGCAAAAGGCATCATGATGTCGCCATCGCTCCCCACCATCTGTGCAGGGATGGATGTCATCATAGACCCCGAAAGGCGACTCATGGAAGTAGCCCCCGTCGCAAAAAGCATGGCGGGCGGCGCCTCCCAAATATACACCTGCAGCGTATCGCCGGGCCCGACGGCATAACGGAGGGGGTCGGGATTCATGAAATCCTTCAATGCATCCAGATGAGACTGACCAATCTCATCTTTCATGTAACGAGACATGGCGTAATTCACATCCACCAGTTGAATCCCCGCCAGGGCTTTGTTGTGTGCGACATCATTCACATTGCCCGCACGAGGTCCGGAATACGGCATGTAAGAGGCGCACCCGGTCATGCCCACCAATAAGATGGCCATGACACCAGCGCGGATCATCCAGGTGTTTGCTTTATTGTCCAAATCTATACTCCGCATTTAATTTGGGGCCGAGGATCCGAACCAAAGCGGACGCGCGCGCCAGATGCCTGGTCGTAGAAACTTGTAATCCTCCGCCGACGTAGTGTACCATAAAAAAATGTTATAGTAGAACAGCGCATAACACTTAAATTCAAGGACGGCGAAAATCATGCAGATTATACCGACCATTCTATCTGGTGGCTCTGGCAGCCGGCTCTGGCCGCTTTCCCGCAAGTCTTTCCCCAAGCCGTTTATCGCCTTGCCGGATGGCGAAACCCTCATTCAGAAAACGCTGTGCCGCATTATGCAACTGGATCCGCAAGGCCCCATACTCACCGTCACCAACCGGGATTATTACTTTCTTACCCGGGATACCTTCACGGCCTATGCCAAGCATCATGGCTGCACACTGCCAAAGGCACAGTACCTGCTGGAACCCGTCGGACGCAACACCGCCCCGGCCATGACCGCCGCCGCACTCTGGGCGCAGGCAGAAGCGGGAGAAGACAGCATTCTCCTGTTTTTGCCGGCAGATCACATTATTCAGGATGATCAGGCCTTTTCCAGGGCCATTACGCATGCCGCAGCGCTGGCAGAAGCTGGTTATCTGGTGACTTTTGGAGTGGTGCCCACCACCGCGGAGACCGGCTATGGTTACATTCAGATGGGTGCCGCGCTGGCTCATGGCGGGCATCAGGTCGTGCGCTTCGTAGAAAAGCCCGATGCCGCAACCGCCACGAATTACCTGAGGAGCGGCGATTACCTCTGGAATTCCGGCATGTTCTGCATGCGGGCCGATGTGCTGCTGCAGGCCATGGCAGAGCACGCTCCGCAAGTGTACGCCGCGGCATCCG
>NZ_JAAZTY010000244.1 GCF_018854775.1 Acidithiobacillus ferriphilus | reverse complement strand
CCCGCCACTATGAGGGCGGCACGTTTGCTGGGGTTTCGTAATTTCCTGACGGGACGCGTTGCGGAAATAGAGCGATCCGGAATGGTGGTGGCGGGAGCCGACTGGCGTTTGCGTGCCGACTTGCAGCACGGCATGCGTCCGGGTATGGCGGTGACCGTGGCCATTCGTTCCGAGGACCTCGTGCCGGGCGAAGCTCTGGGTGGCGCGGCGCCGAATGTCCTGAAATTGCAGGTCGCGGCACTGCGCGAGGAGGGGGTTGCCTTGCGCGTCAGAATGGGGGGCACTGTGTGTCTTGATATGCTGTTACCGCGCATGCAGTGCGCAGGCAGGTCGCTGGTGCTGGGCGCCGAGCTGTGGGTGCAGGTGGCACCAGAGCATGTGCACGTAATGGCGGAGTAAATCAGGGCATTCAGCACCGCTGTTGCCGTGCCGGGCGGTTTTTCGCATGTGTATTGATGTTGACAGGGTTGGGCGATGGCGCCAGAATATGCCACTTAATTTCCCGCAGTCGCGGGATTGTGGATATGGAGAGTACTAAAGTTGGCCAATACAGCTCAGGCGCGCAAGCGCGTATTACAAAATGAAAAACGGCGCTTGCACAATGCCAGTCTGCGCTCGCGCCTGCGCACTTATGTGAAGGGTGTGCTGAAGGCCGTACATATCGGCAATCAGGAGCAGGCACGCATCGCGTTGCGCGCTGCGGAGTCGGTCATCGACAAGACGGTGGGCAAGGGTGTGACACACCGCAATATGGCGGCGCGCACCAAAAGCCGGCTCTCGGCTCGCGTCAAAGCCATGGGTAACGTCGCTGGGTAAAGGCGGCAGGTAAGCTCCCGCAACCCGTGCGGGATACAGAGCGGGGGGCGATCCGGTGGTGTGGATCGCCCCCCGCTTTTGTGCGTGGCAAACTATTTATCAGGTTTTGCCGAGCATCCCCCGCAGTCGGGCGAAGGCGGCAGCCGGATCCATTTCTTCTTCGGGGTCCCGATCACCCTGCCAGTCCAGGTGCTCTTTAGGGATTTCCTGGAGGAAGCGGGACGGCTTCGGATGGACGTCCTGGCCGTAGCGGCGGCGTTTGCGACAGAGACTCAGAGTCAGTCGGAAGCGGGCGCGCGTCATGCCCACATAGAAGAGGCGGCGTTCTTCTGCAATCTGCTCCGGGGTTTCGCTGTTGCGGTGCGGCAGCAGTTCTTCCTCGGCACCCGCCAGAAACACCTGGGGAAATTCCAGCCCTTTAGCGGCGTGCAGGGTGGACAGGCGCAGCACATCGCGGTCGTCGTCTTCCGCGCGCTCCAGTACGTTGAAGAGCATCAGGCGATTGAGTATTTCCGCGAGGGTTTGCGGGCCCTCGTCCTGTTCTTGCAAGCGCTGCATCCAGCTCAGAAGTTCCTGAATATTCTCCCAACGGCGTCCTACCTCTTTTTCGTCACCTTCATTCTGTAAATACTGCAGATAGCCGATTTCTTCGGGTAGGCTCTGCAAGGCCGGGATAATTTCGGCTTTGTCCACTTCGTCGGCCTTAAGATTCACCCAGCCGGCGAAGCTGTGCAGGGCAGTACGCGCCTTTTCAGGCAACTCCAACGCGTCTTCCCAAAGCGCGGCGAACAGCGAGAGATTGCGTTCCTTGGCGAAAGCGCCCAGGCGCTCCAGTGTGCCGCTGCCGATGCCCCGCCGTGGGGTGTTGACCGCACGCAGAAAAGCGGGATCATCGTCGGGGTTGACCAATAGCCGCAGGTAGGACAAAAAGTCCTTGATTTCACTGCGTTCAAAGAAAGAGAGGCCGCCGGATATCTGGTAAGGAATGCGGGCATTGCGCAGCGCCGCTTCAAAAGGGCGGGCCTGATGGTTGCTACGATACAAAATGGCGTAGTCGCGGTATTCCCCCTGCCGTTGGAAGCGATCGCGGAGTATGGCGTTGACTACTTGCTCCGCCTCGTCAATCTCATTGGCGCAGCGCAGAGCGCGGATACTGTGGCCATCGCCCAGCGTGCTCCACAGGCGTTTTTCAAAGAGGTGAGGATTTTGCGCAATGACCGCATTGGCGGCTTGGAGAATGCGGCCGGTGGAGCGGTAGTTCTGCTCCAGTTTGACGACTTTGAGGTTGGGGAAATCCTGCGCCAGTCGATGCAGGTTGTCGGCAGCCGCACCCCGCCAGGAGTAGATGCTCTGGTCATCATCTCCCACCGCCGTCAGGTTGTGACGGGTGCCCAGCAGCGTTTGCACCAGGCGGTACTGCGCCCCATTGCTGTCCTGATATTCATCCACCAGCAGGTAGCGGATGCGGTCCTGCCAGTCGTGGCGGGCTTCTGCGT
>NZ_JAAZTY010000243.1 GCF_018854775.1 Acidithiobacillus ferriphilus | reverse complement strand
TGAACCGCCCCGGGTTTCGTGGAGGCCATTTGGTTTAAGTGCAGGCCGTTAATTCGGTCTGTTCGGCGAGTTGCCGATAGTAGTTTGCCTCAGCTTCTGCCGGAGGGATATAGCCGATGGGTTCGAGCAGCCTGACATGGTTGAACCACGCCACCCATTCGAGGGTCGCCAGTTCCACCGCTTCCCGTGTCCTCCACGGGCCGCGCCTGTGAATCAGTTCCGCCTTGTACAGCCCATTGATCGTCTCGGCCAGGGCGTTGTCATAGCTGTCGTCCTTGCTGCCCACGGAGGGTTCAACACCTGCTTCGGCGAGACGCTCGCTGTAGCGGATGCTGACGTACTGCGAGCCCCGGTCTGAGTGATGCACGAGGCTGCCATCGCATTCGGGCTGACGGGCGTAGAGCGCCTGCTCCAGTGCGTCCAGCACGAAGTCCGTCGTCATGCTTCGACTCACTCGCCAGCCAACGATGCGCCGGGCGAACACGTCGATCACGAAGGCCACATACAGCCAGCCCTGCCAGGTCGAAACATAGGTGAAATCCGAGACCCAGAGCTGGTTCGGCCGATCCGCCTTGAACTGGCGGTTCACCCGATCCAGCGGGCACGGTTGTTTGGAGTCGGGTACCGTCGTGCGCACGCTTTTACCCCGCACCGCGCCGCGCAATCCTAGGCGGTTCATCAGGCGCTCGACGGTGCAGCGCGCGACCTCGGTGCCTTCGCGCTTCATCTGCCGCCAGACCTTGTCCGCGCCGTAGACCTGAAGATTGGCCTGCCAGACGCGTTCGATCTTGGGTATCAATACATCGTCGCGTTGCGCACGCGCACAACGCAGCGCGGGATTGCGCTGGCGTGTGGCATGAAGCCAGTAGCCCGACGGGGCGATCTGCAAGACACGGCAGATCGGCTCGACCCCGAAAGCATCACGATGCGTATCGACGAAGGTGTTCATGACTTCAGACGGCGGTCGATCTCCGCCTGGGCAAAAAATGCGCTGGCCAGCTTCAGAATTTCGTTGGCACGGCGCAATTCCTTGACCTCACGCTCCAGCGCCTTGATACGTTCACACTCTGCTGGTGACGCCGTCGCGCAATCCGGTATCGACTTCATGCCGTTTAACCCATTCATGCAAGGTATGGGGCGAACAGCCGATCTTAGGAGCAATAGACTCCACCGCCGCCCAGGGCGAGGAATACTCGCCGCGGTGTTCCTGCACCATGCGCACCGCGCGTTCGCGAACTTCAGGGGAATATTTGGGTGTTTTAGCTTTGTTCATCATGGCTCCATTCTCTTGGAAAAAGGAGCCTCCTCAAAATCCGGGGCGGTTCA
>NZ_JAAZTY010000242.1 GCF_018854775.1 Acidithiobacillus ferriphilus | reverse complement strand
ATCGAAAGTGGTGTACGGGCAGATTACATCTGACTTGAGTGAGGTGGCGCACTGTTGCTACAAAGGGTTTGCCGACCAATGAGCAACGAGGAGTGCGCCGTGAAAGATAGTACCGTTTTTGAGAGTGGTATGGGAGAGCTGGGCCTGGGCATTGAAGGCGTACTTCGGCGAGCGGCACGTTCCCTGATCGAACAGGCCATAGAGACAGAGGTGTCCGTATTGCTGGAAGAGTTTTCTGCTGTACGGATGGTCAATGGTCGTCAGGCGGTCGTTCGTAACGGCCACTTGCCGGAGCGAGAGATCATGACTGCCCTGGGCCCTGTGCCGGTGAAGGTCCCCAAGGTTCGGGATCGCTCTGGTTCGGGGATTAAATTCAATTCGGCACTGGTGCCACCGTATGTGCGTAAATCGCGGACGGTGGCGGCCACGGTCCCCTGGCTGTATCTGCATGGGGTATCTTCTGGTCACATGCAGGAGGCGCTTTCTATCCTCCTGGGCGAAGAGGCCAAAGGACTGTCCCCGGCGGCATTGGGACGCCTCAAGGCGCACTGGACGGAAGAGCATGCCGCCTGGCAACGCCGTTCCCTGGAAGGTAAACGGTATGCCTACTGGTGGGTGGACGGCGTCTATACCAATCTACGTGCGGAGGAGGATCCGCGCATCTGCCTGCTGGTGATTATTGGCGTGACGGCGGACGGGAAGAAGGAACTGGTCAGTGTCAGCGATGGCCTGCGCGAATCCAAGGCCTCCTGGCTGGAGGTTCTGCGCGACCTGCAGGCTCGTG
>NZ_JAAZTY010000241.1 GCF_018854775.1 Acidithiobacillus ferriphilus | reverse complement strand
AGCGCTCGCTGGTCTGGTTGGCATCGCGCTGGCCGGCGGGGCAGGGGGTGTCCTCAACCAGATCGTCGAACCCGCCCTCGACCAGCACATGCACCGCACCCTCCACCGGCCGCTGGCCGAAGGGCGCGTCAGCCGCACCGGCGCCATCCTGTATGCCGCCGTCCTGATGGGTGCCGCCATCGCCATCCTCGCCTGGGGCACCAACCCGCTGACCCTGGTGCTGACCCTGGTGGGCACCGTCGGCTACGGCGTCGTCTATACCCTCTACCTCAAGCCCAGCACCCCCTGGAACATCGTTTGGGGTGGTCTCGCCGGCGCCTTGCCGCCGCTGATTGGCTGGAGCGCCATCACCGGCAGTCTCGCCGCGCTGCCCCTGGTTCTCGTCCTGCTGGTTTTCGTCTGGACCCCCGCGCACTTCTGGCCACTGGCCATTTGCTGTCGGCAAGACTATGCCAAAGCCTGCATTCCCATGCTCCCGGTGACCCACGGCGTGGATCGCACCCGCAAGGAGATCTTGAACTACGCCATCCTCACCTGGATCGTCAGCCTGGTTCCCGTCTTTCTTACCGGTGACTGGGTGTATGGCGCTATCGCCGCGCTCTCCGGTGCCTGGTTTGTAAGGATGGCCCTGCACCTCAAAGCCCTGCCGGAAGGCCAAGAGATGGACCGCTACGCCCGGCGGATGTTCGCCTACTCCATCTCCTACCTCTTCCTGCTCTTTACGGCCCTGATTCTGGGTAAACTGGTGATGGGTTATGGCTTCTTCTGAGACCCCCCCTCGCGGCAAAGGCCGCGCCAAAGGCCCGCCCATGAGCCCGCTCGAAAAGCGGGCCGTGAGTGGTCTGAGTTTCATCTACGTGGCGCGCATGCTCGGTCTTTTTATGCTGATGCCCGTACTGGCGCTGGATAATGAGCAACTCCGCCACAGCACACCACTCCTGCTGGGCCTGGCCATCGGCATCTACGGACTGGCCCAGGCCGCCCTCCAGTTTCCCTTCGGGGTTGCCTCCGACCGTTTCGGGCGCAAACGCGTGCTGGTTTTCGGGATCCTGATTTTTGTGCTGGGCTCCTTCTTGGGAGCGGTTACCCACAATATCTGGGGCATCATTCTCGCTCGTCTGCTGCAAGGTGCCGGAGCCGTATCCTCGGTACTGCTGGCCAGCGCCGGTGATCTGACCGGCGAGCAGCATCGCACCAAAGCCATGGCCGCCATCGGCGGTAGCATCGCCATAGCTTATGTGCTGGGTATGGCCTTAGGCCCGGTATTTTATGGTGTATGGGGTCTGACGGGCGTTTTTTTGGTCGCCGCTGCACTCGGTGTTCTCGCGCTCTTTCCGCTGTGGAAAGTCATCCCCCCCATACCGCAGGACCATCAGCAGCGCATGGGCGGTTGGCGGGATGCGCTAAGGATGTTCAAACATCCATCGGT
>NZ_JAAZTY010000240.1 GCF_018854775.1 Acidithiobacillus ferriphilus | reverse complement strand
ATTGTCATACCCGACCAGGCGCACGTGATGGCCGGGGTGAGCGCGATGGCATGCTTCCAACTCCGCGATCACGGTGTCCACCGACTGTTCGCCGAACATGGGTAACTTCCACATGTACCAGTAGTATGTCGATGCGCGTTCAGGTTCCACATGCTCGATGCCGGGGTTCCAGCCCTGATTGATGAGATAGGCGATCTGACGGCGCATTTTTTCCGGCCCCATTGCCGGCAAATAAGAGAAGGTTTCGTACTTGGGTGTTGAGTTGTAGTCCTGAATGTCAGCCATTTTCTATTCCTTTCTGTGGCGCGCGGAGCGGGCCGTCAAGCTACACGCCGCGCGGGTTTTCGTTTGCGCCTTTGCGATCTCTGTTACCGAATCAGCGATTCACCACGTCCAATTTGTCCACGGTATCGAATTCAAACTTGATCTCTTTCCAGGTTTCCAGGGCAATCTTCAGCTCTGGACTGTCTTTCGCGGCGTTGGTGAGGATGTCCTTGCCCTCGCGCTCCAGATCGCGCCCTTCATTGCGCGCTTCCACACAGGCTTCCAGTGCCACGCGGTTGGCAGCGGCTCCGGCA
>NZ_JAAZTY010000024.1 GCF_018854775.1 Acidithiobacillus ferriphilus | reverse complement strand
TGTCTTTTGTCGCCGCGGCGCGCGCCAATATTGTGCTGCCCGCCGATGCGCTGGATTGGGCTGAGCGCTGCTTTGCCACCCCCGTAATGGCCGCTGAGGCCGCTGAGGCTATCATCGGTGTGAGTCCTGGATTCTGGTCCGCTGCCCAGACGACGCTGCAGGCCGCAGGTGGCGACTACCGGCTCTGGACCAAAGCCTTGCAGCAAGCCAGCGGGCAGCGCGGTAAGGCGCTGTTCATGCCCCTGCGCGCCGCGCTTACCGGGCTCACCCACGGACCGGAACTGGCGGCGCTCCTTCCCCTCATCGGTGAAGCGCGCGCGTTGACGCGTCTTCATGCCGCTGCCCAACGCTCCTGAACGCTTGTCGAGGCCGAAAATATGACCACCCTGCCGGTACTGACCCTCTATGACACCCTGCGCCGCCGTAAAACGCCACTGGAAGTGCTGCGTCCCAATCATGTGGGACTCTACGTCTGCGGGATGACCGTATACGACTTCTGTCATCTCGGCCATGCCCGGGTCATGGTCACCTTTGATACGGTGGTGCGCTATCTGCGTGAGCGCGGCTACGAGGTGACTTACGTCCGCAATATCACCGATATCGACGATAAAATCATTCGTCGGGCGTTGGAGTGTGGCGAATCGATCCAGTCTCTCACGGCACGCTTCATCGACGCCATGCACGAAGATGAGGCGGCGTTGCTCTGCCGGCGCCCTGATCTGGAACCGCGGGCGACGGAGCACGTGGGTGCCATGCAAACCCTGATCGGCGAACTCATCAACAGCGGGCATGCCTATGCGGCGGCCAATGGCGATGTGTACTACGCGGTGCGCAGCTTCCCGGAATACGGGCGTTTGTCCGGCAAATCCATTGACGAGTTGACGTCGGGCGCGCGGGTGGATATTGGTGAAGACAAGCGTGATCCTCTGGACTTTGCCCTGTGGAAGGCGGCCAAGCCCGGCGAGCCGTCCTGGGCCTCCCCCTGGGGAGAAGGGCGGCCCGGTTGGCATATCGAATGTTCCGCCATGTCTGCCGATGCCCTGGGTTGTGCCTTTGATATTCACGGTGGTGGTGCGGATCTGCAATTCCCGCATCATGAGAATGAAATCGCTCAGTCACAGGGCGCAGGCTGCGCTTTTGCCCATTACTGGATGCACAACGGTTTTGTCCGCATCAACGACGAGAAAATGTCCAAGTCCCTGAATAATTTCTTCACGGTACGGGAACTCTTGCCCCGTTATTCGGGCGAGGTGCTGCGCTTTTTCATCCTGTCCAGCCATTACCGCAGCCCGCTGAACTATGGGGAAGAGGCGCTGGAGCAGGCCAAGGCCGGCCTCACCCGGCTCTACACCGTCCTGCGCGGGATGCCCGGGCGCAAGATCGTGGCGGAGCTGGGTAGCGAGTGGCGGGAGCGTTTTCATACGGCCATGAGTGATGACTTCCATACACCAGCGGCTCTGGCGGTGCTCTTTGACTTGACCCGCGAGATTAATCGCCTGCGGGATGAGGGCAGTGAAGTTGCTGCACCGCTGGCTACCTTATTACGGGAACTGGCGGGAGTGCTGGGCTTGCTGCAACAAGACGCAGAGGATTTTCTCCGCGGCGATGAGACGAATACCCACTGGATTGAGGAGCGTATCGCCGCGCGCGCCGCGGCGCGGCTGGCCCGCGATTTCGCCGGTGCCGATGGGATCCGGCAGGAATTGACAGCCGCTGGGGTCATTCTCGAAGATGGCCCCGGAGGCACGACATGGCGGCAGGAATAAGACACTGCCACTCGCTCAACCCGGGCACTTAAGTTAGGCTCCTCAGCCTTCGTCCAGTGGGAAAGACTGCTGCTCACCTTCGCTGGGAACGGCAACCGATACGGGCTCCTGTTGCATTGCGGGCAGTATGGATTCTTCCGGAATTGCCGCGTTGATGGATTCCTGAACGATTTCAGGCACGGGCTCCGCTGTCGTTGGCTGCCCGGTGGGGTAGAGGTGCTCTTCTAGCGAATCCCTTTCGATGGTCGCAGCGGCGACTGGAATCGGCGCCGTGGCGGGAACCAGCATCTGGTGCCAGTCGGCGGCGGCAGGTACCGTGCCGGGATAGACGAGCTCTTCCGGAACATGGGCGTCATCCGCTGGGCCCGCCAGCTGATCCTTATCCTGGAAGCCCTCTGTCGTGTAGGTGCCTTCGGTATTTTCCCCGCCCTGAGTGGAGCGCCTGGCGCGCGCGCGGCGTCCACCACGCCGCCGCCGCCGGCTGTTGCGGTCTTCGCTGCTGGTTTCCTGGGCACCGGTGCCCATCTCGCTGGCCTGCTCCGTGCTCGTCGGCGGTTCAGCGCCACCGGTCTCCGCCAGGAAGGTCGCTGCGTCAACCGGCACATAGCGGGATACCAGTGCCCGCACCAGGCGGGCCAGAATACCCTCTTCCGGCGGAACGATCTTGACGGGCGCTTTCGCCTTCGGGCCGCTGGGTGCCGGTGGTGTGCGCAGTGGCGGCAGCACCGTGGGCGGCGGCGGCGCGGTTAACGGACTCAGTGCCGCTGATTCGTTCGGCGGACGGCTGGGGCGTGCAGGCAGAGTGCTGTTGTCGCTGCCGGCGACTGTCGCCGCTCGACTGCTGTCGCCTTCCACACGCGTCCGCTGAATCTGATAATGGGGCGTGACCATGTCCGGCGAGGGAATGATCAGGATGCGGGTGTCGGTCTTTGCTTCCAGTTCCAGAATCGGGCGGCGTTTCTCGTTGAGCAGATACACGGCCACATCCACCGGCACCCGACACTCTATCTCTGCGGCACCGGCTTTCATGCACTCCTCATACAGCAGGCGCAGGACGTGCATACTGGTGGCTTCGCAGCCCCGTATCTGACCGGTACCGTTACAGCGTGGGCAGGGTTCGGAAGAAGCTTCTTCCAGGCTGGCGCCGAGACGTTGTCGGGACATTTCCATGAGACCAAAGCGGGAGATGCGCCCCAACTGTACCCGGGCCCGGTCCAGCTTGAGGGCGTCCTTGAGCTTGCTCTCCACTTCGCGCTGGTGCTTGGGGGATTCCATGTCGATGAAGTCGACCACGATGAGCCCACCCAGATCGCGCAGGCGAATCTGCCTGGCGATCTCCTCGGCGGCTTCCAGATTGGTCTGGAAGGCGGTCTCCGCGATATCCTGGCCCTTGGTTGCGCGGCCCGAGTTTACATCCACGGCCACCAGCGCCTCGGTATGGTCGATGACGATGGCGCCCCCTGACTCCAGGCGCACTTCGCGACTGAAGGCGGATTCAATCTGCTGCTCAATTTGATAGCGGGAGAAGAGGGGTACGTCATTGTCGTAATACTTCAGGCGATGCACCATTTTTGGCATCATGGAGCCCATGAATTGTACCGCGGCGTGGTAGGCTCCCTCCTCGTCGATCAGCACTTCCCCGAAATCTTCGGAGAAGTGATCGCGCAGGGCGCGCACCACGACGTTACCCTCCTGATAAATCAGGAGGGGGGCGGCACGCGGTGCCGCTGTATCGAGGATGGCCTGCCAGATCTGTTTGAGATACTCCAGATCGCGCTGCAAGGCCTCCAGTTCCTGACCAATCCCCGCGGTGCGGGCGATGACGCCCATGTTTTCGGGGATGTCCAGGAGTTGCAGGTGCTGGCGGATCTGGGTGCGGTCCTCGCCTTCGATGCGCCGGGAGACGCCACCGGCACGGGGGTTATTCGGCATCAACACCAGATAGCGTCCGGCCAGACTGACGAAGGTGGTGAGTGCCGCACCTTTGCTGGAGCGCTCTTCCTTGTCCACCTGAACGATGATTTCCTGACCTTCCCGCACCAGATCCTGAATGCGTTTGCGGCCCTGTTCCTGTTGCAGGAAGTATTCCCGGGCGATTTCCTTGAGGGGCAGAAAACCGTGCCGCTCGGCGCCGTAATCGACGAAGGCGGCTTCGAGGCTGGGCTCCACACGGGTAATTCTACCCTTGTATATATTGCTTTTTTTCTGTTCCCGGTAAGCGCGTTCAATGTCCAGATCGAGGAGTTTTTGACCATCTACCAAAGCCACCCGCAACTCCTCTGCGTGGGTAGCGTTAATCAACATCCGTTTCATAAGTTCTTCTTTCTCCGGCGCTCAACCCGCAAGCCCGGAAGGACCCGTCAGGGAGCGCAGCGTTTGTAATTGGGACCGGCGGGGGTTGCCCGGCGCTGCTGAAATTGGGGTTGCGCTCCGGAAAGCGCAGCACCCCAAGTCGAAATATAAGCTATAAAAGAATAGAATCGCAAATTAAAAGCGCAGAGACAGGGTAAACATGGCAGAAAATGTGGTGCGGCAATGGCTGGTAAGTGATGCGGAAGCGGGGCAAAGGCTGGATAACTTTCTCTTGCGGGTGATGAAAGGCGTGCCGCGTTCCCACATCTACAAAATCCTGCGCAGCGGTGAAGTGCGGGTGAATAAGGGACGGGCGCGACCGTACTACCATCTGGCTGAGGGGGACGTACTGCGTTTGCCACCGGTGCGGGTGGCGGAGCCTGGCGATCCTGCCCTGCTGCCTGCCTACCTGCAGAGCCAGCTGGAAGCCGCTGTCCTTTATGAAGATACTCATCTGCTGGTGTTGGACAAACCCAGCGGGCTGGCCGTGCATGGTGGTTCGGGTCTGAGTTGGGGCATCATCGAAGCGCTGCGCCAGTTGCGGCCTGATGCCCGTGAACTGGAGCTGGTACACCGCCTGGACCGCGACACCTCCGGCTGTCTGATACTGAGTAAAAAACGCTCGGCGCTGCGTGCGCTCCATGAAGCCCTGCGGGAAGGCCTCATGGAGAAGCGCTATCTGGCGCTGGCGGCGGGTGACTGGCAGGGGAAGGCGCGTGCCGTGCATCTGGCCCTGCGCAAGAACACCCTGCAGTCCGGCGAGCGCATGGTGCGGGTGGACCCGGTGGAGGGTAAGGCCGCACATACGCGTTTTCTGCCACTGGAACATTTCCCCGGCGCGGTGCTGCTGCAGGCTGATCTCGATACCGGACGTACACACCAGATTCGGGTTCACCTGCAAGCGATTGGGCATCCGGTGGCAGGCGATGAGAAATACGGCGATGCGGTCTTCAACCAGCATCTGCGCACCCTGGGTCTGCGGCGACTTTTTTTGCATGCGGCCCTGGTGGCCTTCCGTCACCCGCAGGACGGCCGACCCATGCGCATCGAGGCTCCGCTGCCGGCTGATCTGCGAAGCATTCTAACGCGGTTGCGTAAGCCGTCCGCCGGGTGATTTTGCCCCCTGATTATTTTCGTATGTATACATAAAAGGGAGTGATAGATTGTGGACGTGCAGGTGATTTCTCATAGGCCAAAATATCGGGGAAACTGCCATGATTGCAGCTCTCAGCCATGATGCCATCCGACTGACTTTCCAGGAGTTGTTCCCGCTCAGTCCGTAACGAACCGAGCCATCGTCCTGTGCGAAGTAACCGAGGTGAATTTTGTCATCCACCGAATATCCAGTCCCTTCCGTCGATCTTCTTGCCAGCTATTATGAGTTTCTGGCGGCAGGGGTCGAAGCCTTCATTGTGGCCTTTTATCGGACGCTGGAGGCTATTCCCGAGCGTGCGCAGGTATTGAACCGGCTTTCCTCGGAACGTTACCAACACCTGCGCACGGCGCAGGCACGCCATCTGCGTTTACTCCTGAGCCCGGAAATGGAGACATCCTGGCGCGCGGACGCCCATCTGGCAGGCCGGACCCACTATCGTCATGGTGTGCTGCCGTCCTGGGTGGCCGACAGCTACGCCTTGTACTGGCGCCATCTTCTGGCACAAATAGAGCAGCCGGAAATTGCCGCGAGAGATCGTCACCTTCTGCGCTCTTTGCTGGTGGCGCGTCTGTTGCAGGATCTGGCCTGGCAGCTTGAAGGCTATGCCGAGGGCTCCGGTGATGTTCGAAACCTACTCCTGCACCTGGATCATCTGATGGTCGGCGCGGATTCCGAAGCAGCGATGATCCAACAGATCATGGATTTCCTCATCCGGGAAGGCGGTGTCGACGGCGCCTGGTTCGGGTATCCGGACAGTGCTGGCAAGATGGTCATTATGGCGACCGCCGGAGCAGGTATGGCCGAGTATCTCTCGACCGTCACAGTCAGCATCGACGATACGCCGCAAGGCCAGGGACCGGCCGGGCGCGCATGGCGGACCGAGAAGGTGCAGGTCACACCGGACTGGGACAGCGACGCTTCCATGCGGCCGTGGCAGGAGCAGGCCCGACCTTTTGGCTGGAATTCCAACGCCGCTATCCCCATGGTCGATTCCAGCGGACGGAGTCGGAGCGTCCTTGCGCTGCTGAGTCGGGAGCGGGGCTTTTTTGGACACCCCGATCAGCAGATGATTCTCGCGCATCTCGCCGTGGTTCTGGGGCTCGCGTTGGAACGCTTGCATCTGATTGCGGAAGAGACCGTCCATCGGGAGACCCTGGAGCGGCTCAACACCCTGTATCACGCACTCATGGCCGAGGGGGATATCCTTCTGCGCGCGCGCAACGAGCGGGACCTTTTCAGGGAAACCTGTCGACGTCTTGCCATCAGCGATCTCTTCAGCGCGGCCTGGGTCGGCCATCCCAATGAAGAAGGCGTTATAAAATGTCTCGTTACGGCGGGGCGTGGTGCCCAAGCCTTCGACTCCATCCATCTGAGCGTGGCGGATACCCCGGAGGGTCAGAGCCTTGCCGCCCGGGCCTGGCGGAGCGGACGCCTGCACTTTAGCAATGATTATCTGGCGGATCCTTCCCTGGCGTCGTTGAACGATCTATTTCTGCGGCACCGCTGGCGTGCTTCCGCGGCCATTCCAATCTATCGACAAGGGGTGATCTGGGGCATCCTCGTTGTCGTTACCGATCGCACCGGGGTTTTTGACGAGGCGATACTGGGGTTGTTGGCGCGGATCGCCCGCCTCCTCAGCCACGGCCTCGATGAGATCGATCTTCGGGCGCGCCTCGACGCTGTCCATGGCCAACAGGCTTGGCTCGCCGACCACGATCCCCTGACCGGACTGCCCAACCGCGCTGTCCTATCTCCGCGACTGCTGGACGCCATGGCGCGCACCCTTCGTCATGAACGGATAATGGCGATAGGCATGTTGGACCTTGACAACTTCAAACCCATCAATGACCAATACGGTCATGCTGCTGGCGACGTCCTGCTGACCACCTTTGCTGATCGTCTCCAGGGAGCGCTGCGGCAGACCGATTTCGTGGCCCGCCTCGGCGGTGACGAATTCGTCCTCGTCTTTGAAGACCTGAAAAACATGGATGACCTGGAGTCGGTCCTCGCCCGGATCCAGGAGGCCATCGAGGCACCTTTTATGCTTCCCGGCGGGGACAGTGTGATCGTGGGGGGGAGTCTGGGGCTGACCTTCTACCCTTTCGACGACGGCGATCCTGATCAGTTGCTACGTCATGCGGACCAGGCCCTCTACACCATCAAGGAAGCAAAGAGAAATCGGGAGCGATTCTGGACCTATTATCACGCCAATACGGACACGGACGTGACCGCCCTTCGGCAAAGCATGAGCACCCTATTCGCTGCGGGAGGCTTGCGCGTCCATTATCAACCCGTCATCGATCTCGAAAATGGTCAAGTCGTAGGTATGGAGGCGTTGGTGCGTTTGCTGGACGGCGCCGGTGAAATCCTCGCTCCTGTCCGTTTTCTATCGTTTCTTTCGGTAGACGAGCGCCGCGCCCTTACCCGGGCAGTCCTCGCTCAAGCGGTTCAGGATGTGGCTACCTGGGAAGCAGCGGGATTTCCACTCAGCGTATCCGTCAATGTGGAACCGGAACTCCTCACCCATGACGCCTGCTTGCATTGCCTGACGGAAATCATCGGGCCGTCCGGGATCGATCCCGGACGCATCACCCTGGAGATACTGGAGAATGGCGATTTTTTATCTATCGCCAGCGCTCGACAAAGGCTCCTGGAAATAAAGGCGACCGGCGTGCGTCTCGCCCTCGACGACGTTGGTAGTGCCTATTCCTCCCTGCTGCGGCTCAAGGAGCTGCCAATCGACAAGATCAAACTGGACCAAAGTTTCGTGCGGGAGTTGGCGCGACGGCCGGACAATCTGCATTTTGTGCATAGCCTCCTGGGCCTCGCTCAGGGCTTGGGGGTGGGCTTCGTGGCGGAGGGTGCGGAAACACCGGAAATCCTGGATGCCCTGAGTGCCCTCGGTGTATCACAGGCGCAGGGGTACGCCATCGCGCGCCCCATGCCTGCCGTGGAAATGCTGTCCTGGCTCCGGGCGTACACCCCGGCTCCCTATCATGGGCCGAAATCGCTGCTCGGATTATACGCCTGTCATTTACGCTTCAGCGACACCATGAAAACGCTTCTGATGCAGGTTCCGATGGTTTCCGCAGCCATTCTTGCAGAGATTGCCGCCGTTAGCCCGGTAAGCAGCCATGTTGCCAGTTTGGGTTTGGGCACCCCCCCCATAGCGCAAGCATATTTTCGCTATCAGGAGGCGATGGCGGCTATTTCCGTCGATATGGTCGCGAAAAAACCCAACCTGACTACGATCGATGAGGCATCGGCGCTGTTTCTGGAGTGCATCAGGGAGGCCCTTGGGGGATGACCAGGAGTACGGGGCTTTTGCGTCCAGATGCCGGGCAACCCCGGATCAGGAAGCCGCTTTGTTAATCTCCTGACTGATGATGTGCAGCATCTGGGCGTGAACCCGCAAATTACCGGCGACGATGTTGCCGTTTTGGAGATAGCCCTGATCACCCTTGAAGTCGGTGGCGACGCCGCCGGCCTCCTGCACCAGTAGCACACCGGCAGCGATGTCCCAGGGCTTGAGGTTGAATTCCCAGAAGCCGTCATAACGTCCGGCCGCGACATAGGCGAGGTCCAGGGCCGCCGAACCGGGTCGGCGAATCCCCGCTGTCTTCAACATCAAAGCCTTGAAGGTGGCGAGATAGGTGTCCAGGTAAGAAAAGTCGCGGAAGGGGAAACCGGTGCCGAGCAGGGCACCGTCCAGATCCTTGCGTTGGGCAATGCGCAGGCGGCGATCATTGAGGTGGGCACCACTGCCGCGGCTGGCGGTAAACAGTTCGTTATGCACCGGGTTGTAGATGACGGCGTGCTCAAGACGGTCGAAGTGGCGGACGGCAATGGAGACGCAGATCTGCGGCATGCCGTGGATGAAGTTGGTGGTGCCGTCCAGTGGATCGATGATCCACTCGAAGTCTTTATCGGAGATGCGCCCCCCTTCTTCGGCGAGAATCCCATGATCGGGATAGGCGCGACGCACGATTTCAACGATGGCGGCCTCGGCGCGCTGATCAACGTCAGTGACAAAGTCATTGTGCGCCTTAGTGGTGATGCTGATTTCATTGACCCGGTCGAAGCTGCGGTTGATGATATCGCCAGCTTTGCGGGCCGCGCGAATGGCGGTAACGAGAATAGGATGCTGCATGGGAACCTTGTGCGAGGATGAGTCGGAGTTGAATCAGTATAAAGGAGAATGGCGATGGCCGCACGGACGCGGGCGGCGGACATGATCGGGACGTCTTTGCAAGGTTTGCGTATCGTCCTCGTTGAACCCAGTCATCCCGGCAATATCGGCGCGGCGGCACGAGCGATGAAGGTGATGGGGTTGCGCCACCTGGTGCTGATCAATCCGCGTTTCTTCCCCGACCCAGAGGCCACGGCCCTTGCTTCCGGGGCCGAAGATATTCTGGATACTGCCCGGGTCTGCGCCGATCTGGATACGGCCTTGCAGGGTTGCCACAAAGTCTATGGCACCAGCGCCCGAGATCGTCGTATCCAATGGCCCAGCAGCAACGCACGGGAGGCCGCGGGGGAAATTCTAGCTGATTTGGGCAATGGGGACTGTGCCTTGCTCTTCGGTCGGGAACGGACGGGTCTGACGAATGCCGAATTGGATCGTTGTCAAGTGCTGGTGCATATCCCGACGGCGGAAGAATATCATTCCCTGAATCTGGGGCAGGCGGTGCAGGTGTTGGTCTATGAGCTCCATATCGCCGCTCGGACGACCCCGCCACAACCGGCAGCGCCGCCGGA
>NZ_JAAZTY010000239.1 GCF_018854775.1 Acidithiobacillus ferriphilus | reverse complement strand
CCTATTGGGACTGGAATCGGGCGGGATTCGGCAACACCGGCCTGACCAAGGCATTGGCCTGGTCGGTAGATGTTTTTTACTACAAGCTCGCGGTGAAAATGGGCATCGCCCTGCAGGACAAGACCCTGTGGCGATTCGGCTTCGGCAAAACTCCTCCCATCGACCTGCCGGGCGGCGCCGATGGCCTGGTGCCGACCCCCGCCTGGAAACGTAAGCACCTGCATGCGCACTGGTACACGGGAGACTCCGTCATTCTCGGAATTGGTCAGGGTTATTTGCTGGAAACGCCATTACAATTAGCCCGCGCGGTCGCCGCCCTCGCCAACGGCGGCTATCTGGTTCAGCCCCAGGTCGCCAAAGCGCTCATCAACCAGAGCACTGGTCAGACAAAAGCCATTCCTCATGCGCAACCCGTTAATCTGCATATTTCGGCAACAGCCATGCATGCCGTCCATAAGGGTATGGAGGCCTGTGTCACCATCGGCACCTGCCATACCATCAGCATTCCCGGCATTACCATTGCCGGGAAAACAGGCACGGCACAAGTACCGGTGGGCTATAAAAATGGCCACACTATCTATAACAACGACTCTCTTTTTATCGGCTGGGCACCGGTACATCACCCCAAAATCGCCGTCGCCGTGGTAGTGGAATATGGCGGGCAC
>NZ_JAAZTY010000238.1 GCF_018854775.1 Acidithiobacillus ferriphilus | reverse complement strand
TCACCTGTACCGCCTCATCCAACTGCTGGGTGATGGCGGCACTGTAGCGCGCCATTTCCCGCCCCGCTTCAGTGAGATAAATCTGCCGTCCCAGTTGTTCAAAGAGCGGCAGTCCGACTTGCTCTTCCATCTGGCGGACCTGCATAGATACGGCGGGTTGGCTGAGATGAAGCGACTGCGCCGCGCGGGTAAAGCTCTGATGCTTCGCCACGGCGGTAAACACCTGTAACTGGCGAAAGGTGAGATGCATGCTCATGGTGCTTTCCTGTAGTGGCAGCAACTAACGCAATACGGCGCACCATTATATCAGCATTACCTTATGACACGATACCCATACACCTCAATCATTTTCTGTGCAACGGATACGGTCTTTCATCCTGGTCGCCAAAAGAAGATCGACGGTCAGGCCTTGTGTCTCCAAAATTGCCTGACCGCGGTTGAGGTCGCCGAAACCCAACGCGCAATGAAGGCATCTGTCTGGTCTGCGGGGAGGTTGTCGGGGAGTATCACTTATTCTGGTCGTGGGCTAAGCAGCGTGGGATCGGGTCGGATAGGGGCGCACCAGTATTTCGGCGGGTAAATCCAGTTGCTCTGACAGGCGGCGAATCATTTCCAGGGTGAGTGGCCGCCGTCGGTTCAGCACTTCAG
>NZ_JAAZTY010000237.1 GCF_018854775.1 Acidithiobacillus ferriphilus | reverse complement strand
GATCCGCCCATGGGCATCCGTGCTGATACCGTGCTCCGCAAACCAGGGGGCGGGGGAGGGGTCGAAACCAAAAGCGACGATCACCGCATCGGCATCCAATATCTGCTCTGAGCCGGGGATGATTTCCGGACGGCGACGGCCTTTGGCATCTGGTTCCCCCAGGCGGGTTTCCACCAGACGCACACCCCGGGCGCCCGATGCCGCATCACCAATAACTTCGACGGGTTGGCGATTGAAGAGGAATTTGACGCCTTCTTCGCGGGCGTTGGCGACTTCCCGGCGTGAGCCGGGCATGTTTTCTTCGTCGCGGCGATAGGCACAGGTGACACTGCTGGCACCCTGACGGATGGCTGTGCGTAAACAATCCATGGCGGTATCGCCACCCCCGAGTACCACGATTCGTTTGCCGGACAGGCTGACATAAGGCAGGTCTGGGTCAGGCGGCAACTGCATCAGGTGACGCGTGTTAGCGATCAGATAGGAGAGCGCGTTGAGGACGCCGGGCAAGTCTTCACCGGGGAAGTCGCCGGTCTTCGCGGTGTAGGTGCCCATCCCCAGAAACACGGCGTCAAAATCTTCCAGTAACCTGGTCAGAGAAATATCCTTGCCGACCTCCGTATCGAGCTGAAAACGAATGCCCATTTCCTGCAATAGATCGGCGCGGCGGGCGACGACTTCTTTTTCCAGTTTGAAAGAGGGGATGCCGAAGGTGAGCAAACCGCCGACGGCCGGATAGCGGTCAAAAACGACGACCTCGGTACCGGCGCGATTGAGGATGTCCGCACAGCCGAGGCCGGCCGGGCCTGCCCCTACCACGGCAACGCGTTTGCCGTTAGGGATAATCTCAGGCACTTCCGGACGCCAGCCGCGGGCGAGGGCTTCTTCGGTGATGAATCTCTCCAGGTTGCCAATGGTGACGGCGCCATAGCCATCGTTGAGGGTACAGGCGCCCTCACAAAGACGGTCCTGGGGGCAGATACGGCCACAGATTTCCGGCAGGGTATTGGTTTGATGGGACAACTCCGCTGCTTCTTCAAGACGATTCTCGACGATGAGTTGCAGCCAGTTGGGAATGTAGTTGTGCACCGGGCATTTCCATTCACAATAAGGATTGCCGCAATGCAGGCAACGGTCAGCCTGCAATTTGGCACTGTCCAGGTCAAAGCTGTTGTAGATTTCCTTGAATGCCTCGCGGCGTTCTTCCACGTCCAGTTTTTTGGGGTCCTGCCGCGGGTCTTCGATGAATGAAAAATAACTCATGATTTTTTCCTCGGGGTGACGCGGTTGCTCAACTCGCTTCTTCGAGCAGGACATCCAATTTGGCGGCTTTGGGCACCACCAGCCAGACATCACGGATAAAGTGGGCCCAGTTCTTGAGCAGTGCTGCGGCATAAGCGCTGCCGGTGGTTGCTATATGTGTTTCGATATGGCGCCGCAGCAAGGCCTCGTAACCGCGCATGGACTCGGTTTCAATCCGGTGATAATTCACCAGTTCACCGTTCACCTGATCAGGAAATTGGCGGGCCTGATCGCGGACGAAGGCGAGACCACCCGTCATGCCGGCGCCGAAGTTCACGCCGACCGTGCCGAGGATGACTATCTGACCGCCGGTCATGTATTCACAGGCATGGTCGCCGGCGCCTTCAATCACGGCGATGGCCCCGGAGTTGCGTACCGCAAAACGCTCACCGGCGCGCCCGGCCGCATAGAGACGTCCGCCGGTGGCCCCGTACAAACAGGTGTTGCCGATAATGGCCGAGTCCTGACTGGCGTAGGAAACGCCCTCCGGCGGTGCGATGATGATGGTGCCGCCGTTCATGGCCTTGCCCACGTAATCGTTGGCATCGCCATGCAGATGCAGGGTCATTCCCTGTACGCAGAAGGCGCCGAAAGATTGCCCTGCCGTTCCGTGGAGTTCGACATGCACCGCGTCTTCCCGCAGGCCGGTATTACCATGGCGTCGGGCGATTTCTCCGGCGAGACGAGCGCCGATGGAGCGGTTCACATTGCGGATCGGATAGTGCAAACGGGTGGGGATTTGCTCGTCCAGCGCGGGTTGTGCGTCCTTCACCATGGTTTCAGCAAGCTCGCCTTTGTCGAAAGGCGGGTTGCGGTCCTGAGTGTGGATGTTGCTATCGGCATCGCGCAGATCGGCATTGACCAGCAGTGGGCGGAGGTTCAGATGGGCCTGTTTTTCGGTTTGTGCTCCACCGATTTCCAGCATTTGGCTGGCGCCAACCAGATCGTCAAAGCGCCGGATGCCGAGTTGCGCCATGATTTCGCGGGCTTCTTCAGCGACGAAGTGGAAGTAGTTGATGACCATTTCCGGGAGGCCGGTGAAATGCTTGCGCAGGGTTTCATCCTGCGTGGCGATGCCGGTGGCGCAGTTGTTGAGATGGCAGATGCGCAGATACTTGCAGCCCAGCGCGATCATCGGTGCGGTGCCAAAACCGAAACTCTCCGCCCCCAGCAAGGCACCTTTGATCACATCCAGTCCGGTCTTAAAGCCGCCGTCGGCCTGCAAGCGCACCCTGTGCCGCAAGTGGTTGCGGCGCAGGGCGGTCTGAGTTTCTGCCAGACCCAGTTCCCATGGAGAACCGGCATATTTGACCGAACTCAGCGGGCTGGCGCCGGTGCCACCGTCATAGCCGGCGATGGTGATGCGGTCGGCATAGGCCTTGGCCACCCCGGCGGCGATCGTTCCGACGCCGGCCTCGGAGACCAGCTTGACGGAAACATAGGCTTGCGGATTAATCTGCTTCAGGTCAAAAATAAGCTGTGCCAAGTCTTCAATAGAATAAATATCGTGGTGCGGCGGCGGGCTGATGAGGGCGACGCCTTCCTTGGCGTAGCGCAGACGGGCGATGATGCCACTGACTTTATGTCCCGGTAACTGACCACCTTCGCCGGGTTTGGCGCCCTGTGCCACCTTGATCTGCAACTCTTCGGCGTTAACCGCGTACTCTGGTGTCACGCCAAAGCGGCCTGAGGCTATTTGCTTGATCTTGCTTATCTTGTTGTTGTGGTAACGGGCCGGATCTTCGCCGCCTTCGCCGGAGTTGGAACGCCCGCCGATGGTGTTCATGGCGATGGCCAGGGCTTCGTGGGCTTCTGGCGAGAGCGCGCCCAAGGACATGGCAGCGGTGTCAAAACGGCGGGTG
>NZ_JAAZTY010000236.1 GCF_018854775.1 Acidithiobacillus ferriphilus | reverse complement strand
CCTTCATCTACTTGATAGGCCAGGCCGGCACGCTCCAAGGCGTTGCGCAGCGCCTGGGTAGCCGCATCCCAAATCTCGTCACTGCCCACCGAATGCTCGGGGCGGGTGGACAAGTTTATTTCGTATTGGCTGAAACCGAAGGTGCCGAGAATTTTCTGGACCAGCGCCAACACGCCGAGAATCTCCGCCTCTATCTGATCGGGTCGACAAAAAACATGGGCATCATCTTGGGTAAAGCCGCGCACGCGCATCAGGCCATGTAAAGCACCAGACATTTCATGGCGGTAGACCGTACCCAACTCGGCCCAGCGAATGGGGAAATCGCGGTAGGAATGCAGCTTGTCTTTGTAAATCAGAATGTGGAAAGGACAATTCATGGGCTTGAGCTGGTACGGCTGGCCTTCGTCCTGCATCGGATCGAACATGGACTCGGCGTAAAAGTCCTTGTGTCCGGAGGTGAACCACAACTGCTCGTGGGCAATATGCGGCGTGTAGAGCAGTTCGTAACCCGCCTCGATGTGGGCGCTACGCCAGAAATCTTCAATGACCCGGCGTACCCGCGCGCCACTGGGGTGCCAGAATACCAGCCCACCACCCGCATCTTCCTGAATAGAAAAAAGATCTAATTCGGTGCCGATGCGCCGATGATCGCGTTTCTCGGCTTCCGCAAGCTGCTGCAGGTAAGCATCCAGATCTTTTTGCTGTGCCCAGGCAGTGCCATAAATGCGCTGCAACATGGGATTACGCGAATCACCACGCCAGTAGGCACCCGCTACCCGCTGCAATTTGAATGCTCCCAAAGAGCCCGTCGACGGCACATGAGGACCACGACACAAATCCACAAAATCTCCCTGCCGGTACAGGCTCAGGGATTCACCTTCGGGAATAGCGCGGACAATTTCGACTTTGTAGTCTTCGCCCATCTTTTCAAACAGGGCGATGGCGTCTTCGCGGGATAGCAACTCACGGTGCACCGGCAGATTTTCCTTAACCAGCGCGCGCATCCGCTCTTCAATGGCTTCGAGATCCTCTGGGGTAAAGCCGCGCTCAAAGGCGAAATCGTAGTAAAAACCGTTAGCAATGACCGGCCCGATGGTTACCTGAGCTTCCGGATAGAGCGACTGCACCGCCTGAGCCATCAGATGCGCGGTCGAATGGCGGATCACTTCCAGGCCATCAGCGCTCTCACGCGTAACGATCGCCACTTCAGCATCCTGATCCAGCATCGTCGAGAGGTCTTTGAGTCTGCCATTGACCCGCATGGCCACTGCGGCCTTAGCCAGACCGCTGCCGATCGCATGCGCCAGCGCCAGCCCGCTTACGGGCTCCGGGAACTGACGATGGCTACCGTCCGGCAACAGGATATCGGGCATGCTTCCTCCAAAGAAAAAGCACCAGTGAGCATTGCCCCTCTGGTGCGGGATTTGGTAGGCACGGGCGGTTTCGAACCGCCGACCTCTACCGTGTCAAGGTAGCGCTCTCCCCCTGAGCTACGCGCCTGCAGCCGGTGAATGTACCGACTAGCGGGCCACACGTCAAGATCTACGCAATATCGGTCGTACATTAAAACGCCAGATAAAGCCCGGAATCGCAAAAACGGCGAACATGCACAAGGCAACCGCATAAAACTCCCAACCCTGATCGTGAATTCGACCATCCAGGTTATACTCTATGCTTGTACCGATGACACCGACGATGACGTACATTACCAGCCACTCGAGCAGGTACCATTGCAACGCTTTTCCATTGGCCGTGGCGCGAAAAAAGAACAGGCGATCACTCAACCACGGCAGATTAGCTGCGATAAAAGCCAGTGCGATATAGGCTAGCGCCCAGTCTTGCATACTCATCAAATCACCCCCTGCATGGCATAGAAACAAAAGGCCATCAGCGGCCCCGGCAGGATGCCGAGCACCAACAGCGCCAGACTGTTGATGCTTAATGCGGTACTCGCCAGATCATCACGCACGATAACCCCTGCCTCGGCATCGGCGTGGTCAAAGTACATCACTTTGACCACGCGCAGATAATAAAATGCTCCGATCACCGCCAGCAGTACGCCGATCACCGCGAGCCAGACATATCCGGCGGTAATGACGGCCTGA
>NZ_JAAZTY010000235.1 GCF_018854775.1 Acidithiobacillus ferriphilus | reverse complement strand
ACGACGCTCCCGCAGTGGGGGCAAAAAGATACTGACGACATTGATTCGGTAGTAGAGATCGGCGCGGAACTCACCCTTGCTTACCGCCTCTTCGAGATTGCGATTGGTGGCGGTGATAATGCGCACATCGACCCGCCGGGTCTGGGTGCCGCCCACCCGCTCGAATTCGCGCTCCTGTAACACCCGTAAGAGCTTGGCCTGAAAAGCCGGAGAGATATCCCCGATCTCGTCGAGAAACAGCGTACCGCCGTCCGCCAGTTCAAAACGCCCTTTGCGTTCCTGAGTGGCTCCAGTAAAAGCGCCGCGCTCGTGTCCGAAGAGTTCCGATTCGAGAATACTTTCGGGGAGCGCCGCGCAATTGAGGGAAACAAAAGCTTTATCGCGGCGGGGACTGAGATAGTGAATGGCGCGGGCGATGACTTCCTTGCCGGTGCCCGACTCACCGCGCAGCAACACGGTCGCCTTGCCCGGCGCCGCCTGGTGCACATCGGCAAAGACGGACTGCATGGCCCGGCTATGTCCGATGACATTCTTGATGCTGTAGCGCTTCTGGAGTTCCTTCTGCAGACGATGTTTTTCCTGCAAAAGACGGTTTCGTTCCGCCGAGATACCCTGATGCAGGTTAACGGTCTGCCCCACCAGATTGGCGATCATCTGCAACAGGCGCACATCAGAACGGAAACTCACCCCCTTGTGCCGCTCACTGCGATAGATGGCGAGCACGCCGATACACTCATACCCAACCTTAATCGGCACCCCTACAAAGGCATGCAATCTCTGGTTGATCTCCGGCTCATAGGCGCGGTGGAGGAAGGCGGGCTCCTGGGAGACATCAGGGATCACCACCGGCATACCGGCACGCATAATCTTGCCTACCATGCCCTCCCCCAGGCGATAACGTCCCCGCTCCATCTCCGCGGCAGACAAACCTGTGGCGGCGATCACCCCTACCAAATTCTCGTCCATGCGCAAAAGGATCATGGACGGAGAGATGTGCAGATGACTTTCCAGGGTCTTCAGAACATCATTCAGGGTATGTTCAAGATCCATGGACGAACTGAGCACCTTACTCACCTCATAGATGGTCGTCAGTTCCTGAAAATGGTTGGGAGTTACGTGATCTTTCATGATGAAATCCTCTTCTCTACAGCGCTTAGGAAGCGTTGGCGGGGGATGAGGCGGTTGGGGGTTAGGTGAAACCTCGGACCTGCCTGACGTTTGGGCAAGGCACCGATCGTCGACACTGGTCAGTGGCGACGCCAGTGTTTTCAGCATACATGTCAAGAGATATGGACGTCCACAGGCGCAATTGATCCTCAGAAAAGCCGACG
>NZ_JAAZTY010000234.1 GCF_018854775.1 Acidithiobacillus ferriphilus | reverse complement strand
GCACGTTGATGCACCTCATGGGCGGCTTAGAGCGCCCGTCGGGGGGGGGGGTGCGGATTCTTGGGCAGGAGGTCTACAAACTGGGCGAGTCGGCGCGCAGCCGCTTACGTAACCAGAGTGTCGGTTTCGTTTATCAGTTGCATCGTTTGCTGCCCGAGTTCACCGCGCTGGAGAACGTGCTGCTACCGCTGTTGATACGCCGGGTGTCGCGCCAATCTGTCGAGCCCTGGGGTAAGGAAATTCTGACTCGCGTCGGCTTGGGCGAGCGCCTGGACCACAAGCCCGGCACGCTCTCCGGTGGCGAACGGCAACGGGTTGCCCTGGCGCGTGCCCTGGTTACCCGTCCGGCGCTGCTCCTCGCCGATGAACCCACCGGCAATCTAGATAGTGAGTCGGCGGAGAGCGTCCACCAACTGATGCTCGACCTTAATCAGGAAATGGGCACGGCACTGGTTATTGTCACCCATGAGCCAGCGCTGGCGGCGCACATGGGGCGCGTGCTCCGGCTGCAAGATGGCGTCTTACTGCCCCTGAAAGCCTTGCATTAAAACCGGCCGCGCTGCAGGCGACGACGGCGCAGTCGCCAGAGTATCCAGAGCCGCCAGCCACCGAGCACGCCAAAATACAGTGTCAGGGCGAGCCCCCCGCCGAGGATGACGCTGCCCAGCCAAGTGAGCAGATAGGCGTGCCAGAGGCGGTCTCCCATGATCATCATGCTGATCTGACCATGGAACATCGCGTGGATATCCGCATAATGGATGGTGATAGCCGGGGCCAGCCCCAACTGGTTGAGCAGCCAGAACCCCAGTTCATAGGATGCGAAGAAAAAGGGCACGATGGTGAAGGGGCCGGTCACTATGAAGGGCATAACGACGCCGATGGGAATATAGGCGCGACGCCAGAGGCTGATGAGCAAGATGCTCAGAACATGGCCAAAAAAAGGCAGGCTGCCAACAAAAGTGCCGATGGCTACGGCGCGCGCGACGTTGTGACGATGGGGATGCCACAGTACCGGGCGGGCCAGAAAATGCGTAAAACGTCCCAATGGACGTTTGCTAAGGATGTCCTCGCGGGTGGGAAGGCGACAGAATGCAGGTAGGCGCAATGCGATATTTCCTAGGTCATAAGGGGGCTAGTGTAGCCAAGCTGCCGCCCTGGGCCAACTCCTGGCCGTCACTACCGTTTTTGGCCATCGCCGCGGGGCTGGGGCTGGGGCTTTTTCACAGCTTCCGGCAGTTGCCCGCTTTGTGGATTCCGCTTTCCGTGATGCTTTTCGGGCTACTCCTAGCTTGGAAATGGCGGCCTGCGCTGCTGCTGATAGCCGTGGCGGGGGCCTTTGCCTGGGGCATCTGGCAGGCTGATCTGCGTCTCGCTATGCACTGGCCGGTGGATCAGGACTTCAGTGTCCGGGGCCGCATCGTCTCCATACCCCAGTTGGGAGGTCGGGAATATCGCTTTCTTTTGACGCCGGAGCACTGGTCGGCAGAGGCCCCTGCGGGCGCCCGCCCTGACACCATTATCGTTCACGGTAATCTTTCGGAAGTCCCCATAGTCGGGCAGCGCTGGCAGTTACGGTTGCACAGCGAATCTCTGGCGAGTCTACCCGGCAGCCCCTTTGCCGACCTCGCCCGCCAGCGTTTCTGGGCCGGGGAGGGCGGGGTGGCGCGGCTGCAGGGTGGTCGGTTGTTACCGGTTTCCCACTGGAATCTGCAAGACCATATCGCGGCGGCCCGTGAAGTGGTGCTCCATGCCAGCAATATGGCGCTGGACCGCGAGGCGGCGGGCTTCGTACAGGCGCTGAGTATCGGTGTCGGTAACCAGCTCCCGCCCGAGATCTGGCAAGTGTACAGGGATACGGGCACCGCCCACTTGCTGGTGATCTCCGGCTCCCACGTGGCCGTGGTCGCCGGACTGGCCCTGTGGCTCAGTCAGTGGCTGTGGCGGCGTATCCCCTGGCTGGTCGCCCGCTGGCCGGCGCAGACGGCGGGTATCCTCTGCAGTATCCCGGCGGCCTGGGCCTATGCCAGTTTTGCCGGTATGCAGATTCCCGGCGAACGCGCCGCCTGGATGATCACCGCAGCGGCTCTCGCCCATCTGCTGGGACGTCCCAACAATGCCTGGCAGGGACTGTCCCTGGCTGCCTTGCTGATTGCGCTGAAAAATCCCGGCGCGCTGGTGGATGTGGGCTTTTGGTTGTCTCTGGGCGCGGTGGCGGCGCTGGTGGCCGTTGGCTACGGCGAAGTCGGCTGGCGCGCGCTGTTGCGCAGTCAATGGGCGGTCTCCATCGCCTTGATGCCCCTGCTGGCGGGACTCTTCGGACAGGTATCCCTGATTTCCCCCGTTGCGAATGTGTTGGTGATCCCGCTGGTGGAATTGCTGGCCGTGCCGCTGGCCTTGCTGGGCGCCCTGTTCGCGCTGCTGGATCTGGAACTCCTCAGTCGCCTGTTTTTTCATTTGGTGGCTCTGGAAATGGACGCCGTGACGGCGCTCCTCCGTGTTTTGCTGCACATTCCTTTTGCCCGGATCAGCACGGGTACTGGTCGCACCTGGGCCTTGCTGGCGGCGGTGCTGGGATTCAGCATCTTTTTCCTGCCGGTGGGCTGGCCAGGGCGTCGACTGGCTTTGCTGGGCATGGTGCCGCTCCTGATCCCCGCCGGCGACACCACCGATCTGGAATTGCGTGCTCTGGATGCGGGATCGGGCATGCTGCTGTTCTGGCAGAAAGGGGCACAGAGTGGTATTTTCTCGGCAAATCTCTGGAAGGCGGCCAGTCGCCGCAGCGGCGGCCTCGCGCTTACGGCGGCGCTGCGCCAGCAGGGCGTGACGCGGGTGGATGCGTGGTTGCGCAGCGACATTTCCGCACCCCAGCCGCTGCCTATCGCTGCCCGCCAGTGGTGGCCTGCCGGAGCCCGCGACTATCCCGGCGGACCGCCAG
>NZ_JAAZTY010000233.1 GCF_018854775.1 Acidithiobacillus ferriphilus | reverse complement strand
TAGATATGGACGGTGCTGTGGCGGAGCAGTTGCAAGTGGAAGGCCTAGCCGCTTTCGCCAAGAGTTTTGAGGAGATGCTGGCGGAGGTGGCGCGCGCGATGCGGTGAGCGGCGCGCCCCGCTGGTCCGGTGTGCGCCTCAGAAGCCGACGGTGTTGAAACCGCCGTCCACGTAGGTGATTTCGCCGGTGATGCCAGAGGCGAGGTCGGAGCAGAGGAAGGCGGCGGTGTTGCCGACTTCGTCCTGGGTCACGTTGCGGCGCAGGGGCGCATGTTCCGCATAGTGATCCAGAATCTTGCGGAATTCGCTGATACCGCTGGCCGCGAGGGTGCGGATAGGCCCGGCGGAAATGGCATTGACGCGGATGCCGTCCGGTCCCAGCGCGTAGGCGAGATAACGGATGCTGGCTTCAAGACTGGCCTTGGCGAGTCCCATCACATTGTAGTTGGCCATGGCGCGCTCGGCGCCGAGGTAGCTGAGGGCCAGCAAGGCGCCCTGCCGGCCCTGCATGAGCGGGTGCATGGCCTTGGCCATGGCGGTGAAGCTGTAAGAGGATACCTCGTGGGCAATGCGGAAGCCCTCGCGGGTGGTGGCGTCCAGATAACTGCCGCTGAGTTCGTCTTTGGGCGCAAAAGCGGCGCCGTGAATGCCGATATCGACGTTGCCCCAGAGTGACTGGATCTTTTGCATGGCGCTCGTCAGTTGCTCTTCGTTCATCAGGTCCAGTTCCAAGGGTTCCGGCGCACCGATCTGGTTCGCCAGCTCTTCCACCCGGCTTTTGGTGCGCTCGCCCTGATAGGTGAGGAGCACTTCCGCGCCCTGGCGATGCATGGCCTGAGCGATGCCCCAGCAGATGGAGCGCTCATTGGCCACGCCGACAACCAGTGCTTTTTTCCCTCCCATAAAACCCATTGCAAAAACCCCTTACGCCAGAATCAGCGTGTATAAATAGTGAGACGTGAGCCCGGTTGAATATCGCTGGCCGAGGCCAGGCGATTCCACTGCATCAGTGAGTGGGGCTGGACATGGAATTGTTGGGCAATCTGCCAGAGCGTGTCGCCCTGACGCACTACATAAGTCGTCGTTCGTCCCCGAGTGGCGGCGCGTTCCTGCCGGTGATTGATAGCGGCAACCACTGTGTGTGCCGGGATATTCAGCACCTGTCCGGGATGGAGGACGGTCCGCTCGGTGAGGTGATTGGCGTGGGCCAGTACGGAGACGCCGACCCCGGCGCGCTGGGCGATTTGCCAGAGACTCTCACCGGGCCGGACGGTAAGGCGCTGGTGACTCCGCGCGGCCGTATAGACCGGTGCTGGGGCACTGCCACCACCCCGGATATGGAGGATTTCGCCGACCTGCAGGTCGCGCGCGGAACGGATATGGTTCCAGCGCATGAGGTCGTGGACGCTGACGCCGGCCCGCTGCGCGAGTTGCGAGAGCGTGTTGCCCGGACGCACCCTGAGCGGTTGGCTGTTTTGCGCATAGACCGCATGACGCAGCCCACCGGTGCCATAGACGACCAGCCGCTGTCCGACTTGCAGGTCGCGCGCGGAACGGATGTGATTCCAGCGTTTGAGATTGGTAATGCTGACCCCGGCCCGTTGCGCCAGATGCCAGAGCGTCTCACCGCGGCGGAGGGTGATGTGACTGAGTCGTGGTGCTGCCGCAGGTGCGGCTATGGAGTGTGTGGCTACTTCCTGGGGCATGCTCAATAGCGCTGTTTTCAGTGCCCCAGCCTTGCCTTTGGGAACCACGAGCTGGTAATCTGCCGGTGCGACGCCATAGCTCAGTCCGGCATTGAGGCGCCGCAATTCGCTGACCGGCATGTTCATCAGATTCGCTGCTACGTTGAGTGCCACGGATTTTGGAGTGGTGACTACCGCAATATGCGCCGCATTGGGAATGACGGGCAGGGAAACATGGTAAGCGCTGGCGTTTTTGATGACCTGCGCCAGGGCGAGCAACTCGGCAACGTAGTTTTCTGTCTGCTCTGGGAGATCGAGGTCCCAGAAATCCGTGGGCTTGCCAGCCGCGACATTTTGCTGGATGGCGGCGGAGACGGTGCCCTGTCCGGCATTATAGGACGCGATGGCGAGGAGCCAGTTGCCGCCGAAATAGTTATAGAGATAAGACAGATAGTCGAGGGCCGCGTTGGTGGAGGCGGTGAGGCTCAGGCGGGGATCGCCGTAGCGGGTATTTTGCAGGCCGAAATTGCGTGCGGTACCGGGTATGAATTGCCAGAGACCCGCTGCCGCCGCCGGAGAATAGGCCTTGGGGTTGTAACCGCTCTCGATAGCCGGCAACAGCGCCAATTCCATGGGGAGGCCGCGCTGCGCAATTGCTGACACCACATAATAGAGAAAAGGACGGGAGTTATCGAAGATTTGTTCCAGCTTACCCTGGTGTTGCAGGAACCAGGTACGCCATTTGTCCACTTCTACCCGTGAGACGTCGCTGATCCGCAGACCGTCATCAATATGTGTCCAGACATTGCCGATCTCCGTCTGGTGACCAAAGGCGCCTGATGCTTCGAACTGTTGCAGGGTGGCTGACAGGCTGGAAGCATTGCCGCTTTGCCCGTTACCATCGCCTTGCAAATCCGCAGTTTGCCCGGCGCTGTTCAAGGCTTCTGCCACACCACTCTGAAGATCACTTTGTTGCAGGCCTATGGTCTGACTCTCCGCCCAGACCATAGGAATGCCCCCCAGCGCCATCAGCGTGGCGACAGCGATGATTCGCTTTTTCATGCTACTCCTTCCTGGGCAGGCTCGGTCCACAATGGGCGTCCCGCAGATATAATCCTTCGTGAAATGATATTATAATAAACAGTGAGTTGGTATCAGGCTGGTCACCCGTTACTGGATGATAAGCAAAAGGAATGCCTTGAGTCAAACGATGTTTTCCGGTCTGTGCAGGGCATGACTCGCGGCGAAAGCCGGTGCTGCGCAGGATACCGGCGGGTCAAAGAGGCTGTTATTATCCTGTTTTCGTCAGTCTCAGGTTGCACACCATGTCCGTTCGTACCCGTTTCGCCCCCAGTCCCACCGGTTATCTGCATATTGGCGGTGTGCGCACCGCGCTTTACTCCTGGCTGCACGCGCGTCAGCAGGGGGGGCACTTCGTTCTGCGTATCGAGGATACGGACGTGGAACGCTCGACGCCGGAAGCGACGGCCGCCATTCTGGAGGGGATGGCCTGGCTGGGGCTGGACTGGGACGAGGGTCCGTTCTATCAGATGCGGCGCATGGACCGTTACCGGGAAGTGCTGGCGCAGATGCTGGCGGCGGGAACGGCCTATCATTGCTATTGCAGTCGTGAGGAAGTGGATGCCATGCGCGAGGAGCAGCGTGCGCGCGGCGAGAAACCGCGCTACGACGGACGTTGCCGGCAGCGCACGGCAGCGCGTGATGGGATCACACCGGTGATCCGCTTCCGGAGCCCGGATGGCGGTGAAACAGTGGTGGAAGACCTGATCCACGGTACGGTGCGCTTTCAGAACAGTGAAATGGATGATCTGATCATCGCGCGCTCTGACGGGACGCCGACCTACAACTTCTGCGTGGTGGTGGATGACTGGGATATGGGAATCACTCACGTGATTCGCGGCGATGATCATCTCAATAATACGCCGCGGCAGATGCAGATTTTGCAGGCGCTGGGCGCCCAGGTGCCCGCTTATGCCCATGTGCCGATGATTCTCGGGCCGGACAAGCAAAAGCTGTCCAAGCGCCACGGGGCGGTGAGCGTGCTGGAATACCGCGAGCAAGGCTTTTTGCCCGACGCGCTGCTCAATTTTCTGGTGCGGCTGGGCTGGTCCCATGGCGATCAGGAAATCTTTACCCGCGAGGAAATGGTGGAACTTTTCCGCATTGATGCGGTAAACAAGGCGGCATCGGCCTTCAACCCGGAGAAGCTGCTGTGGATCAACGCCCAGCATATGCAGCGGCTGACGCCGGAGGGGCTGGCGCAGCATCTGCTGCCTTACCTCAACGCCGTCGGCATCACCGAGTCCTTGCTGGCGGCCGGGCCGGCCCTCCCGGCGGTGGTGGCGTTGTTGCAGGAGCGGTCCAAGACCTTGGTGGAGATGGCGGCGGCGGCGGAGATGTTTTATGTGGCGCCGGGGGCCGGTGAACCCAAGGATGTGGAGAAGCATCTGCACGGACAGGGCGCATTGCTGGCAACCCTGGCGCAGGCGCTGGACGCATTGCTGAACTGGGAGGCGGCGGCGATTCACAGCGTGATCCAGGAGCTGGCGGTAACCCATGCCGACGGCAAGATGGGCAAAATCGCCCAACCCCTGCGGGTGGCGGTGGCGGGCAAGGCGGTATCTCCGCCTATCGATGCGACTCTGGCCTTACTGGGCAGGGAGGAGACGTTGGCGCGTTTGCGGCGGGCGGTCGCCTGGATCTAGTCCTCTTTCGCCGTTTAGGGTCTGCTGATACTTGGCGCGGGGCGGTGCTTTTGCGATGATGGAGGCGTCCGTTGTTCCCGACGATTTTCCGCAGATCAGGAGAGTAGTTCATGGCCATGAATGTCACCCAGAAGATTATTGCCGCCCATTTGGTCAGTGGCACGCTGGAAGCGGGGAGCCCTATCGCTATCCGTATCGACCAGACCCTGACCCAGGACGCCACGGGGACCATGGCCTATCTGCAATTCGAGGCCCTCGGCTTGCCGCGTGTGCGCACGGAACTCTCGGTGTCCTATGTGGACCACAACATGCTCCAGTCGGGCTTCGAGAACGCCGACGATCATCGTTTTCTGCAAAGCTTTGCTGCGAAATATGGCGTACATTTCTCCCGTCCCGGCAACGGCATCTGCCATCAGGTGCACCTGGAGCGATTTTCCAGGCCGGGCGGCACCCTGCTGGGCTCCGATTCGCACACGCCGACGTCCGGCGGAGCAGGCATGCTGGCTATTGGTGCGGGCGGTCTCGACATCGCCCTGGCCATGGGCGGCTTGTCTTTCAACCTCAATATGCCGCAGGTGGTCGGGGTCAAGCTGACCGGCCGCCTGCAGCCTTTTGTCAGCGCCAAGGACATTATTCTCGAAGTGCTGCGCCACAAGACGGTGAAGGGCGGTGTCGGCAAAGTCTTTGAGTATTTCGGGTCGGGCGTCGCCCACCTCAGTGTGCCGGAGCGGGCGACCATCACCAACATGGGTGCCGAATTGGGCGCCACCACCAGTGTGTTCCCCAGTGATGCCGTGACCCGCCGTTACCTGGCGGCTCAGGGGCGCGATGCCTCCTGGTCGGAGTGGGTGGCGGATGCCGATGCCGGCTATGACGAGGTGCTGGAAATCGATCTCGACCAGTTGGAGCCCCTCATCGCTTGTCCGCACAGCCCCGACAACGTCCGGAAAGTGCGCGAGGTGGCGGGCATGCCCGTGGCGCAGGTGGCCATCGGATCGTGCACCAACTCGTCCTATACGGATTTGATGACCGTGGCGAGCATGCTTAAGGGCAAGGTCGTTGCTGACGGCGTCAGCCTGGGGGTATCGCCCGGCTCCCGTCAGGTGATGGAAATGGTGACCAGGGATGGCGGCCTGCTGGACTTCATCGGGGCCGGTTCGCGCATTCTGGAATCGGCCTGCGGACCCTGCATCGGCATGGGCTTCGCGCCGCCCACGGAAGGCGTCTCGGTGCGTTCCTTCAACCGCAATTTCTACGGGCGTTCGGGCACCAAAAATGCGGCGGTGTATCTGGCGAGCCCGGAAACCTGCGCCGCTTGTGCCCTGACCGGGGTGATCACCGATCCCCGCGATCTGGGGCTGGCGCCCATTCACGTGCCGGTGCCGGAGCGCTTTCTGGTGGACGACCGGATGGTGCTCGCCCCCGCCGCCGAAGGCAGCCCGGTGGACATCATCCGTGGCCCCAACATCGCCAAACTCCCCACCGGGCAGGCCGCTCCGGCAAACTTGCAGGGCGAGGTGTTGATCCGTCTGGAAGATGACATCACCACCGACCACATCATGCCGGCCGGGGCCAAGGTGCTGCCGCTGCGCTCCAATCTGCCGGCCATTTCGGAGTTTGTCTTCCACATGGTGGATGAAACCTTTCCGGCCCGCGCCAAGGCGGCCGGGGGCGGCTTTATCGTGGCGGGTCACAATTACGGGCAGGGTTCCAGCCGTGAACATGCGGCACTGGCGCCCCGCTATCTCGGCGTGCGTGCGGTGCTGGTCAAGTCTTTTGCGCGCATTCACCTGGCCAATCTCATCAACTTCGGCATTTTGCCCCTGACTTTCGTGGACGCGGCGGATTATGCCAGGGTGCAGGCGGGGGATCAGCTCAGTCTGGATATCAGGGGGCTGGCGCTGGGCCAGGCGCTGACTCTGCGCGATGAAAACCAAGGGCTGGATATTCTGGTCATGCCGCAGTTGGCGAGTGCCCGTGATCTGGAGTTGATTCTGAAGGGGGGCGCCTTGTCCTGGGCCAGCGAACAACTGGAGAAAGTATCGTGACCATGGCGCATATTCAGGTTCCGGCTCAGGGGAAGCCCATCACTCAGGTGGACGGTGTGTTGCAGGTACCGGAGCAGCCCATTATCCCCTTCATCGAGGGGGATGGTATCGGTTGTGATGTCACGCCGGCCATGCGTGCGGTGGTGGATGCCGCGGTACAGGCCGCCTATGGCGGTCAGCGGCGGATTGCCTGGATGGAGCTTTTTGCCGGGCAGAAGGCGGTGACGCTCTACGGTGAGGGGCAGTATCTGCCCGAAGAAACCATGGCCGCCATCCGTGCGTATAAGGTCGCTATCAAAGGCCCCTTGGAGACGCCAGTAGGCGGTGGTATCCGCAGTCTCAATGTGGCGCTGCGCCAGGATCTGGACCTCTATGTCTGCTTGCGGCCGGTGCGTTATTTTGCGGGTACGCCCAGCCCCGTGCGCCACCCGGAAAAGGTCGATATGGTCATCTTCCGGGAAAACTCCGAGGATATTTACGCCGGTATCGAGTGGCCGGCGGGTAGCCCCGAGGCGGAAAGGCTCCTGCGCTTTTTGCAGGAAGAGATGGGGGTCAGCAAAATCCGCTTCCCGGCCAGTTCCGCCATCGGCATCAAGCCGGTGTCGGTGGAGGGCTCGGAGCGTCTGGTGCGGCGCGCCATCCAGTATGCGCTGGAGCATGGCAAGCCCTCGGTGAGCCTGGTGCATAAGGGCAATATCATGAAATTCACCGAAGGTGGCTTCCGCGACTGGGGCTATGCTTTGGCCGAGCGGGAGTTCGCCGGACGGGTCTTCACCTGGCGGCAGAAGGCGGCGATTAGTCGGGCAGAGGGCAAGGCGGCGGCGCAGGCGGTCGAGCAGCAGGCCATCGCCGATGGCAAGCTGATTATCAAGGACGTCATTGCCGACAACTTCCTGCAGCAGATTTTGTTGCGGCCGGAAGATTATTCAGTGGTGGCCACGCTCAACCTCAACGGCGACTATATTTCCGATGCGCTGGCGGCGGAAGTGGGCGGCATCGGCATGGCGCCGGGGGCGAACCTCTCCGATACCCATGCGATTTTTGAGGCTACCCACGGCACGGCGCCGGACATCGCCGGGCAGGGTAAGGCCAACCCCAGTTCGCTGATTTTGTC
This sequence comes from Acidithiobacillus ferriphilus, assembly GCF_018854775.1. GTDB lineage: Bacteria > Pseudomonadota > Gammaproteobacteria > Acidithiobacillales > Acidithiobacillaceae > Acidithiobacillus > Acidithiobacillus ferriphilus. The sequence continues at coordinate 121 of NZ_JAAZTY010000233.1, read as the reverse complement.
GGCGGTGATGATGCTGGAGCATCTGGGTTGGGGTGAGGCGGCGACGCGCATCGTGGTGGCCATGAACGCGGCCATCGCCAGCGGCGAGGTGACCGGTGACCTGGCGGCCTTGCGCGGTGAC
>NZ_JAAZTY010000232.1 GCF_018854775.1 Acidithiobacillus ferriphilus | reverse complement strand
AACGGCACCGCCGTTCTCTGCTTTTCATGCTGGTGGTGTTGGTGCTGGCGGGTTTGTTGGTGGCGTTGAAAATGCCCGTGGCCCTGTTCCCGGATATCACCTTTCCGCGCATCGTGGTTTCCGCAGATTCTGGCAATATGCCCATCGCGCAAACACAAGTTGCCGTCACTCGCCCGCTGGAGCAGGCCCTGCGCGCAGTGCCTGGCGTCCAGCGCATTCGTTCCACCACGGCTCGGGGCGCGGCGGAGATCTCCGTGCAGTTTGCCTGGGGTACCAACATGACTTCGGCCCTGCTGCAGGCGGAGTCGGCCGTCAATCGCGCACTCCCGAGGCTGCCGCCCAATACCCGCTTCAGCGCCCGGCGCATGGACCCGACGGTTTTTCCCATCCTCGGTCTTTCCCTGACTTCCGATCGCCTTGATTCTGTGGCCTTGCGCCATTATGCCTACTATGACTTGCGCCCCTTGCTGTTGGCTGTCCACGGCGTAGCGCAGGTGGATATTCAAGGCGGTGCGCAGGCAGAATATCAGGTGATCGTTGACCCCATGCGCCTGCAAAGCTACGGCCTGAGTCTCACTGATGTAGAACATGCCCTCGCCAATAGTAATATCATTACTGCGGTGGGACGTCTTCAGCGCCATTACCGCCTTTACCAGATCCTCAGCGAAAGTCCCCTGAAAAATGCTCGGGATATCGGCCACACCATCCTCAAAACCGGCGCCGACGGCGTGGTGGATCTCAGTGATGTGGCGCAAATCCACCCCGGCATAGTTCCCCAGTGGACCACAGTCACCGCCAATGGCAAGCCTGCAGTGTTGGTTAACGTCAAACAGCAACTCGGAGCCAATACGGTGGCGATTGACCGTGCCATACGTACTTTGTTGCGTCAAAACGTCGACAGCATCCCGGCCGGAGTAAAAATCAGCACCTGGTATGACCAGAGCCAGTTGATCACGGCGGCCGCATCCAGTGTCCGGGATGCGATTTTTATCGGAGCCGCACTGGCTGCACTGGTGCTCCTTGCTTTCCTCCGTAATCTGCGGCTGACCTTCATCGTTGCCATCGTCCTGCCCAGCGTGTTGCTGGCCAGTGTGCTGATTCTCTATGTGCTTCATCAGAGTTTTAACATTATGACGCTGGGCGGTATGGCAGCCGCGGTGGGGTTGGTGGTGGACGACGCCGTAGTCATGCTCGAACATATTATGCGGCGCATCAGCGAACACCCTGGGGAGCGTGTGCCGGTGCTGCATTCCGCGTTGGAAATGAGTAAGCCGCTGGCGGGTTCTTCGGCAGCGACGATCGTTATCTTCGCGCCGCTGGCCTTTTTGTCCGGGGTGACCGGGGCTTTTTTCCAGGCACTGGCCATCTCCATCTCCGCCGCGCTGATTATTTCCTTTCTGGTCGCCTATCTGGCGGTTCCCATTCTGGCGGATGTGTTGCTGACCAGTCGGGATGCCGAAAGGGCCGAGCGGCCGGGTCGCCTCCTGGGCTGGACCAGTTTGCATTATGGCCGAGTGCTGGAGAAACTCTTGCGACGTCCCATACTGCTAGTACCTATTTTGTTCGCTTTTCTGGCCCTTGGGGGCTGGTCCTATACCCAGGTGGGCAGCGGTTTTATGCCCTCCATGGACGAGGGAGGCTTCGTTCTCGACTACAAGGCGGCCCCTGGCACTTCCCTCGCCGAAACCGACCGTTTGCTGGACCAGGTGCAACAGATTTTGGCTAAGACACCGGAGGTGGCGAGCTATTCCCGGCGCACGGGCCTGCAATTGGGGGGCGGTATTACGGAGGCCAATACCGGAGACTTCTTTATTCGCTTGAAATCTCATCGCAGTCGCAATATCTGGCAGGTAATGCAGAATGTACGCGACAAAATTAACAAGCAAGTGCCCGGTCTGCGGGTAGAGACCGGACAGTTGATGGAGGATCTGATCGGTGATCTTACCGCCGTACCACAACCTATAGAAATCAAGGTGTTCGGTGCGAATCCCCAGACGTTGGAAAAAGTCGCAGGACAGGTGGCGCAGCGTATCGGGAAAGTATCGGGTGTGGCGGAGGTCTTTAACGGTGTGACCATTGCCGG
>NZ_JAAZTY010000231.1 GCF_018854775.1 Acidithiobacillus ferriphilus | reverse complement strand
GACGCCCGCCGCTTCCAGTACCGCATATTTGGCCGCCGCCGTTCCTGCGCCACCGTCGATGATAGCCCCCGCATGACCCATGCGCTTGCCCTTGGGCGCCGTGGAACCAGCAATGAAAGCCACCACCGGTTTACGGACATGCTTCTGGATAAAGGCCGCCGCGTCCTCCTCCATGCGTCCGCCGATCTCGCCCACCATGACAATCACCTCGGTCTGCGGGTCCGCCTCAAAAAGCTGCAATATTTCAATAAAATCCATGCCAATCAGGGGGTCTCCGCCGATGCCCACGCAGGTACTCTGCCCCAGGCCCAGGCGGGTGGTCTGCTCTACCGCTTCATAGGTGAGGGTGCCGGAGCGGGAAACAATGCCTACCCGTCCGGTCTGGTGAATGGCGCCGGGCATGATCCCGATCTTGGACTGTCCCGGCGTGATGATTCCCGGACAGTTAGGGCCGATGAGTCGCGTCGCTGTGTCCGCCAGATAATGCTTCACCATCAGCATGTCATGCACCGGAATACCTTCGGTGATGCAGACGATGAGTTGGATACCCGCGGCAGCCGCCTCAATGATCGCATCGGCGGCAAAAGGTGAGGGTACATAGATCACACTGGCCTCGGCCCCGGTATCCTGCACAGCACCAGCCACCGTATCAAACACCGGCAGATCAAGATGGCGGCTGCCGCCCTTGCCGGGGGTCACCCCACCCACCATGCAAGTGCCATAGGCCATGGCCTGTTGCGAGTGAAAAGTCCCCTGCTTGCCGGTAAAGCCCTGGCAGATCACACGCGTTTCGCGGGACAGCAATATGCTCATAGATGCACCAGAATCATGATAAGAAGAATACCAATTACCGCCTCTCCGAGGAGCAGAAGAAGCACATAGGGATTGCGCCGGGGTGCCGGACCGATTTTATCGACATCCGCGCGCAAAGCCGCCAGATCCCGGCGCAACGCATCGATATCGTCAGCCTGCGCGACAGATTTAAGCCGCTCATCGAGAATCTGATCGAGCAACACCGCCATCTCCGCCATCACCTCAGCACTTTTTTGATCGGCACCACGTTTTACATAGACATCGGCGAGACGGGAAATCAGCGGGCCGGAGCTGCGCAGCACCGGCCACAGGCGTTGTAACCAGAGGATATTGATAGACACGTCAACCCTGTGCCGCGGCGACAGCTTTCATCGCCGCATCCGTAAGACCGTCGGCGGTGATCAGGGAGAGACCACTGTCACGCAGCAGGGCCATGCCCTCCTCCTTTTTAGTGCCCTCCAGACGCACCACCACCGGCAGATGAATACCCACCTCTGCCGCGGCCTGGATGATGCCTTCCGCGAGCAGATCACAGCGGGTGATGCCCCCGAAGATATTGACCAGTATCGCCTTCACCCGGATGTCCGAGAGAATGAGCTTGAAGGCCTGGGTGACCTTGTCCGCGGCCGCACCACCGCCCACATCCAGAAAATTGGCGGGCTCGCCGCCGTGTAGTTTGATCAGATCCATGGTCGCCATGGCCAGACCGGCCCCGTTGACCATGCAGCCGATGTTGCCCTCCAGGGAGATATAGTTCAGTCCAAACTGCCGCGCGGTAATCTCTCGCCCATCCTGCTGGGTAGAATCAAAGAGCTCATCTGACTCAGGGTGGCGATACAGGGCGTTGTCATCCATCACCACCTTGGCATCCAGGGCCAGCAGTTTGCCTTCAGTCGTGATGGCAAGGGGATTGATCTCCACCATCAGGGCATCGAGCCGTTGCGCCAGGCGATACATGCCCTGCATGATGCGGGTGAGTTGCTGCACCTGGCTGGCGTCCAGTCCGAACTGGAAACCGAGCTGGCGCGCTTGAAAAGGCAGGAAGCCGGTGCTGGGCTCGACCACGACCCGATGCAGGGCCTCCGGCCGGGAGGCCGCCAGCTCCTCAATATCCATGCCGCCTTCCCGGGTAGCCAGAAAGGTAATCCGTGCCTGCCCCCGATCCACCATCAGGGCCAGATAAAGCTCGCGGGCAATCTGGCTGGGTTCCTCAATGAGCAAGGCCGCCACATGCTGGCCCTGGGGACCGGTCTGCGCCGTGACCAGCGGTTTACCCAGCAACTCCTGCGCCGCCTTTTCCACCTGGGCAATGCTTTCCACCATCCGCACGCCACCGGCCTTGCCGCGTCCACCGGCATGGACCTGGGCTTTGACAACCCAGGCCGAGCCACCCAGTTCACGGGCCTGATTCACGGCCTCCCGCACCGAGAAGGCGGGAATGGCGCGGGGCACCGGCACTCCTTCTTCGGCGAGCAGACGCTTGGCCTGATACTCATGCAAATTCATGAAATTTCCTCACAAACGGCGCACCAGCGCCGCACTGAACTCCGCCGTACTCAAGGCGGGAACGTCACCGCGCAAGGCCGCCAGGTCACCGGTCACCTCGCCGCTGGCGATGGCCGCGTTCATGGCCACCACGATGCGCGTCGCCGCCTCACCCCAACCCAGATGCTCCAGCATCATCACCGCCGACAAAATCAGCGAACTGGGGTTGGCCTTACCCTGCCCGGCGATGTCCGGCGCCGTGCCGTGGGTA
>NZ_JAAZTY010000230.1 GCF_018854775.1 Acidithiobacillus ferriphilus | reverse complement strand
CGCCGCCGCGGTAGCCGCCGAGTCTTCTACCGGCACATGGACCACGGTGTGGACCGATTTGTTGACCGACATGGATTACTACAAAGGCCGCGCCTATCGCATTGAAGATGTGCCGGGCGATGACACCTGTTTTTACGCGTTCGTTGCCTATCCCATAGATTTGTTTGAAGAGGGGTCCGTGGTCAACGTCTTCACCTCTCTGGTCGGTAACGTGTTCGGCTTCAAGGCCGTGCGTGCGCTGCGCCTGGAGGATGTGCGATTCCCGCTCGCCTATGTCAAGACTTGCAATGGACCGCCCCACGGTATCCAGGTCGAGCGCGACAAAATGAACAAATATGGCCGGCCGATGCTCGGCTGCACCATCAAGCCCAAACTCGGTCTATCCGCCAAGAACTAT
>NZ_JAAZTY010000023.1 GCF_018854775.1 Acidithiobacillus ferriphilus | reverse complement strand
CCCGCCATTGTCGTAATTCTTTGCCCACGGCATCAAAAATGGAGGCGGTGGTAGCTGCCGCATATTGGGGATAAAGCGGCACCACAAAAAGCTTGCGGCATCCGGCATCACGCAGCACCGCCAAGCCTTGCGCAATCGACGGCTTACCGTAGCGCATAGCCAACTTCACCCGAACCTGGCCGGGACACTGTTGATCCCAGTGGGCCTGCAACGCATCACACTGGCGCTGGCTATAGACCATCAGGGGTGATCCGTCGGGAAGCCAGATACTGGCATAATTGCGCGCCGAGCGGGCGGGACGAAACAGCAGAATGGGCCCATTCAGAATGGGCCACCAGAGTATCCGCGGAAGTTCTACCACTCGGGCATCACTGAGAAATTCGCGCAGGTAGCGACGCACCGCCGGAGCGGTAGGCGCGTCAGGGGTGCCCAGATTGACGACCAGAATACCAATCATGTTTCGTTCTCCAGCGTGATGCAAACGGGCGCGTGATCTGATGGACGCTCTGCCGCCCGCGCGGCGCGGTCGATGACGACATTCCGAGTGCGCGCAAGGAGCGGACTCGAGGCCAGGATCAGGTCGATGCGCAGCCCCTGATTGCGCCGGAACGCTGCCGCGCGGTAATCCCACCAGCTCCACTCCTGCGCGTCCGGGTATAGGCTGCGGTAACTGTCGTGCAGCCCGAGGTCCAACAACGCACCCAGCGCCGCCCGTTCGGGAGGTGAGCAAAGTATGCCATCCCCCCAGACCGCAGCATCGCAAACATCACGGGCGTCCGGAGCAACATTGAAATCCCCCACCAGCAACAATTGCGGCCAACGCTGCAACTCCTCGGCAAGCAGCGCGCGCAGACGCTCCAACCATTGTAATTTATAGGGATACTTGTCGCTGTCTAAGGACTGGCCGTTGGGCACATAAACATTGATGACGCGTAAGTCACCAAAGCTGGCGGCGCACAGTCGTGCCTGCCCGTCACCCCCATCTGGCCAGTCACAACGGGCGTCCTCAGGTGTCGCCCGGCTCAGGATGGCAACACCGTTATAAGTCGGCTGACCGTGATAGAGCGACAGATAACCGGCGTCCGCCAGTTCGGTCGCCGGGAAACACGCATCGACCAACTTGGTCTCCTGCAGACAAAGGACATCGGGCTGCTCACTACCCAGCCATTCCAGCACTTGCGGGAGACGCACCTTCAGGGAGTTGACGTTCCAGGTGGCAACTTTCACGAAAGTTACTGGGGCACAGTGGCGCTGATGCTGGGACGTTGACGCAGGGCGTGCATCCAGGTCGTCAATTCCGGGAATTGCAACAAGAAATCCGGCGCGCGCAGATCGACATAACCGACCGCGGCGATGGTCGCAATCTGCGCCAGATTTAACACTGGCGCTGCTCCCACATCTTTCCACCCGCACGTCTCCTCCTGCAGCATCGCCAATGCGGCAAGGATCTTGCCACGGACACGCTGCAACATATCGAGATCCTGACAATCGTTACTGTGGCGTTGCTCCAACACCCAGGCAACCGTACTATCCATAATGCCGCTGGCCAGCGCTTCAATTCGCAATGTCGCAATACGGGCTTCCGGATCATGCGGGATGATGGCTGGTTCGGGGCGCAAAATTTCCAGATATTGGATAATCACTGCTGAGTCATATACGGCCGGGCCGTCATCACGCACCAGCACAGGGATCTTACCCAGGGGATTGTGCTCCAGTGCGCCATGGTCGGCGGCGCGGAGATCCACCCACTCCAAAACACAGGGGATGTTTTTTTCCAGCAGTGCGATACGCACTTTCCGAGCATAGGGGCTGGTCCGCGTAGCATAAAGTCGCATTTTCATCTCTCCTTTTCTACTGAGTCTGGACGGCTATCTGTTATCATGACGAAAGCATCGCCCCAAGCCAACCCCAGAAAGATAAACAAGCCATGAATTACGACCACCATCATCACGCCGGCAATGCCGCCGACTGCGTCAAGCATCTGGCCCTGAGCCTCACTTTGCAAGCCCTGATCCGTAAGGACACGCCACTCGCTTACATCGACACTCACGCAGGAGCGGGGCAATATACCTTAGGCGCGCAAGGAGAACACTTGCACGGTGTTTCGCGCCTGTGGGCAGACCGGCGCAGCCTGCCACACGCGGGTGCATGGCTGAAAATCATCAGCAATGAGAACGATGACGGCATGTTACGCCACTACCCCGGCTCCCCCGTCCTTGCCGCCACCCTACTCCGGCCTGGCGACCGGATGGTGCTCTGCGAACAGCAGCCCGAGGTGGCAACGCGCCTGCGCAAGGCGATGGGCCAACGGGCGCATACCAGCATCCTCAGCGAAGATGGTTATCGCGCCCTCTTCGGCCTGATCCCCCCGCCTGAAAAACGTGGTCTGGTCCTGATCGACCCGCCCTTTGAGCGCAGAGATGAATGGGAGCGCCTCGCGGACACCCTGATCCGCGCCTATCGGCGCTGGCCGCAAGGGGTGTATCTCGTCTGGTACCCGGTAAAAATCCGCGGTACGATCACCAGATTGTGGCAGGCTTTGCGTAAGCACCTGCCCACTTTTACCTGCGAACTGTTGCAGATGCCGGAGGAAGGCCGGGAACAGCTTTTTGGCAGCGGGCTGATCGTGGTGAATGCGCCCTGGGGCCTGCGCGAGGCGCTTAGCGCCGCCCTGACAGAACTAGGTCCACTGCTCACTGAGGCACAAAGTGGCGGGCTGTGGTCCCTGCGTTGCCAGGGCTGGCCGGGTCCGGACAAGGCTTAGTACCACCTACCAAACGCCACCGTTGGGTCCGTCACCGCGTGTTTTAACGAAGGAATACTCATGAGTGCCTCGACACTGTCCAATATCGACCACGTGCGCAAACTGCTCCTCTACGGCGGGCCGCTCGCGCAGTTTCAAGGGGAACTGGTCAAGCAGCCAGGTCAGGAAATCAGTGTTGCCGTGCTCTATCAACTAGCCCTGCGCTATGGCGTTATCAGCCCAACAGCGGCGCGGGAAGGGCTCGCCCTGCTCGCTACAGCGGGCACCGCTGGTGATACCGGGCGCGCCATTCTGGAACGGGTACTGACCGAAGGGGATTTTTTGGCCGTGCGGGTAATGCGTTGAGAAGTCGTGATTATGCGCCTTTATAGCTGGAACGTGAACGGCTGGCGCGCCGCCTGTCGCAAAGGCTTAGGCCACTGGGTCGCGGCGACGCAACCGGATGTGCTCTGCATACAGGAAAGCAAGGCCGATCCGGATCGTCTTCCAGTGGCAGAAACCCTACTGGAGGGCTACGATAGCCGCTGGGCGGTTGCCGAGCGCCCCGGTTACAGCGGCGTTACCACTTTCAGCAAAGCGCCTTGCCGACCGGTAGCAACGGGCCTGGGCATCCCGCGCTTCGACCGGGAAGGTCGCGTGCTTATCACCGACTGCGGTGATTTCGACCTGTATAACGTCTACTTCCCCAACGGCAAGAAGGATACCGAACGCCTCGCCTTCAAACTGGATTTCTACGCTGCCTTTCTGGAGTTGATCAACGCCCGGGTCGCCACCGGTCGGGCTGTGGTATTTTGTGGCGACGTTAACACCGCCCATCAGGCCATCGACCTCGCGCGCCCTAAAGAGAATGCGAAAATATCCGGTTTTCTCCCCGAAGAACGGGCTTGCCTGGACCAGTGGGTAGCGGCCGGCTGGGTGGATAGCTTCCGTCACCTACACCCGGACAGCATAACGTATTCCTGGTGGAGCCAGCGCACCAACGCCCGCGTCCGCAATATCGGCTGGCGCCTTGATTATTTTTGGATACATGAAAGTCTGCTGCCGCGCCTGCGCGGAGCGGGGATTGCCACCGATGTGACCGGCTCCGATCATTGCCCGGTCTGGCTGGAGTTAGGCTGAATGAACCTCGAACAATATGCTGCCCTCGCTATCACTGCCCTGCATACAGTAACCGATTACCGGCGTTGGGGAGCCAGCCGTTTTGCCGCTGCCGGGCTCGACTTCAGCCAGGGCCAACAGCAACCTCGCGCCGAAGCCGACACCCTGATCGCCTGGGCGCTGCATCTGGAACCGGAAGACCTTGCAGAACTCGGCGCGGCCCGCCTGCTGGATGGTGAGAAAAGCACAATCCTCAACTACTTCTATCAGCGGGAGATTCTCCGTCGCCCCACCGCCTACATCACCGGTGAAGCCTGGTTTGCCGGACTGCGTTTCAGCGTCGATGAGCGTGTCCTCATCCCGCGCAGCCTGCTGGAGCCCTTTATTGAAGAGGGCTTCGCGCCCTGGGTAGAGGCGTCGCAGGTACAGCGTATTTTGGAGATCGGCACAGGTTCCGGTTGTATGGCCATCATCCTGGCTCTGCGCTTTCCGGACAGCGAAGTGGATGCGGTGGACATTTCCGCCGAGGCCCTCGCCGTAGCCCGCGCAAATGTGCGGCGTTATGGCGTGGAGGACCGCGTGCATCTGCATCAGTCCGACCTCTTCGCCGCATTGGATGGACAGCGCTACGACCTGATCCTCAGCAATCCGCCCTATGTGGACGCGGCGGCCATGGCGGAGTTGCCCCCCGAATACCGGCACGAGCCTCGTCTCGCCTTGGCCGCCGGCGACGATGGCCTGGATTGCCTGCTCCCTCTGCTGGAGCAGGCGCCACAGCACCTGCAGACGGGCGGCGTCCTGGTGGTGGAAACCGGCGATGCCGAAGCGGCCCTCATCCGCCGTCGTCCCGATCTGCCCCTGATCTGGCTGGAGCATCCGGCGGGCGGCTCCGGTGCATTTCTAATGATGGCAACGGCCGACGACGGCTTCTAAGGCAGCGCCGCATCAAAGTTATGCCGTCGTGCAACCCGTTCCAGAAAAGCAAGCATCGTCCGCGACTGAATATTAGCGTTAACATTAAACCGGGCCAACGTCCAAGGATCCCACCTGATGGAAACAGCACAGTCCCTTTCTAAAACCTGGCCCCTCTTTGCGGGAGGGGGCCTCGCCCTCGGTATGGGCTCCTTCGACGGCGCCTCGGTGCAGGGTATTTTCCCCTACGTCGCGGGCGGCCTCTCCACCAGCAGCGATCATGCCCTCTGGACCCTGACCTACTTTATTGTTCACTGGTCACTGGGGATTACCCTGATGCCCTGGACGACAGCCCGCTTCGGGATGCGCCGCGTCTTTCAGATGGCGGTCACCGTGGCTATGGTGGGCACCGTCATCAGTGTGGCGACCGATAATCTCTGGATTATGCTGCTGTCCCGCGCTCTACAAGGTATAGCGGCGGGGCTTCTCGTCCCCCTCAGCCAGAGTCTGTTCTTACGCCACAGCCCCGGCCGATTTCACGGCCCCGTAACCATCTTCTGGAGTAACGCCATGCTGGTACCCTTTTTCTTCGGGCCAGCCATTGGCGGCCTGCTGGCGACGGAACTCGGCTATCGCAGCATTTTTCTGCTCTCCCTGCCGATCTGGGGCGTCGCCCTTTTTCTGGGCAGTGCGGGCATTCCCAAAGATCACGGTGATCCCCTGACGCCGCCTTTCGACGGTTGGGGCTTCGGCCTGCTCTACGGCGGTCTGATGAGCATGCAGGTGGTGCTGGATCAGGGCGAGCAGTACGGCTGGTGGCATTCTACCTTCATTCTGAAAATGACCCTGTTCGCCTTCGTCTTCCTGTTGCTTTTTGCCTGGCGCGAAAACGAGACTCGCCATCCCCTGCTCCAACTGCACTTTTTGCACCGGCGCAATTACTGGCTGGGGCTGCTGCTGCTCTGCCTGGGCTGGGCCATGTTCATGGGCTGGGCCTCCATGCTACCCCTCTGGGCGGAGGAAACCCTCAGCTTCAACGGCTTCTGGGGGAGCGCGGTGCTCATTCCCATTGGTCTTGGCGCTATTCCCTTGTCGACCCAGATGGACCGCCTGCGCGGGCTACTGGGACTGCGTCGGCTGACGACCCTCTGCTTTGCCATTTTTGCCTTCGCCTACGGTAGCGCTTATCTCAGTCCCATCAGCAGTCTGAGCGATCTGTTTTGGCCGATGCTGTTCATCGGCATGGGCGTCGGTATGCTCTTCGTGCCGCTAACCATGGTTATCCTCTCCGGCCTCAGTGCTGCGGAAATTCCCTCAGCAGCCACCACCAGCAATTTCATTCGCGTCTTCAGCGCCAACATCGGGGTGAGCCTGCTGAGCGTCTACTGGGCCCGCTACAGCGCCCTTGCCAGCGACCATCTGCGCGGCCACATCAGCCGTTTCGATCCGGAAGTGGCGCTCTCAGCCCAACACCTGCACACCCTGATCGAGGTGCAGGCGGGCACCCTGAGCATCGACAACCTGCTGCGCCTGTCGATGTGGATCTGCCTGATAGCGGCCATTACCGCCTACGTCTTTATCATCCCGCCCAGCGCCCTGCGCAGCGCCGATGGTCCGCGCAATTATGTGGAGGAGGAAGAGGACGAGTTTTCCACAGTAGTGGCCAGTGCCGCCGCCAGGGAAGGCGTCACCACCACCTCCTGACGCGGGCGTGGTATTTCGATGCCCGCCTGCTCCAGGGCATCCGCCAGTGCCCAGTTATATTTGGCGCGGGTTCCGCCGGGACGTATCAGTCCCGCCCGTTCCACCCAGACGATCATCTCGCAGTCATAGCCCGCGTCTCCGAACGCGTTCAACCACAAGGTCGGCAGATAACGTTCATCCCTTGCTGTCAGGGGCAAGGAGAGGGCGGTTTCTATGACCAGATTCCGCAATCGTTCCCGGTCGGTACCGTAGGGCACGCGAAACGGGATATGAATCCGCATAACCGGGTCATCCAGACTCCAGTTGATCACCTCGCCATTCACAAACTGGGAGTTGGGTACCAGGATATCCACATGGTCGTTGGTCACGATCTGGGTGTAGCGCACGCCCAGCTTTTTGACCTCGCCATGCAGGCCGTTTTCTTTGATCTGGATGTAGTCGCCTACCTTGATGCTGCGTTCAAAGAGCAAAATGAGTCCGGACGCAAAATTGCTGAAAATATTCTGCAACCCGAAACCCAGACCGACACCCACCACACCGCCCAAGAGAGCCAGACTGCTGAGATTGACGCCGATTGTCTGCAGGGCAATGAAAATGCCCAGAGCAATAACCATGTAGTAGGTAAGCCGCGAGATGGCGTAAGCCGTGGCATGATCCAGTTGCCGGCTCAGTACCCGGCGCGTGAATCGCCGCACCCAGGCCGCCCCCCACCATAAAAAAACCAGGATAATCAGAAATTCAACCATACCGATGGGCTCGACAATCATCCCCCCGGGCAGCGTCCACGGGGCGGTAAACCAGTGCCAGAAACCTCCCAGATAATCATGCATTATGCGCATCCCCATCGATCCTCGGCTCCAGTACAGTATCCAAGATACAACAACCCCTGCCGTAAAGCGCTGGCTTGCGTTACACTAAAGCAAAAATTTCGTGCATAAGGTAGCCCTGTGAAAGCATTTGTCAGCCATGCCCTGCAAGGGGCGCTTCAACAACTCCACGCCCAGGGCAGCATCCCAGGGATTCCCGCCACCCTGGAGCTGGATCGCCCCAAACAGGTGGAACATGGCCATCTCGCCAGCAACATCGCCCTGCTCCTCGCCAAAGCGGTCGGACGCAAGCCCCGCGACATCGCCAACGATATCGTCGCGGCCCTGCCTGCCTCGGAATGGATTGCCCGCACCGAGATTGCCGGCCCCGGCTTCATCAATTTCTTTTTGCGGCCCGCCGCCTTTCACGCCGTCATCCACCGGGTACGTACCGAAAAAGAGCGCTTCGGCGCCAACCGAAATGGCGTCGGCCAGCGCCTGCAACTGGAGTTCGTCTCCGCCAACCCCACCGGCCCCCTGCACGTCGGGCATGGGCGCGGCGCCGCCTATGGCGCCAGCCTCGCCAATATCCTCCGCTTTAACGGCTTCGACATCTTTTGTGAATACTATGTCAACGACGCCGGGCGGCAAATGGATATTCTCGCGGCCAGCGTCTACCTGCGCTATCTCGAAGCCGCCGGGGCGCTGCCCTGGCCCTTCCCTGAGAACGGTTATCGCGGCGACTATGTGGGCGAAATAGCGGCGCATCTCCGGGAGCAGGTCGGCGACCGCTTACAGCACGCGGCGGCCGGATTGCCGAACCTGCCCGAGATGAGCGACGGTGATATCGCCATCGACGCCCTCATCGCCCACCTGAAGCAGTCCCTCGGTGCCGACTATCGCACCCTGCACAGCGCCGGATTGGACGAGATTCTCGCCGACATCCGCGAGGATCTGGAGGGCTTCGGTGTGCATTACGAGCGCTGGTATTCCGAGCGCAGCCTGATGGATACGGGTGCGGTCGATGCTGCCGTCGCCGCCCTCGAAAAAGCCGGACATTGTTACACCCAGGAGGGCGCCCTCTGGTTCCGCGCCACTGCCTTTGATGACGACAAGGACCGGGTTTTGCGTCGCGACAATGGCGCCTACACCTACTTTGCCTCCGATGTGGCCTACCATGCTGAAAAATTTGCCCGCGGCTTCACCCACGTCATCGACATGTGGGGTGCGGACCATCACGGCTATGTGCCCAGAGTCAAGGCCGCCCTGCGCGCCCTCGGTCTGGAAGACGAACGCCTGGAAGTCGTCCTCGTCCAGTTCGCCATCCTCTATCGCGGTACGGAAAAAGTCTCCATGTCTACCCGTGCCGGCGAGTTTGTCACCCTGCGCGAACTGCGCGAGGAAGTAGGCAATGATGCCGCGCGTTTCTTTTATGTGCTGCGCCGCGCCGACCAGCATCTGGACTTTGATCTGGAACTGGCCAAAAAGCACTCCGAAGAAAACCCGGTATTTTATATCCAGTATGCCCACGCCCGGGTGTATTCCCTGCTGCGGCAAGCCGCAGAAAAGAGCCTCAGCCTGCCTTCAGCAGACGACGTCGACCTGGAAATCCTCCAGGAGCCCCGCGAAATCGCACTTGCCGACACCCTCTGGCGCTTCCCGGAAGTAGTGGCCACGGCAGCCCGTGATCGCGAACCACATCAGCTTGCCTTCTATCTCAGGGAGTTGGCCGCGGCCTTCCACACCTACTACAATTCGACCAGAATTCTGGTGGAGGAAACGCCGCTGCGCCACGCCCGCCTGACGCTCTGTTTGACCGTCGCGCAGACTATTGCCAACGGACTACGACTGCTCGGCGTCAGCGCACCGGAGCAGATGTAAAGGGTTATGCGCGATTACAAAAATCAAACCAGCCGCCCGCGAGCGCCAGAGCCGCGCCCGCCCATCCCACCACGGCGGACGGTCGAGCTGGAAGATGACACCGAGCGAACGCCCCCCCCTCCGGCACTGAACTGGCCTTGGGTGTTGCTGCTTCTTCTGGTAATCATGCTCAGTGCGGGGGTCTGGTGGTGGATAGCACAAATCCACATCACCACCGGAAAGCTCGGTTTAATCAATAGCGGGACAAGACTACCGGCGGCGGTGGCCTTCAGCAATAGCGCGCCGGCAATCGCTCAGCAACAGCCTGTTAGCTCGGCAGCGTCCACATCGACTGCCCTGGCGACCATACAAACTCCGGTGCGCGACCCGCTCGCCGTCGTCACCTCCAGCAGCGCCGCTGCGGCCTCCACAGCCGCCACTCGCAGCGGCGTCGATTTCAATTTTTATCAGATATTGCCCGCCATGCATGTGGACATTCCTGCCGACATCCTCGGGAACGGTCCCGGTATCCCCAGTGCGGCGACCACCAGCAGCACCAGCGCCGTCCACCAGCCGGTGACCATTCAGGTCGGCGCCTTCACCAATCGCGCCGCCGCCGCCGTCCTGCGCGATCGTCTTGCTCTGCTGGGGGTCAGCACCCAGATGGAAAAGGTGGAAGCGGGCGATAACAACACCCTCTACCGGCTCCGCACCAACACCTTCGATTCTCTGGCAGCGGCCCAACCCACCCTTGCAAAAATCCGCGGCATGGGCATCACTCCGCTGCTGCTGGGCAGCGGAATCATCGGCTCCGGGGTCAATGCACCGCTGTCACAATCTCCAACGCCTTGATCGCGGCAGCCGGAGTTTCCTGGCCGCTCAGCACTCGGTTCAGCCCTGGCAGGTAGTGGTTGATGGTCTCCACGCCAACCAGCAGATAAGGACGCAACAGGGCAGTGCTCAACACGGTGGCAGGCGCCTGGAGAATCGTCTTGAAGTTGACTTCTCCATCCTCCATATCGAGCTCAAAGTTACCCAGAGCCAGCCCATAGTTGGCACGGGTCAGAAACTCCGCCACCGCCAGGCGTTTTCCCATCGTTATCTCCAGATTCTGGGGACGCAGGTAAAACAGGATACGCTCCCGTTCGCCATGCACATGGCAAAAAATGTCCAGAACGCCATTAGGTACCTGCAACGCGCAAGTGAGGACCGGATAATCGGGCAGTGTTTTCGCTTCCCATTCCAGTTCGACAAACAGTTTCTCGGCAACTTCCAAATGATTCATGATCACTTTCCCTGTTCAGCAGTGGCCTCGGCGAGGCGGAAAAAGGCGGCCTGATCCAGCGTCTCGGCGCGGCAACCGGGATCGATCTGCAAACCTCGCAAGTCGTCCGCACTCAAAATGCCGCGCAGATTATTGGCGAGTGTCTTGCGGCGCTGGGCAAAGCTGGTGGCCACAATCCGCGCAAAAGGCACCTGCAAATGGAGTGGTAGCAACCCTGGACGATGCGGTACCAGGCGCATGAAGGCCGAATCCACTTTGGGCACCGGAAAGAAATTGCCAGGAGCCACCGTGAACAGTGATTCCACCGCACAGTGCGCCTGTATCATCACCGAGAGCCGCCCGTAAGCTTTGGTTCCTGGCACCGCCACCATACGGTCCACCACCTCTTTTTGCAGCATGAAGTGCATATCCCGCACCTGTTCCGCCTGCTCCAGTATATGAAAAATCAGCGGCGTCGCTACATTGTAAGGCAAGTTACCCACCACCCGCAGGATATTCCCGGCACCGGCCAGTGCCGGGAAGTCGATCTCCAGCGCATCCGCCTGTATGACCTGTAGCTGCTCCGGCGACGCCAGCGCGTGCAAACCGGCAATCATATCCCGATCCAGCTCTACCACCGTCAACTGCGGCAAAAGACGAAGCAAAGCCTTGGTCAGCGCCCCCGGCCCCGGCCCGATCTCCACCAATTGATCGCCGGGCACGGGGCGAATAGCCGCCACAATACGCGCAATGATCTGCGGCTGAACCAGAAAATTCTGTCCGAAACGCTTTTTTGCACGCGGCAGGCGCCCCTCTTGCAACATTAGCACATCTTCATGCTATATTTGGTCGACGCCTCTAGCAGGCGATGCGAAACGGAAAGTCTATGCACCTCGTGCTGCGCCTTGACGTCGGTGGTCGTCCCATGGCCTGGGAAACCTGGGAAGAAGCCGCGGCCCATTATGTCCGAGGTAATGTTGCCTGGACACTGGGGAATCCTTTCTTTACCGCTCACGGCGGCATCTGCCGCCGCAGTGGCATTCTCTCGCAACTCGACATTCATCCGGTCATCGCCGTCCGTGGCCGTCATCAGGGCAGCATTCGCCCTCCGGCACTGTCCAACCAAACCTTGTTTCATCGTGACCGTCATCTCTGCATGTACTGTGGCAAACACTTCCCCCTCCGCGAACTCACCCGTGACCATATCATTCCCATCTCGCGCAAGGGCAGGGATATCTGGACCAACGTGGTGACCGCCTGCCGCAGTTGCAACAGTCGCAAGGACAACCGCACCCCCGACGAAGCGCACATGCCGCTGCTCGCGGTGCCCTTCACCCCGACCTGGGCCGAGTATCTGCTGCTCAGTAATCGGCGCATTCTCGCCGATCAGATGGAATTCCTGGTCGCCCAGGTGCCAGCGGGACGCAACCGCATTTTTTGAGTATGCAGACCGGCCTGCGGCAGGCATCAACGGCCCGCGAGGCGCCGGTTGCGGACGATTTCCGCAGCGACATCCAGCGCCCGCAGCAAGCTGCCTCCTTCTGCCAGGCCCGTGCCCGCCACATCCAGCGCCGTGCCGTGGTCCACACTGGTGCGCACCATAGGCAGACCCAAGGTAATATTTACCGCCTCACCAAAGGCATGGTACTTCAGCACCGGCAGCCCCTGGTCGTGATACATCGCCAGCACCGCATCGGCATCTTCCAGCAGGCGCGGGGTAAACAGGGTGTCGGCCGGCCACGGGCCGCTGACCCGCAACCCCTCTCTCTGCAAGGCTGCTATCACTGGCGCGATGATATCCTGTTCCTCATGCCCCAGGTGCCCGCCCTCCCCGGCATGGGGATTCAGACCAGCGACCAGAATACGGGGTGCCGAAAGGGCGAAGTCTTCACGCATGGCCCGGTGCAGGATGCGCAATGTACCCTCCAACCCTTCCGGGGTAATGGCTGCCGCCACTTGAGCCAAAGGCAGATGAGTCGTCGCCAGCGCCACCCGCAGGCCGCGACCAGCCAGCAGCATGACCACCTCCGGACTGCCACAGGTATCCGCGAGATATTCTGTATGCCCGGTAAAGGGAATCCCCGCGTCGTTGATGATGCCCTTGTGCACCGGGGCCGTTACCAGTGCATCCGCAGCGCCTGCCCGTAACAGGTGCATCGCTTTATCCAGGGTAGCCAATACCGCCGGTGCATTAGCCACATCCAGATGGCCGGGGCGACAAGGCTGAGCCAGGGGCACGTCCAGCACATGCAACACACCGCTTCCCGGCGCTGACCAGGGATTGCCCTCCTGCCAGGGCTCCAGTCGCAGCGATAAACCCAGAGTCAGGGCGCGGCTGCGCAGACATTGCAGGTCGCCAATGAGCAGGACCCCGGAGGGCAAGGCATGGCTGGCCAATTGCAGGCAAATATCCGGGCCGATGCCTGCGGGTTCTCCCACCGTCAGCAACAAACGTGGCTCTGCGATCATTCCCCAACCTCCTCGGGCAGCACTTCCACTACCCCTTCCGGTCCTTCAATCCGCTGCGGAATACGCAAGACCCGTACCCGCATCAGGCGATCCCGAATATCGATAGTGAGCACATCACCCACCTGCACCATCGCCCCCGCCTTAGCCAGCCGACCGTTGATCTGCACACATCCGCCATCACAGATTTCTTTGGCCAGACTGCGGCGCTTGATCAGGCGTGACATCTTGAGGAAAAGATCCAGACGCAAATGGTCCACCAAAATTAGCGCCCTTGTCCGAGGATATCCGTGAAGGCATCTTCCAGACGTGGCTCCTGAAGGCGTAAATCCAGGATCTGGGCGGGCAATTTTTGCAATTGTGCCAGGACGCCCCCCAACGGGCTTCTCCGGGCGTCAATCCTGAGTACCCGGGTATTTTCTGCGGCACCGGTCAGTAACTCCGCCAATTCGGGAGGGAGCGTGCCCGGATCGCGGTCAAAGGTCACCGTGAGCACCCGCCAACTGGAGGTACGCAGCAATGCATCCTTGCTGTCCAAGGCAACCATTCGTCCCTGCTGGAGAATGGCGATCCGCTGACAGAGTTCCTCGGCCTCTTCCAGATAATGGGTGGTGAGAATGACCGTACGGCCCTCTTCATTATACCGTCGCATAAAACGCCAGAGCCCCTGACGCAGTTCCACATCAACCCCGGCAGTCGGCTCATCCAGCACCACCACCGGGGGCCTGTGCACCAAAGCCTGGGCGATAAGCACCCGCCGCTTCATGCCACCGGACAAAGCGCGCAAATTGGCGTTGGCCTTGTCCGTCAGATCCAGTTCCGCCATCAACTCATCCAGCCAGTCATCATTGTGACGCAAACCAAAATAGCCGGATTGCATGCGCAGAAATTCGCGCACGGTAAAAAAGGGGTCATAGGCCAACTCCTGGGGCACGACCCCCAGCAACTGACGGCTCCGGCGAAAATCCCGCTCCACATCAAAGCCGAAGATTTCTGCCACCCCGCTCGAACGGCGCACAGTCCCGGCCAGGATGTTGATCAGCGAAGATTTCCCCGCACCATTGGGGCCCAGCAGACCAAAAAACTCTCCGGCATGCACATCCAGATCTACGCCAGCCAAGGCCAAATGGCCGCTGCCATAGGCTTTGCGCAACCCGGCGATGTGAATAGCCGGGAGATCAGTCATGGCACAGCGGCAAAATATCCTGCAGACGATACAAACTCGCCAGTTCTTGCAGCTTGGAAGACGCCCCATGAATGCGTAGCGCGGTTCCACGCTGCCTGGCCTGCTGTACCCACTCCATCAACACGGCAAGCGTCGCGCTGTCCGCAGCCTCTAGCTCCACGACGGAAATTTCTGTGCAGCCCTGTCCGTCTTTCACCCATGCGAAGGATCGCAGCAGCTTATCCAGTGGTGCCACCCGCCAGTCCCCTTGCAGAAACAGCCAAGGAGCACCGTCAATCATCCGTCGCTCCCAGGAGGCCGCTGCGCTCAAGCGGCCGCCGCCGTTTTGCCTGGTGCCTTGCCCATGCCATCCTTGGCCTTCATATCCTGGAGCAGAGCGGGGATTCCACGGCTCGCGACGATCTGGCCAAAGCTCTGCCGGTAATTCAGCACCATGCTGACCCCGTCAATATAGGTGTTGTAAATCCGCCAGGAGTTGTTGATGTAGAGCAGGGCATAAATCACCGGAACATCTGGACCACTACCGTTCTGACGAATAACCATGTTCACTTGTGCCACTGGCGGATTCTGGGAGATCTGCTGGCTGCCAGTGATTTTTACCGTCTGCCCGTGGTAATGATTGAGTGAATTACTGTAGGTACGCACCAGCAGATCCTTGAACAGCACCACAAATTCCTGCTGCTGGGCCGGATCCATCTGCCGCCAGTACCGCGCCATCACGTATTGCGACATGGTGGTGAAATCCATGTGCGGCAAGACGATATCCGCCACCTCTTTCTTCACGGCTGGCGTGATGGGCTTGCCGTCATTGGAGCGCAGCACCTTGAGTACACTATTGGTAAGCTGCTGAACCACCGCTACCGCCCCCTGCGTATCTTCTGCCGCAGCAGGCAGCGTCCAGGCCAGCAAAAAAAATGCCAGCGAAATCAAAGAAATTTGACGCATACCGAATCCTCCCTATTTGCTACCCGAGGCCTTATCAAAGACCATCTGGCCGATTAGCTGATCAATATTGACCGCGCTTTGCGTCATGGTAATGGTGCCACCCGGCTTCAGCTCCTGCGGCATTCCACCCGGCTGAACGGCCACATACTGCTCGCCCAGCAACCCCTCGGTGTAAATGGACGCACCCGTATCCGTCGGCAATTTCACCTTCGGTTCGATACGCATGGTCACCTTCGCCATGAAGGTCTTGGGGTCCATACCGATGTGGGTCACCTCACCGATCGTGACCCCACCCAGTCTGACCGGGCTGCGCACCTTGAGACTGCCCACATTGGTGAAATTCGCATGCAGTACGTAACCGTCGTTGTAGGCGAAGCCGGAGAGGTTCCCTACGCGCAGTGCCAGCACCATCAAAGCAGCGATGCCGAGAAGCACAAAGATGCCCACCCACCAGTCTATCGCTCGTTTTTCCATGCGCCGTCTACCCCTTAGGTGAACAAGAAAGCCGTGAGAATGAAATCGAGACCCAGCACCGCCAGCGATGCCGTCACCACGCTGCGCGTCGTGGCGTTACCCACGCCTTCCGCTGTCGGCTGTGCCGCGTAACCCTGCCAGGCAGCGATCCAGGTCACCACCAGCCCAAAGCAAAGAGCCTTGAACAGACCAGTCAGGATATCACCGGAAAACGTGACATTAGACTGCATCTGCGCCCAGAAAGTGCCACCATCCACGCCCAGCACCGGCACCGAAATGAGGTATCCACCCAAGATGCCGACCAGATCAAAAATAGCGCAGAGTATAGGCACGACGATAATCCCCGCCCAGAGGCGGGGCGCCACGACCCAGGCAAATGGGTTGACCGCCATCATTTCCATGGCGTTTAGCTGCTCCGTCGCCTTCATGGAACTGATTTCGGCGGTCAGCGCCGACCCCGCCCGCCCGGCGAAGAGCAGCGCCGTCAACACCGGCCCCAGCTCGCGCAGGAGCGACAGGGCGACCAGGGTGCCCAGTGCCGAAGTGGCGCCAAAGCGCACCAGCGCGTAATACCCCTGAAAACCCAACACCATACCCGTGAAGAAAGCGGCGACCATCATCAGGAGCAGCGACCGCACCCCAAAGCCATACACCTGCTTGAGCAGTTGTTGAATGCTGAAATGGCGGTTGATCACCGCCACCAAACTCCGCAGCAGAAAACGCGCCGCGGCCCCCAAGTTGGGGATCGTCAGCAATACCCGTCGCCCCAGATTCGGCACGAAATCCAGAAAGGCCATGCTCTAAATCACCTCACCCGCAGCCGCCGAACTCATCAAAGCGGTAGCGTAGTTATCTCTGGCTGGATAATGAAAGGGCACCGGCCCATCCGGCTGCCCACCGAGAAACTGCCTGGCCAGTTCTGAATCACTGGCCCGCAAGACTTCTGGCGAACCTTCCGCAATGATTTTGCCGCCCGCGAGGATATAACCATAATCCGCGATAGAAAAAGTCTCCTGCACATCGTGACTGACGAGAATACTGGTCGCGCCCAGGGCATCATTGAGGCGACGGATCAGAGTCGCGATAATTCCCACACTGATGGGGTCCAAGCCGGTGAAGGGCTCATCGTAAAAAATCAGCATCGGATCCATCACCACCGCACGGGCCAGCGCCACCCGCCGAGCCATGCCGCCGGAGAGCTCGGCGGGCATCAATCCAGCCGCACCCCGCAATCCCACCGCCTCCAGCTTCATCAACACCAGTTTACGCAAGATACCCTCGCTCAGCCGGAAATGGCGTCGCAGAGGAAAAGCAACATTCTCAAAGGCGCTAAAATCGGTAAACAGGGCGCTGTGCTGAAAAAGCATGCCCATGCGGCGGCGCAAACGGTATAGGTCCTCAAAATCCAGCGCTTGCAGATCCTGCCCTGCCACCCGTATGCGCCCGGACTGTGGCGCCAGGGTGCCGGCCATCAGATTCAGCATGGTCGTCTTGCCGCCACCACTCGCTCCCATGAGGGAGACGATGGCCCCTTGGGGAATACGCATATCCACCCCCGCCAGGACCAGATGCGGCCCCCGGGAAAAGTGCACGTTTTCCAGTTCGACAAGGGCCTCAGCGGCCATGGGCACCCTCTACTTTTGCGGTCATGGCGCACAGTATAAACCGAACGGTCAGCATGGGGCCAGAACGCCGCGCAGAAGCGATGAGAATCACCCCTCGTTACCCGCTAAAAATCCTTGCATCCTCAACGCATACGTGTATAGTTCGTCGTCTGTTTCCACGGCACCGAAAGCAGTTACTAAGGGGGTCAGTCCTTAAGAGATTTGGAGCAAAGCATCGTTCCAGCAAGGTAGGGCATAAAACCAAGTACTGTCTGGGGGTGCACGGGAGCTACTTCTTAACCGTTTATTAACTTTGGTAAGGGGGGCACCTATGCGCTCATTGGGACATCAAATCGTCGCAGATTTTTACCATTGTGACGGCAGTACCTTGTCTGATGTTGATTATGTTACAGATGCCATGCTCGAGGCCGCCCGGCGTGCCAATTGCACCATCGTGACGCAAACTTTTCACCACTTCTCACCCTATGGGGTGAGTGGCGCCGTCATCGTCGCCGAGTCGCATCTGGCCATTCACACTTGGCCGGAATATGGCTACGCAGCGGTGGATATTTTCACCTGCGGCGATATCATCCAGCCCGAGGATGCCTTGAATTATCTCAAGGAAGCCTTTGGCGCCGGGCAAGTCTCCACCATGGAGATGAAGCGCGGGCAAGTGGATATGATGGGCGTTCCTGCCCATGAGTTGCGCGTCAAGCCGGTTCTCTGCGCTTGAAATGACTCACAGCGGTAACAGGCGGACCTGGGTAACCGGTCCGCCCTTTTCTTTTGCGCGTTTCTTCCGCAAAATCCCCCGCGAGCACCCCACCATCCCCAGCGTCGAGAGAGGCGGTTATGAGCACAGAACTGTGGTACACCGAGCGCTATGAAGAGCACGGTGCAGCATTGAGCCTGAAAATCCGCGAAGTGCTGCATCGCGAGCAGAGTCCTTATCAGGTCATTGAGATCTTCGAAACCGAGCAGTTCGGCACCCTCATGACGCTGGACGGATTGGTGATGGTCACCGACCGCGACAACTTTCTCTATCACGAAATGATGAGCCATCCAGCCCTCTTCACCCACCCGATGCCCAAACGGGTACTGATCATCGGCGGTGGTGACTGCGGCACCCTGCGCGAGGTGCTGCGCCACCGGGAAGTAGAAGAAGCCACGCAGGTTGAGCTGGATGAGCGGGTCACCCGCGTCGCCGAGCGTTTCTTCCCGGAACTCTGTGAGAAAAATAATGACCCCCGCGCCCATTTTCACTTTACCGATGGCATCGCCTGGGTCAAAGAGGCGGAGGCGGGACGCTATGATGTGATCATCGTCGACTCCACCGACCCGGTCGGACCGGCGGCGGGGCTTTTCGCCACGGACTTTTACGCGGCTTGCCACCATGCGCTGGCCGATCAGGGCGTGCTGGTGGCCCAGTCTGAATCTCCCTTGTTGCATGCCAACCTGATCCGTCAGTGCCAACAACGCATGACGGAAGCGGGCTTTGACGCGGTGAACAGCGTGTACTTTCCGCAGTTCTGCTATCCCTCCGGCTGGTGGAGCGGGACACTGGGACGCAAGGGTCTGGCTATGGATGCGTTTCGCGCTGACGATGCCCATGCTTTTTCGGGCACGCATTATTATCACGCCGGGATGCAACTGGCGGCGCAGGTCGCGCCGGCCTTTCTGCTGCCTTGAGCGATCATCTCCGGACAGGTGTTTAGAATCCGTCCGCAGCGCGCGGTCCGATGACCGGGCGCTGCGGACAATAATTCCACAGATGCAGGGCGGGGACTTCATGCTCCCAACCCAGGCACGAAATGCTGCCCGGGTCCAGATGCAGATGCTCACCAAAACGCAACTCCAGCCTCAGCCAACGGGCGGCCAGCGCCCGCAGAATGTGGCCATGGGCAAAGCACAGCACATGACGGTGGCCCTTCTCATCCCATTCCTCAAGCAGCCCGTCGCAACGGGCGCTGACGGCTTCCGGACTTTCACCACCCGGTCCACCGCAACGGAAAATACTCCATTTCGGATTTTCTCGACGAATTTCGGCTGTCGTCATGCCCTCATAGCGGCCATAGCGCCACTCACAGAGTCCCTGGTGTAGTTCAGGATCGGCAAATCCCGCGAGAATGGCTGTGTGCTGCGCCCGCAGCATAGGGCTGGAGTAAACGCCATCAAAATGTCCCTGCTCCACAAAGGATCCCCAGAGCGCTTGCGCGTCTACCCGACCCTCCGCCGTCAATGCCACATCGGTCACCGAGGTATGTTTGCCGCTATCCGACCATGCCGTCATGCCATGCCGCACCAGGGTGATGGATTCTATCTTCATGGGAAACCTCCAAGTGAATCGCCGATTCTTCAGGGCGACCCCCTATATCTCCGCTTCGCCTTCTTCGCTGCCCGTTTCTTTGAAGGCGGCGGGATCCAGGTGGTAACGACGCAGCAGGCGATAAAACTCCGTCCGGTTGCGCTGCGCCAATTGTGCAGCCTGACTCACGTTGCCCCGGGTCATGCGCATAATCTGGATCAGATAATGCATTTCGAAGCGGCCCTTGGCATCGGCCAGGGGCATGACTTCACCCTCTCTGTCGCGCAGAGCGTGGCGGATGAGGGGTGCACCGATTCGCGGAGTGGTAGACAGCACCACCGCCTGCTCAATGACGTTGGCCAGTTGTCGGACGTTACCCGGCCAAGGCGCTCCCACCAGCAGTTCCATGGCCTCCGGCGCGATACCACGGACATCCTTGCGGTTTTTGGCCGCCGTATCGCGTAAAAAAAACTCGGCCAGCAGCGGGATATCCTCGGGGCGCTCGGCCAGGGCAGGCAAATCCAGGGTTACCACACAAAGGCGATAATAGAGATCATCCCGGAATCGCCGGGCAGCCATTTCCAGCTCCAGATCCCGGTGACTCGCAGAGATGATCCGCACATCCACGGCAATGCTCTCGGTGGCGCCAACAGGGCGGATTACCCGTTCCTGCAGGGCTCGCAGCAGTTTGACCTGCAGGGAGAGGGGCATGTCGCCGATTTCATCGAGAAAGAGGGTGCCGCCATCCGCCGCCTGAAACAGGCCCTGATGATTATTGGCCGCGCCGGTAAAAGCGCCCTTTTTATGCCCGAAGAGTTCCGACTCCAGGAGTTGCTCGGGAAAAGCGGCACAGTTGAGTGCGATAAAGGCCTGATTGCGGCGCGGACTGGCCTGATGAATGGCCTGCGCCAGCAATTCTTTACCCGTACCGCTGGCACCATGCACAAAAACACTGGCATCAGACGCCGCCACCAGACGCGCCTGATCCAGCACCGTCTGCATTTTTGGACTGCGGGTCAGGATACGGTCCCAACTGGAATCCCTGCCCTTCTTATCCGAGGAGGGTGGAACCGCCGCGGTCAGGCTGAAGGCGCGTTCGACCTGCGCCATCAGATCCTTGCCGTCAAAGGGTTTGGTGAGGAAGGCAAAGACGCCCTGATCTGCCGCCAGCAAAGCATCAGGGATGGAACCATGGGCAGTGAGGATGATGACGGGCAAAGTCGGATAGTCACGGCGGATGGCATCGAGCAGCGCCATCCCGTCCATCTCGTCCATCTTGAGATCAGTGATGACCAAAGACGGATGCTCCATCGCCAGCACCGAGAGCGCCTCGTTGCCACTGGCGGCGGTACTGACGGCATAGCCGGCCGTTTTCATACGCAAAGACAACAAACGCAAGAGATCAGCGTCATCATCCACCAATAAAATTCTGCCTTTTTCCATTCGGTTTAGTGCCCCTGAGGCAAGCGCGCGTTTTTTTCGATTTGTACCAGTTCATCAAGCTTTTTACGCAAAATCATCTCGCGCTGTCGGGACTCGGCAAGCCGGTTTTGCAAATCATTCGCCCGCGCCTCCAGTTTTTGGTAGCCGGGATCACCCGCCCGGGCATCGGCAAGTTGTTTACTCAAGCTGGCGGCTTCCGTTTTTTCAGAAAAACAACTCGCCGTACTCGCAGTCACTGGCGTAGCTTTTTCCAGTGCCGCAATCTGGGCTTGCAAGGCCGCCAGGGTGCTGGTCTTTATCACCTGTTCACCTGGCTTGAGGGTCACTGTGTTGGGGGGGGATGATATCAACGGTGTGGCTGCGCAACCCGCCAAGGTCAGCACGATAAGCACCGTGGGAAGCGATATGATCGATGAGCGGTAGGCGCAACCGGAAACACGCCCCTGGCGTTTCTTTGTCCAGCAATTCAAGACTTCCCCCATAACTCAGTACATATTCCCTGGCGATGGCCAGTCCCAACCCGCTGCCCTCGACCTTCCCGGCATCCGAGGCCTCGCCCCGGTAGAGAATATCGAAAATCTTTTCACGCTCTGCGGGCGCCACACCCGGCCCCTCATCCTGAACATCAAGGACCGCTTGGCCGTCCTGTACCTGCAAATATATCCGTATGGTAGCGTTTTGCGGCGAGAACTTCACGCCATTTGACAATAAATTATCGCAAATAGTCCGCAGACGGTCTTCATGACCACGCACCCGCACGTCGGCCAACTCCGTGACCAGATGCAGCGATTTGCTGCGCAGACTGGGCTTATAACTCAACAGCAGGTCCTCCACCACCGCTGTCAGGGAGATATCCTGCACCATACCCGCGCCCACCGGTCCCTCGGCCAGACTGAAACGCAGGAGATCCTCAATCAGTCGCTGCAGACGTAGGCTGTTGTCGCGAACAATATGCACAATCTCCTGCTGCTCGTCGGCACCCAGTTCATGACCCAGGTCCTCCTGGAGCAGCTCTGCGCCCTCACGGATGGCCGTCAGCGGCGTCTTCAACTCATGGGAAAGCTGCCGCAGGAAATGTAATTTCGCCGCCTCCAATGCATTGAGTCGATTACGCAACCACTCCAGACGATCGCCCAGACTGGCGATGTCTCGCGGCCCCTGCACGGCGATGGGCGTTTCCAGATCACCATCACCGAGACCGGAAACCGCCTGGTCAAGACGCCGGATTGGGCGGGTGATCAGCACGATAAACAGGATCGCAAAGGCAATGGAGAGTGGCAACACCAGCAGCACTTCTACAATGGTCAGACGCTTGATCGCCAGTGCCCGCGTGCCCAACTTGGCCACCTCGGTGCTGATGCCTTCATTGACATCACTTTGCAGGTGTTGCGCCTCAGCGCTGGCACGGCTGAAGTCGCTCTCCAGTGCACCGCGATTTCCCCCTAACGACACCAGCGGCAGCATTTGGCGAGCATGGGCCAGATGATCGGCCAAACGTTGAAGACGTCGTCGATCAACGGGAGACGGCCCGGCGGCAGCAAATCGGGCACTGGATTTCTTGTACTCCGTAAAACTCTGATCATAGAGCACCAGTAAAGCCTGGTCCTGTAACACCGTATATTGCAGCCCGTAGCGCTCCATGGAGCGCACCGCGTTATTCATCCGGTTGGCAGCATCGCTCATAGCCACCGCGCGCAGAATACTCACCTGCCCCTGCTCGGCAAAATGGGCAATAGAAATGGTCACACTGACAATGACCAGCACCAATGGCACAATGACCAGGCCAAAGCCAATGACAGCCAGTTTGGAAATGGAACTCGGGCGTAATGCCATAGACCGGCAGGCTCCGACGCAGAAAGAGAGTCTCAGCGTAGGTTCGTGCGCTGGAAAGTGCAAGAGCTATCGCGCCAAGTGCAACCGCAAAGCGGTTCCAATCTTCGCGCTCGGTAGGGCTGTTTTTCGACAGCGTAGCCATGCTTTTAATAGCTGTTATGTAGCATCTATATAAGGGGTTTAGGGCGCAGGCGGTACGTAGCCTTCAGGTGCCTGGGCACCATCGCCAAAG
Source organism: Acidithiobacillus ferriphilus (assembly GCF_018854775.1). Classification (GTDB taxonomy): domain Bacteria; phylum Pseudomonadota; class Gammaproteobacteria; order Acidithiobacillales; family Acidithiobacillaceae; genus Acidithiobacillus; species Acidithiobacillus ferriphilus. The sequence continues at coordinate 4,950 of NZ_JAAZTY010000023.1, read as the reverse complement.
AAATAGGCTTCCATCTGTTTTTCCAGGAATGTCCGCGATTTGGGATCAATGGGAGAAAGACGATACTCGTTGATGAGCATGGTCTGGTGTTTGAGCCAGCCCTGCCAGGCTTCCTTAGAGACCTCTTGATAAATTCGCGCGCCAAGGGCGCCAGGATAGGGCGGACGATCAAGACCTTCGGCCTCATGGCCGAGTTTTACGCACTGTACCATTCGTGACATAACGGAAGCTCCTCGATGACTCTGGGATGGATAACACTGTGTGGCTCTATATTACCTGAACTCGCCGCCCAGGAATAAGCCACAAGGCATGGCCGCTTAAGTGGGCGGCACAGATAACCCAAAACGGGGGTTAGCAACCCCCGCTCCTCTCCCGTAAAATCCGCCGAATGGGCGTGGGCAATCCTTGTGCCAGGGCGTCTGCGGGGCGATGCCAACGCAGGGTGGCGGCCGAATCCGCAACAGCGCTGCCCCAAACGCGCGCATGGACACAGCGAAAGCGCAACTGAAAGTGGGTAAAAACATGTTGCTGTTCTTCCTCTAATGCCCTCAGTTGGAGATTCAGCCCCAGCCGACGCGACCAGGCCGCTTGCAACGATTGCCGCACGGCAGGGGTGTCTTCCAGCGGATGCAGGGTACCACTACAAAGGACGGGGAATGCACCGCCATCGGGTGCCGCCTGAGGCAAACACCAGAGCCCCCCCCAGATACCGGAATCCGGCCGCTTTTCCAGCAATATCTGCCCTTCCGTATCCACGACCAGGAGAAAAAAGGCACAGCGCTGCGGTTTTGGGGCCTTGTTAACGATCGCCGGCAGGGCATGACTGCGTCCCTGGGCATGGGCCAGACAACGATCGACTAAGGGACAGGCCACGCAGCGCGGCTGGCGTGGGGTGCAGATCATGGCACCGAGGTCCTGAATGGCCTGATTGTAACCATGGGCATCCTCAGGAGTAAGGGCGCTGGCCAGTGTCCAGAGCCACTGCTGCGTCGCAGCGGCCTTCGGATCAGCATCTATGGCATGGCTACGGATGAGCACGCGCCGGGCATTGGCGTCGAGGATGGCCTGTCTGTGTCCGAAAGCACTGGCGAGCACCGCAGCGGCCGTACTGCGGCCCACTCCCGGCAGGGTGACGGCTGCTTCGAGGGTGTTGGGAAAGTGACCACCGAAGCGTGTAACCACCTCCTGCGCCGCGCGCTGGGCGTTGCGGGCACGGGCATAATAACCGAGCCCACTCCACAGGGCGAGCACTTGGTCCTGCGCCGCCGCCGCCAATGCCTGCCAGCTCGGCAACGCCTGCAAAAAGCGGGCGTAATAGGGTCTGGCGCTCTCCACCTGCGTTTGCTGCAACATGATTTCTGCAAGCCAGAGATGATAGGGATCGCGGCTCTGGCGCCACGGCAGGTCGTGGCGCCCATGGCAGGCGTACCAGTCCAGCAGGGCTTCCGCAATGGGGATCATGGCTGCGCTTTGGAATTTGTGCTGCGAATAATCAGATCGCGGGCGCGCATTTTGCCCCAAAGGAGCTTGGCGACGTGGATTTCACCAGTGACTGGCCACTGCTGCGGCAGGGCGGGAAGCCGCGCCGCATTGCCCGCTTGGGGAGCCGGCATATATCGCCCGAGATTGAGCCGCGCCACGCTCAGATTGACATCAATAGCCAGCGGTCTCCAGGTCCCCGATATTTTGCCCATCCAGGCACTGTGATCCAACTCGCCCTGGGTGACGATCCACTGAAAATGGGGATTGTCCAACTGGACTGTACCCGTCGACGTCAATCGTTGCAAAGCATCAGGGTCGGTCAACTTCGGCAAGGGCAGCCCCCAGCGGGTGGCCAGCTGGGGCAAACGCCGAATGGTAACCTGATAGGCCAAGTGACCCCGCAACACCTTCCAGTTAAGGTCCACTGCTCGGACTTGGAGTGCCAGTTCATCCCCCACGATCAGCGCGCCGTCCTGCACTGCAAGCTGGCTTTGCGCCATGTTCAGACGTAACGCCTGCAGGCGCAAATGTGCCTGACCGTGCCCGCGCGCTTGCCAACGGATGCGCAGCGCCGGCACGACCATGTCCTTTACTGTGCTTTGGAGTGCTGGAATAGTCACCTGCAGGAGCATCGGATCGATGGTCGTACCCACTTGCAAAAAAATATTCCGCGCGACCACCGCCGGCGCCATCTCGGCCGCAAAATGCCAGCGCCCGACTTTTCCCCGCCAGTGCCAGCCACCCGCCAACTGACTGGGTCCCTTCGCCAGCACCTGCCCATTCACGGCCGTTAGGGACAGGGTATGTCCGGCCACACCCGACCAGCGCAGCGTGCCATCGCGAATTATCATCTTACCTGGCAGGGAAAGCGCAGCACCACCTGCGTTAGCGACGCCTTTCCATGGCCCGTTAAGCACGGGTGCGTCCAGCACAATTTGCCGGGGTTGCATCTGGCCGTGCAGGAGGGAGTGCCAGCCTAGTGCCACCATGAGCCGACTTGCGCTGAACTGCGGATGGGCCGCCGAACCGACGCGCAGACCCACCAACGTGATCCGCAGTTGCTGTTTTCCCCAACGCCATTCCGGGTCGGCGGCGAAATGCACCGGCTGCTGCAAGCGGGCAGCAAAAATCCCCTCTAAAACGTAGCGGGGACCACCTCCGAACCAGAACAGCACGGCACCCAAAACGACAAAGATCAACACGACAATAACAGACGTCGTGATCCTGCGCAGAATCAGCCTAGCTATGCCCACCCCCCGGCAACACCGGCATTTCGCCGGAAAGCGCGCGCGCAGCCAACGCCTCGGCATCCACGATGGTGGTCTGCCGGATCGCTTCCTTGACCTCGGGAATGGCACCGGAATACATGCTGAATTCACGCAACCCCAATCCCAGCAGCAAGGCCGTGAAGGCCGGATTCGCGGCCATCTCGCCGCACATGGCCACGGGAATGTCCCGTGCATGGCCGGCGGCGATGGTGTGTTGGATCATCGCCAATACCCCGGCATGCAAGGGATCAAAAAGATCATTGACGTCATCATCACCGCGATCCACCGCCAGCGCGTACTGAATCAGATCGTTAGTGCCGATGGAGAAAAAATCTGCCCGCCCGGCAAAGTAGTGCGCTGCCATGGCCACGGCAGGCACTTCCACCATAATTCCCAGAGGCATATCCGGGTCACAGTTATGCCCTTCGGCGCGCAATTCTGCCTGCAACTCGCTGACCAGCGCCCGGGTTTGCAACAATTGCCCCATACTGCTGAGCATGGGCAGCATCAGTCGTACCGGCCCCAGTGCCGAGGCCCGAAGAATGGCGCGCAGATGCGGCCGGAACCACTCCGGACGCCGCAGACAAAGACGCAGCCCACGCAAGCCAAGGGCCGGATTGAGCGCAGCGTGGAGCCCCGCATCGTCGTCACGCAGGCCCTTGTCGGCGCCGATGTCGAGAGAACGGATGGTCACCGGTGCCCCATCCATCTGCTCTACCACTCGGGCAAAGGCGTGGAACTGCTCTTCCTCAGCCGGGATGTCCGGGCGATTCATGAAGAGAAATTCGCTGCGATAAAGGCCGACACCATCCGCATTCATGCGCCGCACCATATCGATATCATCTGGCAATTCAATATTAGCGCGCAGATGAATAAGCACCCCGTCTGCGGTTATCGCGGGCAGGTCACGCTGCTCTTCCAGAAGTCGCCTACGCCTCTGCCGCTGCTCCTGCAAAGCCTGATATTGCTGCAATATCAGGGCATCCGGCGCAACCAGCAGAATTCCCTGATCCCCATCGACAATCACCACATCGCCACTGCGCAGCAGGCGCGTCGCCGAATGCGTGCCCACCACGGCAGGCAGACCAAGACTTCTGGCAAGAATAGCGGAGTGGGAGTTTGCGGCACCAAAGTCAGTTACCCAGGCGAGCACCTTGTCTTTTTTCATCAACACCGTATCGGCTGGCGTCAGATCCTCGGCGATGATGATCTGACCCTCGGCGCTCTGCAGGACAGGGGTCTTTACACCAATCAGGTGACGCAAAACCCGGTCTATCACCTGAATAATATCTTCCCGCTTGGCGCGCAAATACGCGTCTTCCATGCGGTCAAAAATCTCCAGCAGCCGCTCCCGCTCCAAATGAATAGCCCAGGCGGCATTGCGATGTTCATCACGAATAGACCGCAGGGGCCGCTCGCGCAGCGCTGGATCATCGAGCATCAACAAGTGCGCATCAATAAAAAGACGGGTATCTTGCGGAGCATCACTCGGGATTGCGTCGCGCACCGAGAACAACTCATCCCGGGCGCTGCTCAAGGCTGCACGCAGGCGCAACACTTCCGGTTCTACATCTTCAGGCAATAGTATATGTTCTGGGATATCGAGAGTGGTCGACTCCAGTACCAACGCCGTACCGATGGCGATGCCACCAGAGGCGCCGATTCCCGCCAGTTCAAAACTCATGATTCTTCACCAAAACGATCCGCCGCGAGGGCGAGCAAGGCATCGGCACAAGCCTGCTCCTCCTCGCCATCCGTTTCCAGGGTCAGAACGGTCCCCTGCGCCGCAGCGAGGGTCATTAGCCCCATGATGCTCTTACCATTGACCCGCTGACCGTTACGTACCAACCAGACCGTGCAGGGATAGCGCGCCGAAAGGCTGACAAATTTAGCCGAAGGTCGCGCATGCAAGCCGAGCTGATTGATAATGGGATAATCTACGCGCAGGGTCACCGCCACTTGCCTCCTTTCTCATGACCAAAAATCACTCAGGCATCCTCAGCAGGACAGCGTGCGGGCGCTGTTCGAGAATATCGGCGATCCCCTGGACGCCGCCTTCCAGAGCACCTTGGCGCGCCGCCGCCAGACCGTCACTGCGCCGCGATAAGGCACGCAGGAGCATCGCCAGATTAAGACCACTCACCGCCGCTACACGACCTTCCGGAAGAGTGGCCGGAATGAGATTGGCGGGGGTGGCGCC
>NZ_JAAZTY010000229.1 GCF_018854775.1 Acidithiobacillus ferriphilus | reverse complement strand
AGTTCCGTTATCGGGATGAGGCCTATAGCGCCGCGCCGGTGGTCGCAACGCGGGAAGCGCCGCGCAATCGCCTTACCGGGGACGGGCGTGAAGGGGGTTTTGCCATCACGGGAGCGGCCTGGAGGCGGAATGAAAGCATTACCGGCACCGAGGGCAGATCCACGCGCCGCAACCCGACCTTGCGCGGAGAACAGCGCGGCGCGGTGCCTGGGGCCTCTCAAATGAAAGACCGCGAGCGGCCGGAATTGCCCATCAGCCGAGTGACTGGCAGCAGCGGCAATGATGCCAGAGGCTCTTTTATCACCTATTCCGGTGGTGCACGAGGTTAATGTGATACCAGCGGCGGCGAAAAGGGCGGTGCGAGAAGCATCGCCGTGGATGCGGTGGGCTGTGTCTCTGGCGACTGGGTGATTTGCGTAGGTTCGTCCGCTGCCCGGGAAGCGGCGGGCAGTAAAGACTTTCCGAGCGACCTGACCATCGCCGGGATCATCGATCATTGGGATCCCAGCGCTGGACAGACAGGGAATTAACCGTTTTTTAACCCCAAAAGGAGTAGTTGACATGGCAAACGTAAGCGGAGTGGCACTGGGTATGATTGAAACGCGCGGCCTGGTGCCGGCGATCGAGGCGGCGGACGCGATGACCAAGGCGGCGGAAGTGCGTCT
>NZ_JAAZTY010000228.1 GCF_018854775.1 Acidithiobacillus ferriphilus | reverse complement strand
ACACGCATCCGCCGCTACTTTCATATGGCCGGTCCCGCCCATCATGCCGACGAGGAGAACCAGCTTTTTCCCTGGCTGCTGGCGCGACCGGACTTTCCGTCCATGCTGCGGGCGGTGGTGCGCAATCTGACAGATCAGCATCGGCAGTTGGAAGGGGCTTGGCGGGTGTTGGATGCGGATCTGCTCGCCGTGGAGAGCGGGGAGCAACCCGAAGCGCTGCATCTGGAACCCTTCATCTCCATGAACCGGGCTCATGTGGCGCTGGAGAATGGCGAGATATTCCCAGTGGCTGAAAAGCTCCTGGAAGAAGGTGTGGCACGGCGACTGGGGGCGGCCATGGCCAAGCGGCGGGCGGAGGAGAGTTGATCCGTCGTGGCCGAGAATACACAGCGCAGCTGGACTCCGCCGTACAGGATCTGGCCCCCGCTTATTTCGCTTTGGTGATGGCCACGGGCATCGTTTCCCTGACGGCCCAGGCCATGGGTATTCCCCTCCTTGCCCGGTCGCTCTTCTGGCTCAATGCGGCGTTCTACGGCGTTTTATGGTTCCTGACGGTCTGGCGCATCCTGCGCTTTGGGCGGCGGCTGGGCGCGGATCTCAAGGATTACCAACGCGGCCCCGGCTTCTTTTCTGTGGTGGCCGGATCCGCCATCCTCGGCAGCCAGTTCATACTCCTCGCGAAGGATGAGACGATGGGAATGCTGCTCTGGGGTCTTGCCATGGCCCTTTGGCTAACGTTGAATTACGGCATATTCACCATCTTTACCATCCAAAAAAACAAACCTTCCCTCGAAGGGGGCATCACTGGCACCTGGCTTTTGGCGGTGGTCGCCGCCCAATCCGTCACCGTGCTCGCCACGCTGCTGGATGCCCACTTGAACCCCATGCATCGCCTGGAATTCAATTTCATCGCGCTCTCTCTGTGGCTCTGGGGCGGCATGCTCTACATCTGGATCATAGTCCTCATTTTTTACCGTTACAGTTTCTTCCCCCTTACGGCGAAGGATCTGGTGCCACCATACTGGATCAACATGGGGGCTATGGCTATTTCCACCCTGGCGGGCTCCCTACTTATCGTCAACGCCGCCAAGGCCCCCTATCTTCACTCCCTTCTCCCCTTTCTGAAAGGCTTTACGGTCTTTTATTGGGCCACGGGAAGCTGGTGGATCCCGCTGCTGGTTACCCTGGAACTCTGGCGCCATGGCATCAAGCGGCTTCCTATCCGCTATGATCCGCTTTACTGGGGCGTGGTCTTTCCCCTGGGCATGTACAGCTTGTGCACCATTCATATGGCGCAGAGCATGGAACTGCCCTTTTTGCTCCCTCTCGGGCATGTCTTCTTCTATCTGGCGCTGCTCGTTTGGGCGCTCACCCTCTACGGGATGATCCGCAAGATGGCATTCGACTGTTCTTTGGTACGTGGCCGATTGTGAACACCGCGATGAGAGGCGGCGTGGGACAACTATCCGTTCGGCCCTGCCCGTGATGTTCGTTTCCTTGCAAAACCATCCTGGAAGATGTAGAGAAAGCAACAAAATACACTGACAACACCTAAACATCCGATATTAGTCTTCATAATAACAATAAGTTGACAACAAATTCAAAAGCTGGCCCGAGTCTTGCTAAAAAGCATACAGGAACCCCTGTCGCGTAAGGAGTGTGTCATGCTGATATTGACGGAAAAAGCCATGGATGTCGTAAAGAATCTGCTTGCCGAGAATCCTGAAGCGAGCGGATTGCGGGTTGCGGTGACCGGGGGCGGTTGTTCCGGCTATCAATATGGAATGGGGCTGGAGGCCGAAGCCGGCGCCGATGATACCGTGGTGGCGATAGAGGGCGTGCCGGTTTACGTGGACAACGCCAGCGCCACGCTGCTGAGCGGGGTCGTCATCGACTATGTGGACGAACTCAGCGGCAGCGGCTTCCGTTTCGAAAATCCCAATGCTACGGGAACCTGTGGTTGCGGATCGTCATTCACCACGGGAGACGAGGCTTCCGCTGCCTCGGCCTCCGCCTGCGGACATCGGAGCTGACGCCATGTGGGATTATACCGATAAAGTCAAAGATTTATTCTTCAACCCCAAGAATACCGGGGTCCTCGAAGAAGCCAACGCGGTCGGCGAGGTCGGCTCCATCAGTTGCGGAGATGCTCTGCGCCTGATGCTCAAGGTAGACCCGGATACGGATGTCATTTTGGATGCCCGCTTCCAAACTTTTGGCTGCGGCTCCGCCATCGCCTCGTCATCGGCGTTGACTGAACTGATCAAGGGCAAGACGCTGGATGAAGCGCTCAAAATCACCAATCAGGACATCGCTGAATTTTTGGGCGGGCTGCCTCCGGAGAAAATGCATTGTTCCGTTATGGGTGCCGAGGCCCTGCACGCCGCCATCGCCAATTACCGTGGCGAAGAATGGGCGGATGATCACGAAGAAGGCGCGCTGGTATGTAAATGCTTCGCTATCGACTCGGCGCTCATTGAAAAGGTGGCCAGAGAAAACCATTTGTCGACGGTCGAAGAAATCACTTTCTATACCAAGGCGGGCGGCGGTTGCCAGAGTTGCCATGAACAGATCGAGGATATCCTCGCGACAGTAAACGGCAGCACGCCGCTACCGGTCATGGCGGCGAAGCCCGCCGCCAAAGTTCCCCCGACCCCCATGACCATGGTCCAGAAAATCCAGAAAATATCCGCCGTGATCGATGAAATGCGCCCGCAATTCCAGATGGACGGCGGCAATATCGAACTGGTCGATGTGGATGGTGATACGGTCATGGTGGCCATGAGTGGCTCGTGCATGAACT
>NZ_JAAZTY010000227.1 GCF_018854775.1 Acidithiobacillus ferriphilus | reverse complement strand
TGGCATTATCCCAGCAGCAAGGTCTTGATGTGCATTATGCCGTGTCTGGTGACGGCCCTCTGGCGCAGATTCTACCGCCTGTCCTGCTAGAAAAAGTCAGTGCCCGTTATCGCGCAGCGGGTGTGCAACTGGAAACCCAGAAAACACTCCAAGAAATCCGAGCCGAAGGCGGTCGACTCGTTGTGCGATTTGAAGATGGTCATGCGCTGAATTGCGACTGGGTTGTTTACGGCATCGGGATGGAGCCAAACCGTGCGCTTGCTGATATCGCTGACCTGAAGATGGCTCTCGGCGGGATCGCCGTAGATGCACAGATGCGCAGCAGTGATCCGCATATCTGGGCTGCAGGGGATCTGGCCACCTACCCCGATCCCGTATGGGGTACGCCAGTACGCCTGGAACACTGGGATAACGCTGAGGCGACTGGTCACGCTGCTGGTCTGGCCATGGCCGGGGAGACCACATCATTCGCGCATCAATCACTATTTTATAGTGATATCTACGAATTCGGGTTTGAGGCGGTGGGTATCTGTCGCAGCAGTATGGAGTGCCGGACAGCCCTGTCTCCTGATGGCGCACAAGCCGTCATTTATTATTTGCAGGACAGGCGGGTTCGGGGCGTACTGCTCTGGAATGTCTGGAAAAAGGCGGATGCCGCCCGTGCCCTCATAGCGGCCCGGACAGAGGTAAGGCAGGCGTCCTGGAAAGGGCCCCTACAGAATTGGTAACACTGTTTCCACATCCCCATTTCGACGACAGTACCGCAATCCGGGCGGTTCACAACCGCCCGGATTCAAGTCTTTTGCTATTATAGAAATCATTCCTCCTTAGCTTTTTTAAGAACGATGACAACTACTCCGCCAACAATAATCTTCACAAATAGAATCAATATCAGCAAATATATAATATATTCAAGTCTGATATCAACCCCTAATAATTTAAATGAAAAATATATGATTGCTCCGACTGCTGGCGTGATACTAAAAAACAAAAAATACTTTATCGCCTTGGTCATGGTTTTTGACATTTTCATGTCTCCCCCAATTATCTGCGATCGCCATATGCTCTGCGCGCTCAGATGATGAAAGCACAGAAGCGGCATAGCACCGATAAAGGATAAATCCCGAAAACGGTGGGTCTTTATCCTTTTACGATGAAGATAAGGGCGAATTAGACAGATGGCGGGACATCATCCAGCGTGACCGCCGCATAACGAGTTGGTGCCATAGCCTCATAGGCAGCTTCAATGCAGACAGATGCGGCCAGATTGTAGGCTTCGATCCAGGACTGAGCCATTTCCCGTGTCCAGGCTTCCCCCAAAAAGTGTTTCAGCGTATTGAGCAGACTTTTACCAACAATAAGGTAATGCTCGGGACGTGTATCGTACTTGATGTGGCCGACACCCAGTTCCTTCAGATAGGGGACCAATACTTCCATGGTGTCAATATTGGTGGCGATCAGAATGACAGAATTAAAGAGGCGTATGCGTTGTTCCGTCATGTCACCGGGAAACATTTTCCGTACTTCTGGAAAGTGGGTAAACATGTAGTTGTAAAAATACTCGGCGACCGGAACGCCCAAATCCTGAACTGCGGCGCCACTGGACTTGATGAGCTGGATATTGATGGACATCGGGTGAATGCTCCTTGAAGTGAACTACGGGTGATAAAAAACTATATTCATTCCGTTCTACTACAATGAGGGGCATGTTAACTGGCCCCAAGTATTATAGTCTATCCTGTCTGGCAGCTTATTTCCTTGATCTCGGTCAATCTTTTCGAAGTAAACGGGGGCCTGCCGAGCTGGCCGCTGCCTGATATCATCATGAATTCCTCCGGATGATGTCGAGGACGAGATTTTTCGCATGCGCGAGTTCACCGTCGTAGATAGTCGTTTGATAGCCCTTGATTGGTGTGTGGGTGAGCGTTTGCAGGACCGAATGTCGCTGCGTAGACAAATGGATGTTTGCGATCATCGATAATCCCGGACGCAGTGGATATGCTCTAAGATCCTTCCGGGATAGGGCGATCCGCACGGGAACCCGTTCCACAATGTGTATGTAATTCCCGGTAGCGTTCTCGGGAGGGAGGATGCTGAAGGCACTACCAGCCCCCGGCAGCAGACCTTCGACAGTGCCGCGATAACGCACCGCGTGTCCATAGTAATAGCTGGTGAGTTCTACCGGCTGTCCGGGACGGATATGGTGCATGTCGGTTTCCTTGATGTTGGCCACAACCCATAAGTAATCCAGCGGGACTATCGAAAAAAGGCGCTGACCAATATGGATCCGAATGCCTGGATAACTGGCGCGTTCGGCGACAAAACCAGAGACGGGGGCACGGATGATTCGGCGTTGCCATTGAATATCGGCCCTTTTCACCTGCGCGACAGCCTGCCGCACCAGCGGGTTGGTACTTAACGTCGTTCCGACCACAATGGCTTCCGCGCCGGTCAACGCGGCCTTTTCAGCCGTTACCTGCGCTTGCATCACCTGAATTTCTTTTTGCGTATCCTGTACGCGAATGGCGGAGGTAGCGCCGCTGGGAAGGGATGCACTAAAGCGGGCGAGATTATCTTCCAGCTTTTCCAGAGCGGCTTTTTTGCTGGCAACCAACTGTTGCAGTTGGGTCACTGTGGCAAAGGCCTTACGTACGTGCCGAACTTCCGCCCCAAGGTAAGCTTCCGCCCGCATCAGTCGCAGACGCGACTGGTCGGCCTGCATGATGGCCATAACCTGTCCGGTATGCACAAATTGCGTATTTTCCACAAGTACCTTTTTGAGTGTTCCCGGTGTCTGATCTTCCACGGGAACAATGTTACCCGTGACATAGGCATCATTAGTACTTACATAGAAGCGCTCGTGAAAAAACCACCACGCCGCCCAGGCCAGCGCAATGATAAGAAGCAAAACCGTAATCATCACGATATGCCGGATGCGCCGTTCCGGTACGGGCGGCGAATGATGAATGATGCCCGCTTTTTGCATCATGAGCGACCTCCGGAAAAGACATACCCGTTACCAAGAGCCGCATTGAGACGCGCCCAGGAAGTGGCATCGGCAATCTGCAAGGAGTAGTCTTGATCATTGATTTGCGCCTCGTGGATGTGCGCTGTCAGCATTCCGATTTTGTTGCTTATTCCGGTCCGAAAAGCGGCATTTTCCAGTCGGGTGGTGTGCCGTGCCGCGATGATCATTTCCTGTTCTTCGGAGAGTTTTCGCCGAATCCGCTGCCAGTCGCTGAGGCGATCTGCAATCTGACGTACGGCGTTGAGAATGGTCGCGTGGTAGTGATCTTCCGCGGTCATATAGCGGGCATTTCTTACTCGCAGTTGCGCACGCAATGCACCCCCTTCAAAAATAGGCAGGGATATCACCGGACCAACGGCATGAGCCAGATTCCCAGGACTGAACAGATCTCCCAAATGAATACTGTTCCAGCCAGCGAAGAGAGCGATATTGACGTTCGGATAGAAGGCTGCGCGTGCCGCTCCCACCTCTTGTGCGGCCACCTCTATTTCCCAGCGCGCGGCGACAATATCCGGGCGATGCGCGATGATTCGCAAGGGCAGATCTTTAGGGACGGCGATAGTCGTCAGAGACGGTAGCGGTGCCGTTTGAATATTCCGTCCCCAGTCAGGGCCATGTCCTGCCAGTGCCGCGAGGCTGTATTGCTGCACGACAATGTCGTTCGTGATGTCCGTCACCGCCTGTCGCGCGGCAGTACAGGCCTCTTTCTGCAAATAGACCGCTTTTGCCCCGGTCAAACCCGAACGCAGGCGCTCCTGGTCCAGGCGCAAGAGTGCCGCGTGGAGCCGCTGTTCCTTCAGGATCTGAGCGCGGCGTAGGATGTCGCCAATCAGTGAAAAGTAATGTATGGCCACCTCTGTGGATAAGCGTAAACGCGCTTCTGCCAAATCTGTTCGGGCAACGCGAACCTTGCCCAAGGCGGCGCGTATTTTGTCGCTATCCTGACCCCACAGATCCACATGGTATTGTACTTCCAATGGATTTAACTCGGTATACAACACACTGCTGCCATTGGCGGTGGTATGCAGTCCCTGTTTGGAGAAATATTCCTGCGTG
>NZ_JAAZTY010000226.1 GCF_018854775.1 Acidithiobacillus ferriphilus | reverse complement strand
GCGTGGTGCTGGCGGTGCTCACCGCCGATTGTCTGCCGGTGCTGGCTTGCGGCGGGGACGATCGTCATATCGGTGTTTTTCACGTCGGCTGGCGCGGCTTGTTGGCGGGTATCCTGGAACGCGGTGTGGCCGCCATGCCGGTGGCACCAGAGGATATTTTGATATACTTGGGACCTGCCATCGGACCTGAACATTTCGAGGTTGGGCCGGAAGTGCGGGCGGCTTTCCTGGCGGAGGATGCCGGGGCGGCGGCCGCCTTCCGCCCCGGGCATGGGGACCGCTGGCTCGCGAATATTTATGCACTGGCGCGGCGACGTTTGCAGCGGGCCGGCGTGCAGACCATTTTTGGTGGTAATCTGTGTACGGTGGCTGACCCGGCACGTTATTTCTCTTATCGGCGTGACGGTGTTACCGGACGTATGGCTTCTCTGATCTGGAAGGAGGACGTATAGCATGGCGACTTTGCAATATGCAGAATCTGCGCGGCGGATCACGGACGCGGCGCAGATTGCCACCATACTGGCCCCCCTGGGCATCACCTTGCAGACGATCCCGGTGACGGGGGGGCGCGCAGCGGCGCTGCTGGCTCAGCCCCAACTGGATGCGGAGGCGCAGGTGGCGTTGCTGACGGCTCTGGACGATGTCTTCCAGCGTTTGCAGCGGGAAAAGGGTTATCAGGAGCGGGATCTGGTCGTGTTGTATCCCGAGCATCCACAGTTGCCGGAACTCAACGCCCGCTTCCATCGTATGCACACCCATGATGATGAAGAGGTTCGCTATATTGTGGACGGAGAAGGTGTTTTTGGCTTCGTTCTGGAAGACGGTGCACAAGTCGAATTGACCGTGCAGGCGGGGGATTATGTTCACATCCCGGCGGACGTGGAACACTGGTTCCGCCTGAATGATGCGCAGCGGATCAAAGCGGTGCGCTACTTCAGTGCGCGCGGTGGCTGGACCCCGCATTATACGGACCGCGCCCTTCAGCATTTCCCCAACCCATGACGACTTTTATTGAGGTCGATTACCAGTTCCCCGCCGGGATAGACGCCCGGCGGCAGGCGCAGGCCATCGCCATCGGCCAGACTGCAGGGAGCTGGGATGCACGCTTTCAGCACCGGGAGGCGCAGTTGCGTGGTCATCTGGGGGAGGTGATCGCCATTGCCGAACTGGCGGCTGGGCGGCATCAGGCCACGGTGCGCTTCCCCGCCGCCAATGTGGATGGTCGCCTCGGCAGCCTGCTCACAATGATTTTCGGCAAATACTCCCTGGCGGGTCCCGCCAAGGTGATGGCCATTCGTCTGCCGGAGCGCTTCGGGCAGGCGCCACGCTTCGGGCTGGGCGGCATCCGCGAACGACTGGGGGTGCATGAACGACCCCTGGTCATGGCCATCTTCAAACCGGCGCTGGGGCTGACGGCGGCGGATCATGCCGCGATTCTGGCGGAGGTTGCCGTTGCCGGGCTGGATATCATCAAGGATGACGAAATCCTCCCGGACCTGCCGATGGCGGCGACCCTGGCGCGCTGGGAGGCCTGCGCGCCGGTGATCGAGGCGCGGCGTGATCAGACGGGTCGTGATTTGCTCTACGCGGTGAATCTCTCGGGGGATGCCCAGCAGGTGCAGACGCTGGCGTTGCAACTGGTGGCCGCCGGCGCCAATGCGCTGCTCCTGAATGTGCTGGCGTATGGTTTTCCGGTACTGGAGGCACTGGCCGCCGATCCCGACATCGATGTACCGATCTTCACCCATCCCGCCCTGGCGGGTGCCTGGTGCGGCGCGCCGGATTACGGTTTTGCCTATGGCGCCTTGCTGGGCACATTGATGGCTTGTGGCGGTGCGGATGCGGTGCTCTATCCGGCCCATTATGGCAGTCTGCCCTTCGCCGCGGCGGACGAATGGGCCATCGTCGCCGCGCTGCGGGCGCGGGGCGTGGCGCCGGTGCCTTCGGCGGGCGTGCATCCCGGCATGGTGGGGCGCATCCTCGATGACTATGGAACCGAAGTCATCCTCAACGCGGGGACCGGGATCATGGACCATCCCCAGGGTGCCGCGAGCGGGGTACTGGCTTTTCACGAAGCCATCGAGCGCTGGCAGGATGCGGCGCCGCGCACTCTGGAAGATTTGCCCGCCGGGCCCCTGCGGGCGGCGGTGGAAAAATGGGGGCAGGGCTGATGCAAAGAGCCATTTTTTGTGACTTCGACGGTACCATCACCGAGGCCGAAGTCTTCGTGGCCCTTATGCACCATTTTGCGCCGAAGGCCGCCGCCCGGGTCTTGCCGGAAATCTATGCGCAGCGCCTGACCCTGCGCGATGGTCTGCCCCAGGTGCTCGGCACCATCCCCTCGCGGCGCTGGTCGGAGCTGGAGGATTTTGTACGGGATACGGCATTGCGTCCGGGGTTGGTCGGGTTGCTGGCCCAGGCCAAAAAGGCCGATATCCCCTTTATTGTCGTCACCGGCGGCTTCACGCGCATGGCCGAGATCGCCCTCGCCCCTTATCGTCAGGAAATTTACGCCGTCCATGGTCTTGAGGCGGATATCACCGGCGAATACCTGCGGGTGTTCTCGCCTTGGCAGGATGACCATGAACTGGTGGCCAAGGCCGCCGTGATCGCGCACTATCAACCCGAGGATGCCGTCTGCATTGGGGACTCCATCACCGATTTGCGGGTGGCCCGGCAGTGTCCCCTGGTCTGTGCACGGGACCGTCTCGCGGAATATCTGCGGGAGGAGGGGCGTGCCTTCCTGCCCTTCGATGACTTCCGGGATGTGAGCGCCGCCCTTGAGCAACGCGGCTGGTGGCGGGAGCCTACCCATGCACCATGATCCACGCACCCATCTCGCGGCGGCGGCTCGCGATTTTTATGCGCGGGGCTGGATGCTGGGCACCGCGGGCAACCTGTCGGCACGCCGCGATGCGGACGCTTTCTGGATTACCGCCAGCGGCCGTCCCAAGGATCAGTTGGGCGCCGAGGATTTTGTCCTGATGAATCTGCGGGGGCAGGTTGTGCAGGCCCCGCCGGGACGTAAACCCTCTGCTGAAGTCGCCATCCATGAGGTGGTCTATCGGCATGTGCCTGACGCCC
>NZ_JAAZTY010000225.1 GCF_018854775.1 Acidithiobacillus ferriphilus | reverse complement strand
GTGGCGCGTAGTGGCGACCATGCGTCTGATAGGGACGGTTATAGGCAGCGCGCAGATTGGGGGCGGGCATGGCGCAGGTCGCAGAGGAGGACGACGAAGCGCCGGTGGCGGGAGGGGGGGGCGCGACCCCCGCACAGCCGCCCAGTGCCAGACTCCCCATACCCGCCGCCGTGTAGAGGATTTGCCGCACGCGCCTAATGGTCATCCGCAGCCTCCAGCAGATGCGCCATGATCTCCGTATAGATCTGGGACAAATGTTCCAGATCGGCGACGGCGACGCACTCGTTGATCTTGTGGATGGTGGCATTGACGGGTCCCAGTTCCACGACCTGCCCGCCCAACTGGGCGATAAAGCGCCCGTCCGAGGTGCCGCCATCGGTAGAGAGCCGGGCTTCATGCTCTTCTACGGCTTGCAAGGCCTTTTGGGTGGCGGCCACCAAAGTCCCCGGCGCGGTAAAGAAGGGCGGACCGGACAACTGCCAGTCAATGGTGTAGCGCATGGCGGAGGCGTCAAGAATCTTGTGGACCCCCGCCTGCAGAGATTCCGGCGTGGACTCCGTGGAAAACCGGAAATTAAAATCCGCCTGCAACTGGCCGGGAATGACGTTGTTAGCTCCGGTACCCGCATGGATATTGGAGAACTGCAGACGGGTGGGCGGGAAAAAGTCATTCCCCGCATCCCAGGCCTGATCCACGAGATCCGCGAGTGGGCGAAAAGCGCGATGGATGGGATTATCAGCCTTGTCGGGGTAGGCTACATGACCCTGTATACCCTGCACGGTCAGACGTCCATTCAGCGAGCCGCGCCGGCCATTTTTGATGACATCGCCCAGCATGTTTTCGGAAGAGGGTTCGCCCACCACGCACCAGTCGATGGTCTCCCCATGTTCCCGTAACCAGTCCACCACATGCCGTGTGCCATGGGTGGCGATGCCTTCTTCATCGGAAGTGATCAGAAAGGCCAGACGCCCGGAATGCCCCGGATGCAGAGTGACAAAATGCTCCGCCGCCACCACCATGGCAGCAAGACTGCCCTTCATATCGGCGGCGCCACGTCCGTAGAGCAGGCCGTCGCGGATGGTCGGCTGGAAGGGGTCGCTCTGCCATTCTGCGAGCGGGCCGCTGGGGACCACATCCGTATGCCCCGCAAAACAAAGACACGGACCGGCGTTGCCCCGCTCCGCCCAGAAGTTTTCCACCCCCCCGGCGGGCAGACGTGTCACCCGGAAACCGATAGCCTCCAGCCGGGCGATCATCAGATCCTGACAGCCTGCATCCTCCGGGGTCACCGAAGGGCGGGAAATCAGGTCCTTAGCCAGCTCCAGTACGGCACTGTTGCCCACGGGGCGCCCCTCAGATGTCACGGAGAATGGCGTTGATGCCGACTTTGCCCAGGGTTTTGGCATCCACCTGCTTGACGATGACGGCGCAGTAGAGGCTGTAGCTGCCGTCTTTGGAAGGCAGGCTGCCGGAGACCACCACTGAACCAGCGGGCACCCGTCCGTAGGTAATCTCGCCGGTTGCGCGATCATAAATGCGCGTGCTGGAGCCGATGAAGACGCCCATGGAGATGACCGAGCCCTCCTCGACAATCACGCCTTCCACTACTTCCGAGCGGGCACCGATGAAGCAGTTGTCCTCGATGATGGTGGGGTTGGCCTGCAGGGGCTCCAGCACGCCACCGATGCCCACACCGCCGGAGAGATGCACATTCTTGCCGATCTGGGCACAGGAGCCGACGGTGGCCCAGGTATCCACCATGGTGCCTTCATCCACATAGGCGCCGATGTTGACGAAAGAGGGCATCAGCACGCAGTTGCGGCCGATAAAGGCCCCGCGCCGCGCCGTGGCGGGTGGCACC
>NZ_JAAZTY010000224.1 GCF_018854775.1 Acidithiobacillus ferriphilus | reverse complement strand
TTTTTCGGGGACCGCCGGATAAATGATGGGCTGCACATGGACGCCCCGCCGCAAAAGTTCGCTGGATAGGTGCACCGCATGCAGGGAGCTTCCAAAAATGACGGGTATGATGGCGATCCCTGCGCTACTGCGGGTATCCAACCCAAGGGCCCGGATGCGATCGAAGAAATATGCCCCCCGTGCCTGTAAGGTGGCTACCCGCTCCGGTTCCGCTTTCAGGAGGTCCAGTGCCGCCTGGGCCGCGGCCGCCACGGGTGGTGACATCCCCACACTGTACAGAAATCCCGGAGCAAGATAGCGGAGGTTTTCGATCAGGGCTTTTTCTCCGGCCACGTAGCCGCCACAAGCGGCGAGCGACTTGCTCAAGGTGCCCATCCAGATGTCTGCTTCCCGAGGGTCGATGCCAAAGTGTTCGGCGATTCCCAGACCGCGCTGTCCAACAACGCCCAGCGCGTGCGCCTCATCGATCAGGAGCCACGCGCCGTAGCGTTTTTTCAGGTGAATCAAGGAGGGTAAGTCGGGGTAGTCGCCGTCCATGCTATAGATCCCTTCTACCGCAATGAGCAAGCGTTCGGCGCGATGACGGTGCTTCTGCAGCAATCGTTCGAGGTCAGCCATGTCGTTGTGACGAAAGGAGAAGCGCTGCGCGCGCGCGATCTGTATGCCCATCAGGATGCTGTTATGGGCGTATTCGTCATGCAGCACTATATCTTTCGGACCCAGAAGATGTCCGATGAGACTGATGTTGGTCCCATGACCGCTGACCATGACCAGGGCGTCATCGACGCCGTAGAGTTCCGCAATGCTCTGCTCAAGGTCGCGGTGCAGAGGCCGCTCTCCCGCGACGATGCGACTGGCGGAAACCGAAGTGCCATAACGGTCAATGGCGGCCTTGGCGGCGGCATTGACCCTCGGGTGCCCGGAAAGCCCAAGATAGTTGTAGCTGCCATAGTTGATCACCGGATGCCCGGCAATCTCACTGTGGGCCGCCGCCGTACCCGCATGCACATGAAAGAACGGGTTCTCCACACCAAAACGCCGGGCGCCTTCCCGCATCATGCGCACCTGGCGGAAGCCAGGCTGCTGATCAAAACGGGTGAAGGCCTCGGGTACGGCGGCATCTTCCTGGCGCGGCCGCGTCGCCGGCGCCGCATTCATCTGCTTCAGGCGCATCTCCAACCCCTTCTGAATGAGCTGTTCCTTGACTTGCGCGGCAAGGCTGCGGCGATGGGGTTTGTTCATCTCAGTGGTTCCCCGTGCCGGTGCGCAACGCCGCATTCATCTCTTGTTGGACGACGCCATGCGCCGCAGCCAGTCGCTGGAATTCGGCATCGGGGGTTTGCTCCGCCAGCGCGGTCTCCGTCGTATCCTTTTTCCGCAAGGTCTGCAGCAGCCGCTGGGCCAATTTGCCGGGCGTCGGTCCTTCGCTGAGCAGAAAGGCGGGTAACTTGATTCCCAAGCGTTCTTCCAGCGCCAGAGCCAGCTCGACCCCCATCAGCGAATCGAGCCCGAGTTGACCGAGATTTTGGTCCGGCGGAATTTTTTCGACGGCCAGCCGCAAGATCTGCCCGACTTCGCGGCGCACCAGCTCCGTCAGCAACGCCTGCGCTTCGCCCAGCGGCAGCGTCCGCAGTGTGGCGCAGAGATCCGCGTCGGTCGCGGCGGCGTCGTCCTCTACCCCACGCGACAACTCCGTAAAGCGCGGCGCCTGGGCCCCCGGCAAAAAGCGGCGTACCACGCCCCAGTCCAGATCGGCCACCACCAAGGCGTTGGTATTCGTCAGCAGCATCGACTCCAGGATATCGAGGGCCGTTGCCGCCCGCAGCGCTGCGCCGCCGAGTCGCTGCTGCAACACATCGCGCAGCTGCGGGTTACGAGCCAGGTAACCGATATCCCCAATCGCCCCCCACAGCACCGCGGTGGTCGGCAGGCCCTGGGCCCGGCGTTGCGTGGCCAGGGCTTCCATCCAGGTGTTCGCCGCCACGTAATGGGCCTGCCCAGGGTTGCCGAGCAGGGTGGTCACCGACGAGTACAGCACGAAGAAATCCAGCGGAGCGCCCTGACTATTCTGGTGAAGATGCCATGCGCCGGCGATTTTTGGGCGCAGCACGGCGTCTATCTGGGTCGCCGTCAGGTTTTGGGCGAGGGCATCGTCAATGACGGCTGCCGCATGGATGATGCCCCGTAAGGGTCCGATCTCCGCCGCGATCCGCGTAAACAGCGCCTGTACCTGCGCACCGTCGCCGACATCGCAGGGCAGGCAGTGCAGGTCGACGCCCGCCGCCGTCATCGCCGTCAACGCTTCTTGGCCGATCGCGTCGGGGCGTGCGGAGCGGCTGACCAGTACCAGCCGTCGCGCGCCCCGTGTCACCAGCCATCGTGCCGTCTCCAGCCCGAAACCGGAGAGCCCGACGGTGA
>NZ_JAAZTY010000223.1 GCF_018854775.1 Acidithiobacillus ferriphilus | reverse complement strand
ATCTGCCGGTGCTGCACCGCCACAAGGCGCACCCCCAGGTTTTGCGCCAGGCGCGGATCGATGCTGAGGCCGGACTCTTTTTTTGCGTTCGGGCTGGAGGCATAGACCGGGATATAGGCCATCCCCATACTGTCCTTCATCGGATGATCCGAATGGATTTTGGGGTCCATGGGGGCAGCCCAGTAGAGGATGTGCCGTCCCTTGGGGGTACTTTCCTGAGGATGGGTTGCGGCGACGTTGGCGCTCGATGCCGCGGCAGGGGCGGCGGTCCGCAGCCACCACACCACCCCAGCCCCGAGGACTACGCCAAGGACGAGCAGACCCATGCCGATGATCCAGTTGCGTGACTTCATGGTTGCATCTCTCCTTGGGTGGTGAGGAAATCCAGTTCTGCGGCGCTGATGGCCAGGTCGCGGCGGTATTGCAGGCGGGTCAGGGCGTAGTCCAGCACTTCCTTCTGGGTGCGCAACACCGTGTTCAGTCCGGCGCGCCCCGCCGAGTAGGCGGCGAGCGTTGCGGAAAAGGCATTCCGTGCGGTGGGCAGCAGTTGCCGATCCATGCGCTGCAACTGGATTTTGTAGGATTCATAGCGGGCAAAGGCGGCGCGCGCCTGCTGGGTCAGGGCCAGGTGTTGATCGTCATAGCGATATTGCGCCTGCTGGGCCCTGGCCTGGGCGGCGGCAACGTCCTGGTCCTGGCGATCCCCCGGGAATATCGGCAGGCTCAGGTTAACCCCCGCTGACAGCCAGTTGGGGCTGCCGGGGTAGAAATCCTGGCCATAACCGACGCTGACGGTGACGTCCGGCCAATAGCCGGTTTTGGCTACCTGCACGCCCATTTGCGCGGCACGGGTTTGCGCCTGGGCGGCGCGCAGGAGGGGCTGGCCGGAAAGTCGGGCTTCCATTTCGGCAAGAGTGGGGGGTGGCGGCAGATTCGGCCATTGCTTTTCTATGGACGGCGGTTCCGGCAGGTTCAGAATCTGGGCGATTTGCGCCAGATCGCTTGCCCGCTCCGCCTGCAATTTGCTGATATCATTGGCCAGGTTGTCGCGCGCCAGTTGGGCACGGAGTACCTCGGCCTGTGACCCTTGAGCGGAGCGGTAGAGCGCCAGTGCCGCTTGCACACTTTCGGCCTCCAACTGTTCCTGATGCCGGACCGTGGCCATGGCATTTTCGGTATAAAGGGCTTGCAGCCAGGCACGGCGCAGCAACAACACCAGCTCGGCGGACTGACCGCGCAGGGTGTCGGCGGCCGCCTGGGCCTCAATCCCCGCCTGCTGTCCTTCCAGCCCCAGTTTGCCAAAAGAGGGGAAAGTCTGACTCAGGCCCACGCTCAGCATGCTCATCTGCTGCTGGTTCATGGAGAAGCTGTTGAGGGGCAGGTTCAGGGCACCGAGATCAAGATGCGGATCGGGCAACTGGGCCACCGCCACGGCTTTGTGCCGCAATTCCGCAATCTTTTGGGTCAGGGCGCCGAGACCGGGATTTTGCCGCAGGGCAATTGCTTCCGCGCTCTGCAGGCTCAATGGGGCGGCACTGGCATAAGGGCCGCACACCATCATCAGCATGACGGGAAGGGAGAGTGGCCCTGAGCCCCTGCGAATAGCCGCAACCCACTTTAGAAAATGTTTATTTCCAGAACTTCTTTGCACATCGCTCATATAGCCTCCACATACGGCCCGAGTTAGGGCCGAAGACGCGAATTTCCTGTCCGGCGCGACTATGTGCGCAGGACTGCGGATTCAGGCGGGAGGCTAAATGAGAAAACGAACTGCGGAGAGTGGGGGAAGACCAGTGTGGGCTGCAACGTGGAGAAAATGGGGAACGGGCTTAGAAGAAGGGAGGGTGATCAAGGGTGCGACGGAAACGGCGAAGGCCGACATGGCGGGGGTGATGTTGTGGGCACTCTCCGCTACCGGCGTCATCATATCGTGGTGGCAGCAAGCAGTCAGGCAGGTGCCTTGCTGGGCCGGAGCACCAAGGGCCTGTTCGCAACGCGGCATTTGTGTGCCGTGTGCGGCTACCCCTGTCATCGACAGGGCGCACAGCGCCGGGGCAGCGTCTGCGGGTGTCACCATCCAAGGCAACAGTAGAAGCAGGGCCATAAAGGCTATCCGGCGAACGAACGGGCGAAAAACGCGCACAGTACCCCAATCTCAAGACGTTAGTCCGGCTATCACAACTCAACGGCCATCAAATGTCAATGCTCTCCCGAGCCCGCGACTGCGTGCCGCGCTTCCCGCCCTTACTGGCGCGCCCCTTATCCACGGCTTTATTCTACCGCTCCAACCGTCGGTGTTTGTGAGTCTTTCCCGACGGCGAGATCCTCCATCTCTGGCGGGAGGTCCACGAAATGGCCGGCCAGCACCTGGAAGTCCTGGACGTGGAAAACTTCCGCCCCCACTACGCCCAGACCCTCATCCACTGGGTCCGGCGCCTGAAGGAGCGCAAAGAGGAGGCCATCGCCATGGTCGGCGAGAAACGCTATCGCATCTGGGCAATCTATGTGGGGTGCCGTTACCAATATGTGGACCGAAGTTACCGCGAGGCAGAGGTGAGATGGGAAGATATCTAACCGTCAACGGGGGGACCATTGGCAGCAGAGGTAGGGTGGTCGAGGGACTTGCCGAGGACCATATCCTCAGTCGCGAGGACACCGAAGGCTGAGGTGCTCCCCATCCATTGGATAGTCTGAAAGAAGATGGAATAAGTGGACACAGCCAACTACACTGAAGTGGCATTGAATGGTCATCAACGAGTGTTTGTTCTGGGTCCGTGGCGTAGCGAGTGAACGACGAGGAACAGAAAATGTGGCCTTACATGATGGGTGGGTTTTTCAATGGTTACGGCTGGGTCGGGTCGGTATTTATGGTCCTGTTTTGGGGATGAATACCTGGAAAGACGTCGCGACCTGGAACAATAACGTTTCCCCATCCGCCGAAGCTGGTCCGGATGTGCTACTAGCAGGTGGGACTGTGGTAGACAGCTTGTTTCGTTGGTTCAAGGTCGGCAACCGGCGTTGTGGGCTCCTGCGGCGGTAAAATAGAGAGGGTTCTATGGACCATTCAGGACATCAGGAACACGAGATAGAAACCGCCCACCCCGATTTCCAC
>NZ_JAAZTY010000222.1 GCF_018854775.1 Acidithiobacillus ferriphilus | reverse complement strand
CTTGGCAGGGCGCGATTGCACCCATTTTTCGACTGCGGCGCAGGTGGCCGCCAAGTTGGTGATCGGGGTGCTGAGTCATACATTACCTGCCGATACCATTCTCAATGTGAACGTACCGGATTTGCCCTACGATGAAATCCGCGGATTCGAAGTGACGCGTCTGGGGCGTCGCCACAAGAGCGACATGGTGATACCGGCGGCTGATCCGCGCGGCGATCCTGTTTACTGGATTGGCCCTTCCGGGCGAGAGGCAGATGCCGGTCCCGGTACCGACTTTGACGCGGTGCGCCGCGGTTACGTCTCCATTACGCCGCTCGATCTGGATATGACCCGCTACAATTTCCTGGAGGGTTTGAGTCAATGGCTGCTTCGTTGCTAGCCTTGAGTCCTGAAGTCGGTATGATTTCCCCGCGTACCCGGGGGCGGATGGTGCTGCGTCTGCGCGCGGAAGGCATCCGTGACGAGCGGGTGCTGGACGCGATGAACCGGGTTCCGCGTCATCACTTTGTCGCGCAGGCGTTGGCGGGGCGTGCCTATGAGCCGGTGTCGCTGCCTATCGGCTATGGACAGACTATCTCTCAGCCCTGGACCGTGGCGCGGATGATGGAGGCGATTCTTGAGGACCGGGAAGTGCCGCAGCGGGTGCTGGAGATCGGTACTGGTTCCGCCTACCAGACCGCCGTGTTGGCAGAACTGGGGGCTGAGGTCTTCAGCATTGAGCGTATCGGCCCGCTTCAGGAAATGGCGGAGGTGTTGCTGGGGCGGCTGAACTACCATCAGGTGCATCTGCATCATGGCGACGGTAGTGGCGGCTGGCCGGAGAAGGCACCTTTTGATGCGATTGTCATCACGGCTGCAGTGCCCTGCGCCCTGGCGCCCCTTTATCGCCAATTGCGGGCCGGGGGTAGTCTGGTGATGCCGGTGGAAGAAGGCGGCAGACAGCATTTGCAAGTCAGCCATTGGGATGGCAGTGCGGCGCAGGTGATTCCGCTGGGTGCCTGCCATTTTGTCCCTTTGCTGGCGGGAACGATTGCGGTGGCCTCTGGAGAGTGTGTCGGATGAAAAGCGCGAGCAGAGACGAGGAAGAGGGCGTTCAGACAGGAGTCGCGGAGAAGGAAGCAGATATTCCGGAAAAAGCCGAGGAGGTGGAAGATTTCGGTGAGGCCCCCGATTGGGATGCTACCCGCTGTTATCTGCGGGAGATCGGGCATAGTCCGCTGCTGACAGCAGAACAGGAGGTCACCCTTGGGCGCAGGGTTCAGACCGGAGATCAGGCGGCACGCTGCACCATGATAGAGAGTAACCTGCGCCTGGTGGTAAAGGTGGCGCGGCGCTATATCAACCGGGGGTTGCCGCTCCTGGACCTGATCGAAGAAGGCAATCTCGGGCTGATTCGGGCGGTGGAGAAATTTGATCCGGAGCGCGGCTTTCGCTTCTCCACCTATGCGACCTGGTGGATTCGCCAGAATATCGAGCGGGCGCTGATGAATCAGACCCGCACCATCCGCCTACCCATTCATGTGATGAAGGAACTCAGCGCCGTGCTGCGCGCGGCCCGCTGTCTCGGGCAAACCCTGCAGCGGGAGCCGACGCCGGAAGAGGTGGCAGAAGTTCTGGATCGCCCGGTAGAAGCGGTGCGCAATTGCCTGGAAATGGATGGCCGGGTGACGAGCCTGGATGTGCCCCATGGCCGGGAGTCGGATCGTCCTCTTGCGGATATTGTTGCCGATGCTGACGCGGTGGGCTTGGAAGAGGGCCTGGCCGACCGGAATCTCTCCCAGCAGGTGCAGCAATGGATTGGGGCGATGACCGAGAAGCATCGGCTGGTACTGCTCTGGCGTTTCGGTCTGGACGGCACCGATGGGGCGACGCTGGAAGAGGTCGGCTCCCGCCTCGGCGTTACTCGGGAGCGGGTGCGGCAGATTCAGGTAGAGGCATTGCTGGTGCTGCGCCGTCGCATTGAAGAGGAAGGCCTGACATCGGAGAGCCTTTTCGGCTGACGGTGACGTCGGCGGATACCAGTGTGTTCAGGCCTCGGGCGGCAGCAGGGCGGCGATGACCACGCGATCTTCGGCCAGCAGGATGTTGTAGGTGCGGCAAGCGGCACCGGTGTTCATCACCTCTACGGCGAGATCAGCGGCGCCCAGGGCACGCATGAGTTCCAGCGGGAAATGCTGATGCTTGCCAGTGCCCAGCAGCACAATATCGGGCTTGCGCGCCAGCACTTCGGCAAAGTGCGAGAGCTGGAGCGCGCTGGCATGCCCAGGTCCCCAGGGGCTGTGCAGCCAGTCGGCGCCGACCAGCAGGCCGTGTGCGTGCTTCTTGCCGTGGATGACGATGCCCTGCGACCCATAGGCATGGATGAGATTGCGGTGACCGTCGCGTTGCAGGTGTAATTTCATGTTGAATGTCCTTCATGCGGATTGACAGGTCCGCCTTGCCTCTCTATTGTTCTTCGATTTCGGCATTCGCTACAACCCTGAAGGCCCGCGCCACATGAACAGTGACTTTGAACGTATCCGTCGTCTGCCCCCTTATGTATTTAACATCGTTACTGACCTGAAGAATCAGGCCCGCAAGCGTGGCGAGGATATCATCGACTTTGGCATGGGTAATCCTGATCAACCCACACCCCAGTATATTGTCGACAAACTTTGTGAAACGGCCCAGCGCGGCGATACCCATCGCTACAGCGTGTCGCGCGGCATTCCCCGCTTGCGGCGCGCCATCACGGGCTGGTACGAACGGCGCTATGGTGTGCAGCTTGATCCGGAGTCCGAAGCCATTGTCACCATTGGCTCGAAAGAGGGTATTGCCCATCTGGCGTTGGCGACCATGGGTCCCGGCGATACGGTGCTGGTGCCGAGTCCGACTTATCCCATTCATCCCTACGGCTTTGTTATTTCGGGCGCCGACGTGCGCCATGTGCCGATGCTGCCGGGGGTGGATTTCTTCGAGGAACTGGAAAAGGCCGTCAAGGCCGCCTGGCCGAAGCCGAAGATGCTGGTGATCAACTTCCCCCACAACCCGACGGCGGCGGTCGTGGAACTGGACTTTTTCGAGCGGATTGTCGAGTTTGCCAAGGAGCACCGTATCTGGGTGGTGCATGATCTGGCCTATGCGGATATCGTCTTTGATGGCTATAAAGCGCCGAGCTTTTTGCAGGTGCCGGGGGCCAAGGACGTGGGCGTCGAGTTCTTCACCCTTTCCAAGAGCTACAACATGCCCGGCTGGCGGGTGGGCTTTGCGGTGGGGAACCCGAAACTGGTGGGCGCGCTGGCGCGAATGAAGAGCTATCTGGATTACGGTACTTTTACCCCCATTCAGGTGGCGGCCATCACCGCACTGGAAGGGCCGCAGGATTGCGTGGAAGATATCCGGCTGATGTATGAGCAGCGCCGCGACGTGCTCTGCGAGGGGCTGGACGCGGCGGGCTGGGTGGTCGACAGGCCCAAGGCGACCATGTTTGTCTGGGCAAAGATTCCCGAAGCATTGCGCAAGATGGGCTCACTGGAATTCTCCAAGCTGGTACTGGACCGCGCCAAGGTGGCGGTGAGCCCCGGCATCGGCTTTGGCGAGTTGGGCGACGAATATGTGCGTTTCGGGCTGGTGGAGAATGAGCATCGCACCCGACAGGCCATCCGCGGCATCAAACACATGTTTCGTGAGGATCTGTAATGGCGTATGCAATGGAGCCGGTACGGATCGGTATTCTTGGCATGGGCACGGTGGGTCAGGGCACGGTGCGGGTGTTGGAGCGCAATGCCGAAGAAATCATACGCCGGGTCGGGCGCGAGTTACGGGTAGTCCATGCGGCGGTGCGTAATCCCGCACGTTTGGCGGGGCTGGGGCTGGATGCGCGGATCAGCAGCGATCCATGGGCGGTGGTGCGCGATCCCGAGGTGGAGGTGGTCGTCGAGGTGATGGGGGGGCAGGAGCCGACCCTGAGCTTGTTGATGGCCGCTATCGCGGCGGGTAAGCATGTGGTAACCGCTAACAAGGCACTGCTGGCCGAGCATGGCAACGAGATTTTCGCGGCGGCGCAGGCGCAGGGGGTGATGGTTGCCTTCGAGGCGGCGGTGGCGGGTGCCATTCCCATCATCAAGGCGATTCGCGAGGGGCTGGCGGGCAACCGAATTCAGTGGCTGGCGGGCATTATCAACGGCACCAGCAACTATATCCTCTCCCAGATGTTCCACGCGGGCTGGGACTTTGAGCAGGCCCTGGCTGAGGCGCAGCGGCTGGGTTATGCCGAGGCCGATCCGGGGCTGGATGTGGATGGCGGCGATGCCGCGCACAAAATTACCTTGATGGCGTCTATCGCTTTTGGTATTCCGGTGGATTTCGCCCATTGCCATGTGGAAGGCATCCGTGCCCTGGAACAGACCGATGTGGTCTATGCCGCCGAGCTGGGCTATCGCATCAAGCTGCTGGGGATTGCGCGGCGCCGCGCGGATGGCATCGAGTTGCGGGTCCATCCTACGCTCATCCCGGAAAGTCATCTGCTGGCCAATGTGGAGGGACCCTTCAACGCTATTCTGGTGGAGAGCGATGCGGCGGGGCAGAGCCTTTATTATGGACGCGGCGCGGGCGGCGATCCCACGGCCAGCGCCGTGGTGGCGGACTTGGTGGATGTGGCGCG
>NZ_JAAZTY010000221.1 GCF_018854775.1 Acidithiobacillus ferriphilus | reverse complement strand
CA
Source organism: Acidithiobacillus ferriphilus (assembly GCF_018854775.1). GTDB lineage: Bacteria > Pseudomonadota > Gammaproteobacteria > Acidithiobacillales > Acidithiobacillaceae > Acidithiobacillus > Acidithiobacillus ferriphilus. The sequence continues at coordinate 2,898 of NZ_JAAZTY010000221.1, read as the reverse complement.
ATGGCAATCAGGCGGATGCCAAGGCGGTGTTTGTGTTTCGCTTTGAGAAGCCGTCTTTGCTGCCACACTGGCCGAAACCGGTGCAACTCACCGCCAATGGCGAAGTGCCGGTGGTATTCCGTTTTAATTTCAGCGATCCGGCCACCCTCTTTGCCGCGCAGACCTTCCCCATCCAGAATCATGACCTGATTTATGTGGCGTCGGCGCCGATCACCGATCTGCAGAAGTTCCTGGGGCTGATCATACAGATCGTCTATCCGATTCAGGGTCTGACAACGGCGGGTGTAGTCCCCTAGGAAACTCACATGAGTGGATTTGGTGATACACCGATTTTTCTGGATGTGACTCGTCTGCTGTACCGCCTGACGCGAGGGCGCATGCCGACCGGGGTGGATCGCGTGTGTCTCGCCTATGTGCGGCATTTTCACCATCGGGCGCAGGCCATGATGATCTGGGGCGGCATCGCGGTAGGCTGGTCACCATCGGCCTCCATGGCGCTTTTCGACCGCCTGGTGGGATGGGAAGATGGTGAGCGTCCCGCCAGCCTGGGAAACACCCTGAGGGCCGCGCTCAAATGGCCGCCGCGCGCGGTGCCTGCCGGGAGCTGGGTGCTCAATATGGGGCACAGCGGGCTGGACCAGCGGAGTTATCTTGGCTGGCTACGCCGTAAAAACATGCGCTTGCTGGTGATGGTCCATGACCTGATTCCCATTACCCATCCGCAGTTTTGTCAGGCGGGCGCGGCAAAACGTCATGTCCGGCGAATGGGCTTGATTCTGGGGCAGGCAGAGGGGATCGTCAGCAACTCCCGGCATACGGCGGAGATGCTCGGCGACCATGCCCGGCAGACCGGGGTAGCGGTGCCGCCGGTGGCGGTAATTCCGTTGGGCGCCAAAAAGCACTGGACCGTCTGCGAGGATGAGCCTGGCGCGGTAACAGAGCCTTATTTCGTGATGGTGGGAACGCTGGAGCCCCGCAAAAATCATGCGTTCGTGCTGCAGCTCTGGCAGCGCATGCTGGATGAATGGCACGCTGCGGAGATTCCTCACCTGCTGGTCATCGGGCAAATCGGCTGGATGTGTGGTCCGGTGGTCCATCAGTTGAAGACCGACGAGCGCATGAAACAGCATGTACACTTAATGACGGATTGCGACGATGCCCGACTCGGGCATTACTTGCGCCATGCCCGCGCCATGCTCTTTCCTTCGCATGCGGAGGGCTATGGATTACCGCTGCTGGAAGCGATGGATTTGGGTGTGCCGGTGCTGACAAGCCCGCTGCCGGTGTTTCGCGAGGTGGCGGGTTTGGTGCCGGATTACCTCGATCTGGACGACGGGGACGCGTGGTTGGAGGCGATTCACGATTATGCGCAACCCGCTAGTGCCCGACGGGAGGCGCAATTGCAACGTCTGCGCGGATTTTCGGCACCAAGCTGGTCTGATCATTTTTCCGAATTCGAAACCTTTGTGAGCCGCTTATGAAAAATGAAAAAATCGCGATCATTGGCTATGCGTCGCGCTTGCCGCAAACATCGGATGCCACCTTCTGGGAGGACTTGCTGGCGGGCCGAAACCTACTGACGCGGGTGGCGGAGGACCGCTGGGCGCAGTACGGTTTTGAGCATCCGTCACGCGCCCATCCAGGGAGCTCGGTGACCTTCGCGGCGGGTTCGCTGGGGGATGTGGGGGGCTTTGATGCGGGTTTTTTTCGCATTTCCCCGCGCGAGGCGGCGGCCATGGACCCACAGCAACGTCTGCTGCTGGAGATGAGCTGGGAGGCTTTCGCCCATGCCGGTATCCCGGTTCTCCGCTTGCGCGGGAGTCGTTGCGGCGTCTTCATCGGCCTCGCCAGTACCGATTATGGCTACCGCCTGACCGATGATTTGGCGGCCATCGGCGCGAACTCGGCGACGGGTTCGACGGCGAGCATTGCGGCGAATCGCCTGTCCTATTTTTATGATCTGCAAGGGCCGAGCATGGTGGTGGATACGGCCTGCTCTTCGGCACTGGTCGCTTTTCATCAGGCTTGCCAGTCGTTGTTGCACGGTGAAAGCGATCTGGCGCTGACCGGGGCCATCAACCTGCATCTGCATCCTTTTGGTTTTCTGATTTTTTCCAAGGCGTCCATGCTTTCTGCCGAGGGCCGCTCGCGCCCTTTTGACGCGGCGGCGGATGGCTATGTGCGCGCGGAAGGCGGTGGGGTCTTCGTGCTCAAAGAGCATGCGGCGGCGCTGCGCGACGGGGATCGCATCCTGGCGGTGGTGGCCCATACCGCCATCAATACGGATGGGCACAAGGCGGGGCTGACCATACCACGGGTGGCGGCGCAGGCGGCCTTGCTGACCGCGGCTTATTCGGCGGCGGGCATCGATCCTGACGCCATCGATTATATCGAGGCGCATGGTACCGGCACGGCGGTTGGCGACCCCCTGGAAGTGGAGGCCATTGGCCGCGCTCTGGGCGCCCGGCGACGCGCCGACAACCCACTGCCGCTGGGCTCGGTAAAGAGCAATCTGGGGCATATGGAGACGGCATCGGGGGTGCCTGGATTGTTGAAGGCCATCCACTGCCTGCAACAGCGGACCGTACCGGCGACGATCGGCGTGACGCGACTGAATCCGCGCCTGCCGCTGGCGGATTTCGGGCTGGAGGTGGTGACTGCGACGCGCGCGCTGCGTACCACAGGATCGCTGACGGTCGGGGTGAACGCCTTCGGTTTCGGCGGTGCCAATGCCCATGTGATATTGGAGCGGGCGGCGGAGCCCCGACGGCGGCTACGTTCGCCCGGAAAGATGCGCCGCGCGCAGCGTTGGCCGCTGCTGCTGTCGGCGGCGACGCCGACTGCTTTGCGACAGGTGGCGGCGGATTTCGCCGGCGTGCTGACGGGGGTGGCGGAGCA
>NZ_JAAZTY010000220.1 GCF_018854775.1 Acidithiobacillus ferriphilus | reverse complement strand
CGTCAGGCGCAGGACTTCCTGAAAATGCCGCTGATCATCGAAAACACCGCCTACTACGGCGGATTCCGCCATAGCGCGCTCACCGAGCTGGAGTTTTTGCTGGCCGTGCTGGAAGAGGCGGATTGCCGCCTGCTCCTTGATCTCAACAACCTCTACGTCAACAGCGTCAACCACCACTACGACGCGGCGGATTTTCTGCGTGCGTTACCCGCCGGACGTATCGTCTATCAGCACCTTGCCGGCCATGCCCGGCACCCACAGGGCTGGCTCATCGACACCCACGATGCGGCGGTCGAGGCGCCGGTCTGGGATCTGCTGCGCCGCAGTGAACAGATCTTCGGCCCCCTGCCCACCCTGCTGGAATGGGATAACCAGATTCCTCCCCTGCCCCGGCTCCTGGAGGAACTCCAGAATGTGCGCCCAGTGCAGGAAGCTCGTGGCGCAGCCTGAATCCGGCAGTGACCGGGCGCTGACCACGGCCCTCGCCGCGCATTTGCGCGCGCCCGCGGATCAGAACTGCCCCGCGGACTTCGATTTCCAGGCGGCGGAATTATACCGCGAACTGCTCGTCGGCAATTTTGCGGCGGCTCTGCAAGCCTGCTTCCCCCTCTGGATACGGGCGATGGGTGAGGCGCAGTGGCTGGCGTGGCGAGACGCCTTCATCGCCGAACACGCCTGTCGCAGCCCCTTTTTCCGGCAGATACCCGACGAATTTCTCGCGTACCTGTCTGCCCGGCAGGCAGACCTTGCGGCAACGCTCCCCTATGCCCTCGAACTCGCCCATCTGGAATGGCTGGAGCTTACCCTGGGTATCGCCGAGACCGATCTGCCTCCCCAATGCGACCCCGACGGCGACCCCTGGACCAGCACCGCCATTCTGAATCCGGTGCATGCCCTGCTACAATACCGTTACCCGGTGCAACGGCTGATTCTCGATCCGTCCTTCACCACGGCGCCGGGGCTCGCACCGGAGCCCAGCCCCCTCTTTCTCTATCGTGATGCGGAGGATGTCGTGCAGATGATCGTGCTGGACGCCCTTGGTCTCCGCCTTTTCGCTACACTGCGCGAAACGCCCATGCCCGGTGCCACCCTTTTCGCCCAGTGGCAGGAGTGCGGCCTGTTGGAGCAAGCGACGGACCTGCGCAGCCTGGAGGCAAGCATTCGCGTTTTTCTGCAACGGATGCGGTCCGCAGGGGCCATTCTCGGCACTATACCTACGCCTCCATGAGCCACCCGGAAATCGAACCGGGCTTTATCGTTCTCCACGGCGACCGCCTGGAATGGCTCAGCGATGCGGTCCTGGAGTGGCTGCGCGAGCACCCGTTGCGGCCGCTGGAAGAGGAAATCTTTCTCGTCCAGAGCAACGGCATCGCCGAGTGGCTGCAATGGACCCTGGCGGCCCATGAGGGCATCTGTGCGGCGGTGCGCGTCGCCCTGCCGGGGCGTTTTCTCTGGGAAAGCTATGGACGGGTGCTGGGCACCGGCATCGTCTCGGCCCGCTCGCCGCTGGACAAGGCCCCCCTCACCTGGCGACTGATGCGGCTCTTGCCGGAATTGCTGCCCCAACCCGATTTCGCCCCTCTGCGGCATTTTCTGGGGCAATCGCAACGACCTGGCGGTGCATTGGAACGGCGCTGGCAAATGGCCGCCCAAATCGCCGACCTCTTCGACCAGTACCAGGTCTATCGTGGCGACTGGCTGGCGGACTGGGCCGCCGACCAGTCGTCCCTGCGCCGTGGCGATGGCGAACGTATGGCCTTGCCCACCGACCAGCGCTGGCAACCCCGGCTCTGGTCGGCGTTGCGGCACGACCTGCAATGCCGCGAACAGGCTCAGGCACTGGGTCGGGCGCAGGTGCATGACCAGTTTCTCGCGGCTCTGAACGCCGGGCATCCCCCCGCTACACCGTTGCCCAGCCGCGTTATTCTCTTCGGGGCGGCCACTCTGCCGGAGCAGAGCCTGACGGCGCTGGCCGCGCTCGGGCAGCAGATGCAGGTGATTCTCGCGGTACCCAACCCCTGCCGCTATCACTGGGCCGATATCGTCTCGGGACGCGAATTGCTGCGGCGCGAACGCCGTCGCCAGGCGTTGCGCAACGACCGTGATCTGTCGGCCGTTGCGCCCGCAGATCTGCATGTGGAAAGCAATCCCCTGCTCGCGGCCTGGGGTCGTCAGGGCCGGGATTTTCTCAATCTGCTGGACCAGTTCGATGAAACGGCAGCGCTGCGGCAACGGATGGACATCCCGCGCATCGACCTCTTCAGCGAAGATCAGGGCGGCCCCCTCCTGCGCCAGTTGCAGGTGCAAATCCGTGATCTGGAGGGCATCAGGCCGGAAACCTGCACCGCGCTGGACGATAACGATCACTCCGTGGTCTTCCATATCGCCCACAGCGCCCTGCGCGAGGTGCAAATTCTCCACGATCAACTGCTGGACCGCTTCGCCACCGGCAAGCTACAGCCCCGCGACGTGATCGTCATGGTGCCGGAGATCGGTAGTTTTGCACCCCTCATCCGCGCCACCTTCGACCAGTATGATCGGAAGGATAAGCGTTACATTCCCTACCACATCGTCGACTTGCAAGCCCGCGACGAACAGTCCTTGCTCCAGGCCCTGGACTGGCTGCTGCATTTGCCCGAACAGCGCTGCCGGCAAAGCGAAATCCGCGATCTCCTCAACTGCCCCGCCCTGCGCCGCCGCTTTGCTCTGGAACTGGAAGACCTGCCCATCGTGCAGCACTGGCTGGCAGGCGCCGGCTGGCGCTGGGGCCTCTCGGCGGAACAACGCGCCGCCCTGGGCCTGCCCCATTGCGGTCCCCAGAACAGCGGCGAATTTGCCCTGCAACGCCTCTGTCTCGGTTATGCCAACGGCGACGACAGCCATTTCGCCGACATCGAGGCCTACGGCGAGGTGGGCGGGCTGGACGCCGCGCTCCTCGGCCCCCTCAGTCAATTGCTGAAGAGGCTGGAGCACTGGCAGCATGTTTTGGCTGAGTCCCTGATACCGGAGCACTGGGGCGAAGCGGCTCGCGCCCTGCTCACGGACTTTTTCAGCGCCAGCGATGACGACGACGAAGTCCTCCTGCAAAACCTGGAAGAGGTCCTGCGTCAATGGCAGGCGGATTGCGCGGCGGCAGATTTTAACGAAGTACTCCCCCTCGCCGTGTTTCGCGGCGCCTGGCTGGAAATGCTGGATGCCCCGGATTTAGGGCGCAGTTTTCTCGGCGGTGGCGTCACCTTTTGCACCCTCCTGCCTATGCGCGCGGTGCCCTACCCGCTGGTCTGCCTGCTCGGCATGAACGAGGGCGACTACCCCCGGCGT
>NZ_JAAZTY010000022.1 GCF_018854775.1 Acidithiobacillus ferriphilus | reverse complement strand
CCGCCACATCAGCCGCCATATCGGCGGATGCCGCCTCTACCATGACCCGTAACAAGGGTTCCGTACCGGATGGCCGTACCAGTAAGCGTCCGGCGCAGCCCAGACGATCCTCCGCATCAGCAATAAGCTGACGCGCTAATGGTTGGTCGAGCAAACTTTGCGCACCCGCTATGCGCACGCTCTTCAGCACCTGAGGAAAGGGACGGTAGCCTTCACGCAGCGCCGCCAGCGCTTCACCAGTGCGGCGCAAAATAGCCAATATCCGCAGGGCGGCAAGGATACCATCACCGGTAGTGTTCGCGGGTGTAATGATGTGCCCAGATGACTCGCCACCCAGCGGATAACCATGCCGACGCATGGCCTCCAACACATAACGGTCACCCACAGGCGCGCGCACCATAGGTACACCGCAACCAGCCAGCGCCTGTTCCAGAGCGAGATTAGTCATGACCGTACCGACCACACCAGAAAGCTCGCCGTTCTGACACATATCCCGTGCCAGCAACCAGAGAATTTCATCACCGTCGATCAGTTCGCCCTGATCATCCACCAAGAGCAGGCGATCGCCATCACCATCAAAGGCAATGCCCATATCGGCGCCGGTGCGGAGCACTGCGGCGCGCAGCGCTCCGGGATGGGTGGAGCCCACCTGATCGTTGATATTGATGCCGTTGGGCTCTGCCCCCAGCAAGTCCAGGGTGGCGCCCAATTCCCCAAAAATCATCGGAGCCACTTTGTAATTGGCGCCGTGCGCACAGTCCAGCACCAAGTGCATACCGCGCAGATTGAGGTCGGCGGGGAATGTGGTTTTACAAAACTCTACGTAACGCCCCACCGCATCGTCTACTCGCCGCGCCTTACCCAGGCGCTCTGATGCAGGCAGAGTCATGGGCCGATCCATCCATGCCTCGATGGCCTCCTCCTGAGCGTCTGGCAGCTTATAACCATCGCCGGAGAAAAATTTGATGCCATTGTCCTGATAGGGATTGTGCGAGGCGCTAATAACAATACCGGCATCCGCGCGCAAGGTGCGGGTCAGATAGGCGATGGCCGGTGTCGGCAAGGGGCCGACCAACAGAACATCGACGCCCGCTGCGGCCAACCCGGACTCCAGCGCAGACTCCAGCATGTATCCGGACAGGCGGGTGTCCTTGCCAATAACCACCTGGGGCCGGCCCGGCGCGTCGGCCGTGAGCACGTGCCCCGCAGCCCAGCCCAGACGAAGAACCCATTCCGGATGAATGATGGAATCACCGACCTGGCCGCGCACCCCGTCGGTCCCAAACCATTTTCTCGCCAACGTTTTTGCTCCACATGTAGTTATAAAAGATGAACCTTCATATCTTCAACTCAAACCAACTCCGCGCCAGACCCGCAGCGCCTGCACCGTTTCCGCGACATCGTGGACGCGCACGATATGGGCGCCGCGCTCTACCGCCCAAAGTGCAGCGGCGATACTGCCCGCCACCCGCTCTGTAGCCAGTTCCACACCGGAAAGCTCGCCGATCATGCGTTTGCGGGACAAACCAACGAGCAGTGGCGCACCCATAGACGCAAAAGCATCCAGATGGCGCAATAAATTGCGGTTGGCTTCCAGATCCTTGGCGAAACCAAAGCCGGGATCAATGAGGAGATGTTGTCGGGGGATGCCTGCCGCGACACAATGCTCTATGCGCTCAAGCAGAAAGCTCTTCACCTCCGCCACTACATCGCCGTAATGCGTTTCTGTTTGCATATTCTGCGGCGTACCCCGCATGTGCATCAGACAGACGGGGACACCCAACCCGGCGATGGTCTCCAGCGCCAGCGGATCAGCACGCAACGCCGTCACATCATTCATGAGCCCTGCGCCCAAGGACCAGGCGGCGCGCATAACGGCCGCTTTGCTGGTGTCAATGGAAATGGGCAGCGGCACCTCTGCCACCACCGCCTCCAATACCGGCAGAAGGCGCCGCAACTCTTCCTCCAGCGCCACCGCTGGCGCTCCGGGACGGGTGGATTCCGCCCCGATATCGATGATATCGGCGCCCTCTTCCCACATCCGTTTGGCGCGCGTAAGGGCAGCATCCACAGACAGATAGGTGCCACCGTCGGAAAAAGAATCAGGAGTGATATTGAGCACCCCCATAACACAAGGGCGCCCGAGAACCAGCGGGCGCCCATTGCAATCCAGCGTCAGGGTCAAACGGGGTGTTCTCCCGGATTCAGACTAGGCAACGGCTGCCCACCGGATTTATCCGTCGTCGTGACATTACCGCCGGGTGCGGAGGGATAGTTTCCCGTGCCCTCTACCGGCGGCTGCGGGTCGCGGCCTGCCATGATGTCACACACCTGTCCCGCGTCCAGCGTTTCATACTTCAGCAGAGCTCGCGCCATGGCCTCGACCTTGTCGCGATTTTCTTCAATCAGTTTACGGGCAATGCCGTAGCGCTCCTGGATAATATCGCGCACCTCCCCATCCACGGTTCTCGCCGTCTGCTCGGATATATTGCTGTGCTTGGTCATTTCCCGACCAATAAATACTTCTTCCTCTTTTTCACCGATGACCATCGGTCCGATGGTAGACATACCCCACTGTGTCACCATGCGCCGCGCCAAGTCGGTAGCACGCTCAATGTCGTTACCCGCGCCCGTCGTCATTTGATTGAGGAAAACCTCTTCTGCAATGCGCCCGCCCATGAGAATGGAGATGTTACAGAGAATTTCCTGACGCTCGTAGTTGAAACGATCTTCCGTCGGCAACTGCATGGTGAGCCCCAGAGCCCGGCCACGCGGAATGATGGTGACCTTATGCACCGGATCCGTGCCCGGCAGCAACTTGGCGACCACAGCGTGGCCCGACTCATGATAGGCCGTGGTTTCCCGCTGCTTATCGCTCATCACCACCGACTTGCGCTCGGCACCCATCATGACCTTGTCTTTGGCATCTTCAAAGTCATGCATATCCACCAGACGCTTACTTTTACGGGCTGCCATCAGCGCCGCTTCATTGACCAGATTAGCCAAGTCCGCGCCGGAGAAACCAGGGGTACCCCGGGCAATGACCTTGGGGTCCACGTCCGGGGCAATCGGCACCTTACGCATGTGCACCTGCAGAATCTGCTCGCGCCCGCGAATGTCCGGCAACGGTACGGTGACCTGCCGGTCGAAACGACCGGGCCGCAACAACGCCGGATCCAGCACATCCGGACGGTTGGTGGCGGCAACAACAATGATGCCCTCAGTACCCTCGAAACCATCCATCTCCACCAACAACTGGTTCAGGGTCTGCTCGCGTTCGTCGTTACCGCCACCCAGGCCCGCACCGCGCTGACGACCCACCGCATCGATCTCATCAATGAAAATAATGCAAGGAGCATGCTTTTTTGCCTGCTCGAACATATCGCGAACCCGCGATGCACCGACACCAACGAACATTTCCACGAAGTCGGAGCCGGAGATAGAGAAAAAAGGTACCCGTGCTTCGCCCGCGATGGCGCGCGCCAGCAAGGTCTTACCAGAACCCGGCGAACCCATAAGCAATACACCCTTGGGAATCCGTCCGCCAAGGCGCTGGAACTTCTGCGGATCGCGCAGGAATTCAACGATCTCTGCAAGCTCATCCTTGGCTTCTTCAATACCCGCCACATCGGCAAAGGTGACCTTATTGTTTTCTTCCGTCAGCATCCGCGCCTTGCTGCGACCGAAAGTCATCGCTCCCCGACCGCCCGCGCCACCACCGCCCATCTGGCGCATGAAGAAAATCCACACGCCGATCAGCAACAGCATCGGGAACCATGAAATGAGGATAGAAAGCAATAGTGATTGCCCTTCCGGCGGCTTGACCGAAATTTTTACCCCGGCAGCCAGCAGTTGGGGAACGAGTTGGGTGTCATTGGCCGGAGTGTAAACGCTGAATCGCTGCCCGGAGCTAAGGCTACCATTCACATGGTTGCCATTGATGGTGACATCGGCAACCTGACCTTGCTTCACACTGGTCACAAAGGTCGAAAAGTCCATAACCTGGGCTGGCGTCGAACTGCTCGTATTGAGGTTCTGAAACACCAGCATCAGAATGACGCCAATCGCCACCCACAACAGCACATTTTTTAAGACATTATTCATTCACACCCCCAGAATGGGAGAACCAGACTGATTAATAAGACCAATATATCGTTCGATGTTAGCCTTCCCAAGACCCCCTGACAAGAGCAGGTTTTTCACCCTTGCGTTCCACCCACGGTCAGATCACGGATTTTCAGCGTCGGCTGCCCAACGCCTACGGGCACACTCTGACCATCCTTGCCACAAACACCCACTCCTGTATCTAACTGGAGGTCATTGCCGATCATTTCAACCCTGGTGAGCACATCCGGACCGTTGCCAATCAGGGTGGCCCCTTTGACTGGCCTGGTTATCTTCCCATTTTCAATAAGATACGCTTCAGAAGCGGAAAAAACGAATTTGCCGTTAGTGATATCCACCTGACCACCCCCGAAGTTGACGGCATAGAGCCCGTGCCTGACGCTGGCGATGATTTCCTGGGGATCGCGGTTTCCGGCCCGCATGTAGGTGTTGGTCATCCGCGGCATCGGCAGGTGCGCGTAGGATTCGCGGCGGCCATTGCCCGTTGAATGCGTTCCAGTCAGGCGGGCATTGAGGGTATCCTGCAAATAGCCTTTGAGAATACCATCCTCAATCAGCGTAGTGCACTGGGTCTGAGTCCCTTCATCATCGACATTGAGACTACCGCGGCGGCCATCCAAAGTACCATCATCAACAACCGTGACGCCCGGCGCCGCGACCCGCTGGCCGACCAGGCCACTGAAGGCGCTGGTACCTTTGCGGTTGAAATCACCCTCCAGACCATGACCAATGGCTTCATGCAGCAATACTCCCGGCCATCCTGGCCCGAGGACCACTTCCATACAGCCGGCAGGCGCCGCTTCCGCCTCCAGGTTGACCAGGGCCTGACGCGCGGCTTCACGGGCAAAGTTTTCGGCCATGTCACCCTGAAGAAAGGTCTGATAATCGTAACGACCACCACCACCAGCACTACCCTGCTCGCGTCGCCCACCCTGCTCGACAATGACGGAGACGTTGATCCGTACCAAGGGGCGCACGTCAGCAGCCATGGTACCGTTGAGACGCGCCACCAGCACCACCTCGAAACGGGCACTCAGGCTGGCCATCACCTGAACAATGCGCGGATCACAGGCTCGGGCGGCCCGTTCCACCCGCTCCAGCAGAGCGATTTTCTCGCTATTGGGAATGGAAGCCAGAGGATCGACAGGCGGATAGAGCGCCAGACCCTGACGCCGCTGCCAGACCAGCCCTTTCATCTGCCCCGGATGGTGGACGATGGCGCGCGCCGCCTCTGCCGCCGTCAGCAAGGCATCCACGGCGATTTCGTCAGAATAAGCCAGACCCTGACGCTCACCGCTCACCGCTCGCACACCCACACCTTGTTCAATGGAGTGACTACCCGACTTTACGACCCCTTCTTCCAAGCTAAAACCTTCACTGCGACTGTACTGAAAATACAGATCAGCATCGTCCAGGGCGCGATGGGAGAGACGGCCAAATACTTTTTCCAACTCCCCTTCGCTGATCCCACCGGGGGCAAAAAGAGTAGCACGGGCAATTTCCAAGGCTGAGGCAGTCATCACGTTCCTTCCTGACAGATTAATTAGGATCAGTATGCGCCCAACCGGCCGTTTAGAACAAGTCCAAACTCATAAACCGGCAGAGATGCCATCCCCCCTCCCGGACAAGAGATTAAAAGTTTCGTTGTTGAATGATGCCTCTGGCCTAGTTATCCACATCTTTTGCCAGACTTGCGCACGATGTTACGCACAAGATATGGTTGACACCGACGGAAACAAGTCTATATTTAGTGCTTGGGCGCTCTGCGATCCCCTTTGCACTCCGCCCCGGTGTATCCTTTATATTACGCTGCCTCGCTGTTTGCGTTCACTATCGCCCCGATTATTTAGGAGTAGCCCATGTCCAACCCTGCCGCCCACTCCATTGTCAGCAACCCTGCTTATGACCCCTCCGAAGCCAGCCACTATAAAGTCATCCGTCGCAACAACGCGGTGGTCAACTTTGACGCCAGCAAGATCCACATTGCTGTGACGAAGGCCTTCCTGGCCGTGGAAGGCGGCAGCGGAGCGGCAAGTGCACGCGTCCGTGATCTCGTCAGCCGACTGACAGAACAGGTGATTGAAGCACTGAAACGGCGCCAGCCGGGGGGCGGCACCTTTCACATCGAGGACATTCAGGATCAGGTGGAGCTGGCACTCATGCGCGCGGGCGAACACGAAGTCGCCAGGGCCTATGTGCTTTATCGCGAGGAGCGCGCGCGGGAACGCCGCCAGCAGGCAACGACGGGAACCCCAGCCGAGATCCCGGCCATCAAGGTCAGTCATCCGAATGGCAGCCAGCAGACGCTGGACATGGAACGACTGCGCGCCGTTATCGAAGAAGCCTGCAGTGGCCTGGGCAGCGCGGTGTCGATAGATGCCATCCTCGGCAATACCGTCAAAAATCTTTACGACGGCATCAGCGAGGATGAACTATTTCAGGCCCCCATTCTTGCCAGCCGGGTACTGATCGAACGCGATCCTGCCTACGCCTATGCCTCGGCGCGCCTGCTCCTCGACCGCGTGCGCTGGGAAGTGCTCGGTGAAGCGGCAACTCAGGCGGAGATGACCGCACGCTATCCTGAATATTTCCGCGACTATCTGCAAACCGGCATCCAGAATGAATTGATTGACCCGCGTCTGGGACAATACGATCTGAAACGTATTACCGCCGCACTCAAGCCGGAGCGGGACCTGAACTTCCAGTATCTGGGTATGCAAATACTGTATGATCGCTACTTTTTGCACGTGCGGGAGCGCCGCATTGAATTGCCGCAGGCCTTCTGGATGCGGGTGGCCATGGGTCTGGCGATGGATGAAATCGACCGCGAAACCCATGCCATTGCCTTTTATGAAGTGCTGTCCAGCTTCGACTTTGTCAGTTCGACGCCCACCTTATTCAATGCCGGAACCTTGCGCCCGCAGTTGTCCAGTTGCTTCCTGACCACCGTGGGCGACGATCTGGACGACATCTACGAAGCCATCAAAGAAAACGCCATGCTCTCCAAGTTCAGTGGCGGCCTGGGGAATGACTGGACGCCGGTGCGCGCACTGGGGTCTTTCATCAAAGGCACCAATGGCAAGTCGCAGGGCGTCGTCCCTTTCCTCAAGGTGGTCAACGACACGGCGGTGGCTGTGAATCAGGGCGGCAAGCGCAAAGGCGCGGTCTGCGCCTACCTGGAAACCTGGCACATGGACATCGAGGAGTTCCTCGAATTACGCAAGAATACCGGTGACGACCGCCGCCGTACCCACGATATGAATACCGCCAACTGGATCCCCGACCTCTTCATGGAGCGCGTGGAAAGCAACGCGATGTGGACGCTGTTCAGCCCCAACGAAACGCCGGATTTGCATGATCTCACCGGATCAGCCTTCCGGGAGCGTTATGAACACTATGAACGCATGGCGGACGCGGGCGAGATCGAGTTGTTCAAGCGCATGCCCGCCATTCATCTCTGGCGCAAAATGCTGACCATGCTCTTCGAGACCGGCCATCCGTGGATCACCTTCAAGGACCCATGCAACCTGCGCAGTCCGCAGCAGCACGTCGGGGCGGTGCATAGCTCCAATCTCTGCACCGAGATCACCCTCAACACCAATGCCAAGGAAATCGCAGTCTGTAACCTGGGGTCCGTCAACCTGGTATCCCATTTGCGGGCAACGGCGAGCACCGACACCGGCGCATTGCGCGTGGACAGCGGTCCGGAAGAGTTGCTGGCGCTCATGGATGAGGAGAAGCTGAGCCGCACCATTCGGGTGGCCATGCGGATGCTGGATAACGTCATCGACATGAACTACTACGCCGTCGCCAAGGCGCGCAACAGCAACCTGCGGCACCGGCCGGTGGGCCTGGGGCTGATGGGCTTCTCCGATGCCCTGTTGCAGATGCGGATTCCTTACGCTTCGACCGCAGCCCTCGCCTTTGCCGATATCAGCCAGGAAGTCATTTCCTACCATGCCATTGATGCGTCGGCCGATCTGGCCCGGGAGCGGGGCAGCTATCAGAGCTTCCCGGGATCCTTGTGGAGTCAGGGTATCCTGCCCATCGACAGCATCGAATTGCTCGCGGCCAGCCGCGAGCACGGCGTGGACGTGGACCGCAGCCAGCGTCTGAATTGGACCGCCCTGCGTGACAAGGTCAAAGCGGGGATACGCAACAGCAATTGCCTGGCTATCGCACCAACCGCCACCATCTCCAACATTGTCGGTGTCAGTCAGGGTATTGAGCCGATTTACCAGAACCTCTATGTCAAATCCAACCTGTCCGGCGAGTTTACGGTGGTGAACAGCTATCTGGTCCACGACCTGAAACGCCTGGAACTCTGGGATGAGGTCATGGTCAATGATCTGAAATACTTCGATGGTTCGGTCATGCCCGTAGACCGCATTCCGGCCAGCATCAAGCCCCTGTATGCCAATGCCTTTGAAACCGACCCGGCGTGGCTGGTGGAAGCAGCAGCCCGGCGGCAGAAATGGCTCGATCAGGCCCAGAGTCTCAACCTCTATTTCGGCCAGCCTTCCGGTAAGAAAATTGACGAGATCTACCGGCTCGCCTGGAAACGCGGCCTGAAAACCACCTACTACCTGCGCTCACTGAGCGCCACGGCAGCGGAAAAATCCACGGTGCAGACGGGCACCCTCAATGCCGTTGGATCAGGCCAACCCAAAGCCTGTGCGCTTGATGATCCGACTTGTGAAGCCTGTCAATAATACGGGAATTATTTAACAAAGGAAATTATCATGTTACATTTTGAAGAAAACATTCGCAAAGAACCGATTCCTGATGGGCTGCTAACGATGCATCCGGAGCATGTTAGTGGTATCGAAGAGACTGCCATGACCAGTTTTGAACGGGTGCGTGCCGAAGATAAACGCATTATTAACGGCCACGCCGATGTCAACCAGTTGGTGCCCTTCAAATATCAATGGGCCTGGGATAAGTACCTCGCCGCCTGCGCCAATCACTGGATGCCGCAGGAGATTCAGATGTCCAGGGACATCGCCCTGTGGAAAGACCCCAAAGGGCTGACCGAGGACGAGCGGCGCATCGTGAAGCGCAATCTGGGCTTTTTTGTGACCGCGGACAGCTTGGCGGCCAACAACATTGTACTGGGCACGTATCGTCACATCACCGCCCCGGAATGCCGCCAATATATGTTGCGCCAGGCCTTTGAAGAGGCCATTCATACCCACGCCTATCAGTACATTGTCGAATCCATTGGCCTCGATGAGGGCGAAATATTCAACATGTACCACGAGGTGCCATCGGTACGGGATAAAGATCAATTTCTGATGCCCTTTATCGACATTCTGGCGGACCCCCATTTCAAAACCGGCACGCTGGAAAATGATCAGAAGTTATTACGTTCGCTGATCGTGTTTGCGGCCATCATGGAAGGCACTTTTTTCTATGTGGGTTTCAGTCAGATTCTGGCGATGGGCCGACAGAACAAAATGGTGGGCGCGGCGGAGCAATATCAGTACATCCTGCGCGATGAATCCATGCACTGCAATTTCGGTATCGATATGGCCAACCAGATCAAGGTGGAAAATCCGCAACTCTGGACGGATGCTTTCCAGCAGGAAATCATCGACTTGATCCGCCGTGGCGTGGAACTGGAATGTGCTTACGCCGACGATACCATGCCCCGCGGCGTGCTCGGCTTGAATGCACCGGTCTTCAGGGAATACGTCCAATATATCGGCAATCGCCGTCTGGTGCAGCTTGGTCTGCCGCAGCAATATCCGGGCGTACAGAATCCCTTCCCGTGGATGAGCGAAATGATGGATCTCAAGAAAGAGAAGAACTTTTTTGAGACGCGGGTCACCGAGTATCAAACCGGCGGGGCGTTGAGCTGGGAGTAAGCGGGCTCGTTCGTTGGACGACACATAGAGTGAGATTCCCGCCACATAAAGTGAGACTGGCGCGACTCATAAAATGAGATCAAGCGATACTAGGCAGCCAAACGTCGGCTGCCTATTTTTGTGTAGCGATGCCAAAAGATAAAAACCTCGGCTCGCGCGTAATGTATACCCATAATTCGAATGTCCACAGTGCAGCGGAACCGGTCATCCAGAAATTGGTGGTCGGTACGCAGCAGGCTTGGATGACGTTTGCTGAACATGGAAAGACAGACGTCTTTATAGATACACTCAGAATTGGATTAGGTCATAAAAGTTTATGAGAATTTAGTGTGAATTAAACGTACATTTTTTTGGCTGTTAAATCTGTTATAAGAGATTTATAACTAGCAATTAGATCTTGGTTTTTTCAGCGGCTTATCAGCACACATCTATATTCTTGGCTCGATTTGGGTCATCTACTCTGGAAATCATCAGGAAGGTGAGCAGCATCAAAATGACCAGCGTCAGCGATATGCTCACCGGACCCGTGCCAAGACCAAGGCCACCGAACCGTATCGGCTTGTCTGTCCAGTCGGCGAAAGAAGCCCCCAGCGGCCTGGTCAAGATATAGGCTATCCAGAAGGCGGCAATTTCATTAAGGTCGAACATGAAATATGCAACGACGGGAATGCCAAACAAGAGGACAAATAGTAAGCCCGATCCAAGGTAGCCTAAATCCAGGCTCGATGCTGTCATGTCACCGGCGGCGGTGCCCAGGGCAAAGGTGGCTACGATGGTCGCCCAATAGAATGCCTCTCGCCGAGGTGTATGCACACTGTGAATGGAAAGGGTTTTCTCTTTGAGTTTCCAGGTGCCCAGAATCCCGATCAAGGCAACCAGAAAAACGGATGTCGAGATGTCATAGGGAACGCCCAGCACGACATGGGTGACGTCCGCTATTTGCGTGCCGAAGACGCTCACCATGATTACGGCAAACCAGTAGTAGTGTGCCATATATTGATTACTTCGCATCTGCAGCCAGATAGCAACCAGGAATAACAACCCACAACCTACCACGGCTAGATAGGGGTTCGTGTGGAAAACGAGAAAATCCGATGTGGCTTCTCCCATGGCGGTGGTCAGAAGTTTCGCAATCCAGAAATATGCGGTGATTTTCGGTACCTTGAGCTGGGCGTTCTTTTCGTTGGATGGGCTAAGCGCGGCTGTAGTCATTGACGTTCCTTGTTTTTCCTAAGGGCGGCGAGCACGGTCATGCAGTGCCACGCCCACCCAGTATCGGAGCAGATCTCGATGCGGTTACGTTTATCCTCGGATCAAAGCGGGATCTTTGGCGAAGGGGCTTGGTGTCGATCCCAGCGTACCTGCAGGGTTTGATGCCCCGGCAGGTCGGTCATGGGTACGGATGGCGCCGCGCTGGGTCCTGCGGCCAGGTTCGTGATGTGCCGAGGGATGGTCCCAGAAATTGGAATCTCCGGAGGTAACGAGGGCAGCGTGACGGGCATCGACACGCTGAATGACGGCATGGCAAAGGGGCCAAAAGAGACACGCATCAGGCGCTGCATCCGGGCCATCTGGCGTTCCATGGAGACCTGCATCGTCTGCATCTGCCTCAGACTGCGCCGGACCATGGCCTGCGCCTGCGGCGAGGACAGGTTTTCGCGGAAGATTTGCGAATGGCCACCGGACCCGCTCGAACCCCAGGTGACCGTCTGCACCTGCATTATCCCGCCCGGGAAGTGGATGACACGATTTTGTGCGGCTATGGGTACGGAGTGGCCGTTGATCCAGAGATGCGCGGTGGACGCGTGCGACTGTTGTGATGTCGAGGTACCGTCATAGGGAGAGGCGTGGGTCAGAGGTGCTGCAACAACGGCACCCAAGACGGCGATACCCGCAAAGGTGAGCACCTGACGTTTCCATAGAGGGCGAGAGGGTTTGTTTCTCATGGTAATCCTCCTGAAATTCACCAAAATGTAAAATCGTAGAAGCAATGTTCGGTCGCCGGGGAATCTCGCAACCAGATTCATGGACCGATGTTTTGCCCGTTGAGTTCCCTTATCCTGAGCGATCCACGCACCGATCTCGCGGTCACCAGTCATCCGTATTCCGGTGCCCCAAAGTTTGGGTACCTGAACGCAATGGCTTCCGAGAGCATGGGGCGCCCTATTGCTGTAATGGACGATATGCAGCGGGAGCGGACATTCACATAGTATCTGGAAGCCATCATAATATAACTGCGTGCATTCGTTGTTGTTTTGTGACAGAAAACGGGGCATCTTCTGTCTTTGATATGGGACTTCTATGACCGATAGATACCCAGATCGCCCAGATAATGTCTGGATATATTATAGCGATTCATTGTTTGCCTTACCAAGATTTATGGGATCGGGTTTATATCAAAGAGGAAAAGAAATGAGAGTTCCTTTCCGGTTTCAAGCATCAGAGTATGATTGTGTGCCCACAACATTGCTCAATGCGCTTAATTATTTATGTGATCGTGAGTCAGTCCCTCCCATCGCGATTCAGCGAATTTTTATGTACTGCCTGGATACTGTTACATCACGGCAGGGTTTAGGTCATGGCACTAGTGGATACGCAGTAAAACTTTTTGCAAATTGGTTGAACGAATATCAAACAAAGAATTTTCGCATTGACGCAAGATATATATCCGGAAGAGAAGTTCATCTTTCGCAAAACAATTTAATTGCACAAACTTTAAATAATAATGGTGCGGTAGCGCTTCGAGTAAAATCTACCGGCCGGCAATGGCACTACATTCTATGTTTGCGTCTGGATTCTGAATCACTCTACGCATTTGATCCATATCCAAAACGGGTAAAAAACAGAAACTACCGATTTGAACAATGGCTGGGAGAACAAAACCACAATCTCGTTATTCGTCGGGAATGGTTAGATACACAGGCGAACACTTATCCTTATCGTCTAGGATCATATTCTGAGCGAGAGGCCCTGCTTCTCAATACGATAGAATAGCGATAAAGGGCAGATTGAATCCATCAGATATTTTATTATTTATTACCTTAAGTTGATAACGGATGACAGAGTTGCGAGGTTTGGTAGTTCATCAGGGCGCGTCTGTATGCCTCCTTGGGATCATAGTGAACCGCCTGATCAAAGACCAGGCGAAGAGCGGGGGCGCTCGCCATATGACCTTGCTGGACGCAATCCTCGATCTGCGGTAAGAACATAGCAAGGGAATGGAATGGGCGGTGATGCGGCGGAAGCTGCCTTTAGGCGCAGCGCCTCCGGTATCTGGAAAACTTTTAGCATCGGATCCCAGAAGTCATGAGAAGTCATGACGGGGATCTTCAGCGATTTGAATAGTAATGTTGCACTCCAACATTGAATCTGCCATTCAATGCTAGTAACTTTTTTAGACTTTTTACGCAGCCTCTCAAGTGCGATATTTAGACGCGATACTCTGAAGTGCCACTATCGCAAGAAAGCTTGATATAACGGGGTTTATTCTCCCAAAGTATTCATCTGAATCCGGCATTTCTATTGTTGTTATGTTATTTTTTTCATCGCCGGTTAGCGAATGAAAGAACCTATTTCTTATTGTGATCAAAAAATCCGGAATATCGAGGAATTTTATTTCTAACTCATGAGCATTTGGGTCCTTACTTACAAAACGCTTAAATCTATCGCAAGTCAGCTTGTAGTAGTCTGCGTCATGTCCGCCGAGGTTCGCGAAAGAAATATTCTGGGCGACACACAACTTTATTGACTCTATAAATCTCCCTTTATCTAGAAACTTTTTGAACATGCCTAACTCGCCTTTTATGTCGGCGTTCAAAATTGACCTGAGATCTTTGAAAGTGTCTCTAAAATCACTTTGCGTAGATGCGTAGAGCAAGGGAACTGAGTAGGATATTCGCTCCAATATTCTGTACAGAAAAACAAAAGCACCGGTATTGCTGCCACGCGCAGTTTGGATTTGAAAATTGAGAAACTCCGAAAGAATTTCTTTATAGAACTCACGATTGTCAACTCGAGTTACTTTTATGAGCCTATTAACGCTGCCACCAATCGAATAGCTCATCAAGAAGTCCCTGACCGCATCAGCTGGCTTCATTGTCTGGACAGTAGCGGGTAGCGAAGAATAATCCATTATCTGCTTACTGCGGGTGCCACCTCTGGATACTTTTACCGTACCCAACAGGAGACGAATCAATAGATATTGATATGACCGCGCGGCGTTTTGCGAAATACCTCCGCTCAACCCCTCGATACTGGTTCCGGATATTTCGATAGTCACGTTCAAAGCCGATAAGATATTCTGTCAAGGAGTTCGAATTCGTCCAGTTTACTCAAATTTAGATAGTTCTGAAAAAAGAATGCAACCATCTCTCGGCGAACCTTTCCGAGATTAACTTTGCTGACGTTGATCGAAGAAAATGCCTTCTCGAAATTTTTGACCGATTCTTCAATTTTTTCTATACTCAGCAATTTAAGCTCTACCGCCGACGTTTTTGCTCCTACACAGAATCCAATAAAATTATTCTGGACTCTGATCCAGTCGCGCAATAAGCTTGATTTGCTAAATTTATTTACCAGATCAACGATATCCATAAATTCGACGTTACTTGTCGGAATGTCTGAGTCGATGATCTTCAAGGCGATAAGTTCATCCATCTTTTCCTCTATGATCTTTTGATTGTCAATGTTGACCGATCCACTCAGGTACGCAATGTAACCCTTAACAAAGTCCGCCTTCTTGAAAGATTCTGGCGCTCGAACGCGCCCTTTCCCTTTCTCCGCAACGAGTTTTAGGTCAATTGCGTCGAAATCGAAGAAGGCGTCTGCCAAGATATCGATTTGATGGCGAGCCGACATCGGCTTTTGGCCGTTGTTGAGCGTGATCATGCGATATAGGAGTCTATCGCGGGAGCTCGCAATTATAAAGTTGACGTGTATGGCGCGATTAGCATCAAAACCGTCCCTAAAAGAAGCACGATGCAAGGTGTTCAGGCGTTGTATGCCATCCAGGACGAATGCGCTTTCGATATTTTCTGAAATATAATCTTGAACGACATCTAAAGCCTGCTGCCGATCAGGAAACGAGTGGATCATAGCAATAGTAATTGGGGGCATCACGCAACCACGTACAATATCATCTTCGAGACGGCTATAAAATTTTGTGTTTAATGCATCGCGCTGAATATCTAGTCGACCGATCAGAGGCACAAAATGGTTGAGTGCAAATTCATATGTAGTTGAGGCCATTACCACATAGCCTTCAATTACGGTGTCTGTGTCGAGCGTATAAAAGTTAAGACTCATGAGGTGCCTTCTAATTGAGTTCGCGTTGCCAGGAAATATTGTCTATAAAATCAGTAACCCAACGCACGCTTTCAGTCTGCCACTGCCGTAGGCTACAGCAGATATTACGGCACCCCGTCGTCTGTAGGCAATGCTTATCGTGGAGGCCAAAGTCGGATTGCCTTCGGGCGCTTCGAAAAGGCATGCCCGCTAGCTTTCACGCCGTCCATGGCGGGGCCGACTTTATCTTCCGCAAACCAACTCAATCGCCTCTAGATCGGAATGCCAAGATGATACTTTGTGCCGATCGGTAAAAATATACAAACTGCTTGTCGAACATCTGATCCTCCACGAAACGCCGGGAGGTTCACATCGCCAGAGTAATCTTAGCCAAGTCGCCAGCAGTTCCAGAAGCATTGGTCTTCATTTTACGCACAGGCAGATGCGGCTTTAGGGCCGCTAGCCAGGTTCTTGCATCTCCATGATTCTGCAACTGTTTCTCAGCATCCTGTTTTTCCGACAGCGATAGCGGCCGCTTTGCCACATGTGCTCCGACTGCCATGAGGATGGCTTTTTGGTTATCGTTCAATGGCACATCGTCGGCTGGTGCCGCTAGTCTCACGGCGAGGTCGCTTGATGAGGGGATAGAGTCTAGTTGAGGCCACTCGCGGGGCACCGACAGGGTCAACACAGGCTCCAAGGTAGGTGCGGTCGTAATCCGCAGGCTGGGCAACTGGTTGCGGAAGGCAGCGTCCAATCCAAGCCAGTCTCTCAGCGTTGCCAATACTGAAGTGTGGTCATAGGGCACTTCCGTATTGCTACGGAATACTGTCTTGGAACTTGTGTAGGAGGAGATTACGATCGCCGGTACTCGCACGCCGAACTGGTTGAATTCGAAATCTGACCCATCCGTTGCCGTCGGTAAGGATTGTGGGGCATCTGGCGGAGAGACGTGGTCGTAGGTTCCTCCGTGTTCATCGAACAGCACAATGAACAGGGTTTTGTCGCGTGCCGGGCTTGTGCGTAGCATATCGTAGATCTTCGCCAGAAAAGCCTCACCTGGCTTTATGTCATAGGGCGGATGGTAGCTCTCATCGGGCTCATAAGGGCCGAAACTTGGTTCCAGGAAGGTGAATACCGGCAGATTGCCTGTTTGGCACGCCTCCTGGAAATCTCCAATACCGCCAAAATTTGTTTCATTCGTGCCATATTTTTCGAAGAACATCGTTTTAGTTAAAGAAGGCAGCACACTGTTATTGTACACACGCCATTCCAACCTCTGCGTGTCCAGTACATCGAAGATGGTGGGGATATTCCAAGGCCAACCATCATTATTCACATGACCAGCCGATGCACCAGCCTGTACGAAAGCTCGATTCGGCCAAGTTTGGCTTGGTACAGAAGCATGCCAGGCATCAGACACTGCGAAATGTTTTGCGAGGCCTGTAATGACAGGGATCTGTTCCGGAGCGTAGGCCTGCATGATCTGCTTTGCACTCTCCAGGGGGCCACCAGCGGCCTCAACCGAGGTCACGTAATCGGCAAGGAATCCTCCCATCCCATTGCTGATTTGTGTTCGACAGCGGTCAAATCTTTCGCCGGGGTCGGGGTCTGACACACAACTATCCGCTACGGTCCTATTGTTCACTGGCCAATTTGTCGTTCCTCTGGTGGCTAGCACCGGCGTTCCAGCGTTAACCCTCGAGTCGGAATTCGTGTAAGTATTCGCCGTAAGCCCGTTGAACGAATGAGGCGAATCATTCGGAATGTAGGCTTCAGGTTCATCGTCAGGGCCGTCATATAGCCAGCCCAAAAGATTGTCGAATGAGCGATTCTCCAGCATCAGCACAACCATATGGTTGATCTGCGGCAGAATTGTCTGGCTCACCACAAAACGCACATTGTCATATCGTGCACTCTCGCTAACATAACTTCCCGAAAGACGATATGACTCCCCGTCATTGCCAACGAAAGTGAGGGATGTTTCTCTGTCGGCAGACCATTCGCTGGTGTTGTCGCCAGCCCTCACTGCGATCTGAATAATGCTGCCATCCCATGTCCCATCCAGCTCCACGAGCAGTTCGATATCGATCCCAGCGATCTGAGTCCTGGCACTGAACCTAAAACTATCCGTGTCGGGAATGCCTGCTGACCTGCTCACCCAGAACAGCGAATTAGTTTGCTCGCCTGAGGCACTTTCATGGACCCGCCCCCAATAACTCTCATTGAGTGCGGGCTGGGCATCCACCGAGATGTTGAGCGTTGCCTGTAGATTGTTTTGCAGCACAATCATCGAATCCATAGGTGATCCTCCCAATTTTACTAATCCAGCTGCGCTAGATGCGGAAAGCAAGCAGCTCCATTCGTATCTGGCTGCAAGCAGTCGATCCCGGCCATGACGCCATCCACGGCCACAGATGATCCAGCCTCACTGGGTTCTCTCGCATTCCTGGCTCCGTCAGACCATCCCCGTTGTATTTCATGTCTCTCGGACTGAATCCCACAGGGCATCTTCTTCTTGTTGGCGATGGGGATACCCTAGCACAGTGTGAGGCTGTCCAGTCCAACAAACAATAGTGGTGGATGTTCGCTGTCACGAGGTCGATGGCCGTTTTGGGTCGGATGATGTCATTTGCATTCCGCTGCTGAATGTCTGGAATCAGTCTAGTGCCGATCATCAGGCTCAACGGCGGCAGGGCAGCGTTATGTATACCTCGCGATTATGTATAGCGGTACAGTTGAGAGCCTTGCTGCGACTGGGTTGTAAGGACGAACCTTGCTCGCGAGCTCTACATAATAAACGCTGTTTTGGAGACCCCGGCAAGATGGCTGCCCACCGGCGGTGCCGAATATTGGTGTCAGGCTTCCGGATCGGAAGGAGTGCTAGGATTCACAGGCAATCACCTTTCTGAGCAGTAAGTTAATGGTGATCCAAAGATCTCTGATCAGCATTGTGGCCATCGATCAAGCCGGTAGCTAGGGTGTTGATCTGTGGCGCATGCGGAGCGCTGTCGTGGTGACTACACACCGAATCGACCAATTTTATGTATAGCATCACGATACCGACCCTACCAACTGGCCAGCATTGACAGGGCTTACAGCCAGCTCGACATGCGCACTATACATAATCAGCGGAAGCGGTCTTTATCACTCTGAACTGGAGCACCCTTTATGGACATAAATAACCAGGAGTGTTGAAGAACACAAAGTACCCCCTGGCCGAGGGCATTTGTCTCTACCCTACCGGGATTCAGGAATCGTTAGCAATTTACTGGTACAGATTCCCAAAAAGTAAAACTACGCATTTCGTTTCGCCGGTAGCATTAACGAACAGCGTTGCAGAATCGCATGGTAAGGTGTAGGCGCAAAGCAGATTTCATGGTTACTAGAACTTCAGGCAAGCACGCTAAATAAGCCATAAGAGCAAAAATCCCAACAAATATCCCAATCCAGAAAAGATAACATACATTAAATCAGATACTCCAGGAAGAGATATTTTATCTTTCTGTTCCTGTATTATGTTCTTCTTCAGTAGCTCCTTCCTTGAGAAGGCCATGCCGGACATAATGAGGCAAAAGTAAACAATGAATAATGAGATCGCCAATAATACCATGGACGGTAATATCATTTCATGGATATTTTTAATGGAAGCCAAAAATAGGACGAATAAAAATATTGAAAATCCAGAAAATAGAGAAAATAGAGCGTCAAATATCCATCCTGGAATAGCGCTTTTATTGATCAAAAAAATATTTTTGCCTTCATCAAACCTTACTCTTGAATATAGTCGTTTCAGGTGGAGAAGGTCTCTGACGTCTTTTATATGCTCTGCTATGAATTTTATTTCTGGAAAAGTTGGCGTTATATATAGAGCCATTCTAAAGTTGTTTTGTGTACCCATTGTCGGATTTTTATTATCTAATTCCTCTATGCTTTTAATTAATTTCGAGAGATTATCCTTCTTTTCTAATTTTATTTGATAGAAGATTGATATTACCCCGTTGTTCTTTATAAAAAAAGACACCACGTAAATGGCAACAGGTAATATTAAAGCAAAAAACCAGTGATCCTTCAAAAATCCAATTAACATCAGGTTCCTCGTTTTCTATCGGCACATATTGCAATATTAAGCTTGAATCACACATGCAGAATAAGGAGACAGTTTGTACAATTTCCTATCTCAACGCGCTCCATGCATGATCGAGATCATCTGCTGTTCTATTGAGCTTCTCGTCGGCATTCCCTTACTGGAAAGACGCAGAGATTGTCTACCTGTGTGGTTCGACGATCAGATCAACTCTAAGCCTACTCAACGACCGCTTCCAGTCTGATACCGCCATATGAGCTATCGTCAATTTTGGTGTATTAGTGTGTTCTAACATAGCTTAGGCGGCGTCCTGTTGATCATCCGGCAGGGTTTCATTAGCCGGTAATCCATCGATGAATTTCATTCCCGCAAAGAGATCACGCACTTTCTCCGGATGGAAAATGGCGATCCAGCGCTTTTCGGCCTGCTGCAGCATCTTGAAGCCCAATCCAATGAAGCTGTTGCGCGACACGCAGTTTTTAGTGCGCGATGTCCGGTGGCGCACGGTGGCAAAGGTCGACTCAATGGCATTGGTGGTTCGGATATGCCGCCAATGTTCGGCCGGATAATCATAGAAGGCCAGCAATTCCGCCCGATCCTTTTCCAGCTTGACCACGGCCTTGGGATACTTCGCCTGGTAGTTGCGCACAAAGGCCTCCAGGGCTTTCTCTGCGGCCTTCCGGCTCTCGGCCATCCAGATTTCCTGGAGAGCCGCCTTCGCCTTGCCCTGCTTGGATTTGGGCAGTTCGTTGAGGATGTTGGCGGTCTTGTGCACCCAGCAGCGCTGCTGGCGGGTTTCGGGATACGCTTCATCCAATGCTGCCCAGAAGCCCATGGCGCCATCACCAATAGCCAGTAATGGTGCAGCTTCCAGACCACGAGCCTGCAGGTCGCGCAGAACCTCCAGCCAGGAGGCCTTGGATTCGCGCAGGCCATCGCTGACACTGACCAGTTCCTTCTTCCCGTCCGCCGTCACGCCAATAATCACCAGCAGGCAGATGCGCGGATCCTCCTCCGCACGTAGATTGGTATAGACGCCGTCCACCCACCAGTAGGCATACCGTTTACCTTCCA
>NZ_JAAZTY010000219.1 GCF_018854775.1 Acidithiobacillus ferriphilus | reverse complement strand
CCGACCGCCGCTGCCAGCAGCGGCGGCGGCCGAATCGGGGCTGGCTCTCGGCTTGAATCGGGGAGCGCCGCAAACGGCGATGACGGAATAGAGTATTGCCGATGGGGCGCGTGCCATGGCGGGTCAACGGTAATAGGCCGCGACGTAGCCCGCGCAACGGAATGGTCGTGCGCGCCCAGAGCGCAGGACGCATCACGTCGCCACAGTGCAAGAGGACCTCGCGCCAGAAAATCTGCTCTCCGCGATGTAGGCGTAATAGGTAGCGCTCAGTCGGTGTTGGGTTCGCGCGTCCGCTACCCAGCAGCAGCGCCTGCACCATCCCATGCGGCTTTTCATAAGCCCGTTGCAGCGCTGCAGTGAGAGAGGCCGGTAAGGTCAGCCAAGGCCATAGCATACGAGGGGCATGGCGCAAGGGAGGTGGCTTTTTGGTGATCATTTTGGAAAAAGGCAGTGGCCCGTTGTTTGACACAGAACTCTGCGTCTTCTGGTCATGCCGCATCATTATTCGCCTCTTCCTTTATGTCAACGCGACTCGATCAGCGCTGTTGGGGTGCGTGGTAAATAAAGGCATCCACCCGTGCTGGCGGCACGTTGCGCCAGACCACGGCCATCCGTCGCCGACGAAAGTCCGGGGGCAAGCCCGCGCAGGAGCAGCGGAAGTGATAGGTAAATTGGATGAATACGGTCCCGTGGCGACTGATTCCCGGCAGTTGCTGAAAAATGCGTTCAACGACCGTTTTGGGGATGCTGCGCAGCGGCAGACTGGACACCACGGCGCGGACTGGGCCGCGATGCGCCATCAGGTGTTGAATGTGTGCCGCGTCCCCTTCAATGACTTCCACCTCGGGATAATGCTGACGCAGGTGGCGGACCATGGCCGGTGCCTGCTCGACAAGAACCAGATCCTGCGCTGGGATGCCGCTTTCCAGTAAGGCCTTGGTTACCGGCCCCATACCTGGCCCCAGTTCGACCACCAGTCCGGGACCATGGGGCACCATAGCGGCCATTCGGCGGGCGAGGAAGGGCGAACTGGGTAGCACAGCCCCAATAGCATGAGGATCGCGTAAAAACTCGCGGGTAAAGTGCCAAGCCTGGGACATAGGCCCGGGAGATCGGGACATGGGCTTTCTCCACCGGTGGAGGCAAAACGCTGGTCTATCGCGTCGCCGAAGGAACGGCGCGCATTGTAGCATGGTGCCGCGGATGGCGTCATGCCGGACTCCGTTTGGGTTATACTGGCTTGGCCTGGGATGATTCCATAATCTGCGGCCACCCCTTGTCAATCCTTCGGGGTGGCCCTATCATCGTTCATAAGTCCTCACTTCTTCTGGGAATGCATTGCAGAACCTGTATATCAAGACTTACGGCTGTCAGATGAATGAATACGACTCCGAGCGCATGGCTGATGTGCTTGCGGTCAGTCATGGATTGCATCTGGTGGACGATCCGGTGCTCGCCGATGTACTCCTGCTCAATACCTGCTCCATCCGTGAAAAAGCCGAAGACAAAGTGTTTACTCAACTGGGTTTTTGGCGCCCTTTAAAGGAGCGCCGTCCGGAGTTGGTGATCGGGGTTGGGGGCTGTGTGGCCAGTCAGGAGGGTGAGCGACTGCGGCGGCGGGCACCTTACGTGGATCTGGTATTCGGGCCACAAACGCTGCATCGCTTGCCGGACTTGCTGGACGCCTGTCTGGCCGAGCGTCGTCCCCAGGTGGATGTGGCATTCCCGATGCTGGAAAAGTTTGATCACCTGCCACAACGGCCCGGTCGCGACGGCGCCACCGCTTTCGTCACTGTTCAGGAAGGTTGCGATAAATTTTGTACCTTCTGTGTGGTGCCCCATACCCGGGGGCGGGAATATAGCCGCCCCATGCCCGATATCCTGCGGGAGGCGCGTACGCTGGTAGATCAGGGGGTGCGCGAGATTACTCTGCTGGGCCAAAATGTTAATGCCTATCGGGGTGCGACGGGATTGGTAGGTGAGGGTGGCCTGGCCGATCTGCTGGAACGCTTGGCGCGAATTCCCGGTTTGCTGCGCTTGCGTTATACCACGTCCCATCCCAGCAACCTTGATGACGAATTGATTGCTGCGCATGCCAATATTGAGATACTGGCGCCCCACCTGCACTTGCCGGTACAAAGTGGTTCTGACCGTATTTTGCGGCGTATGCATCGCAAGCATACGGTTGAGCAGTATTTGGATAAAATTGAACGTCTGCGCGTCGCTCGTCCCGGTATTCAAATTTCCTCGGATTTTATCGTGGGTTTCCCGGGCGAAACCGATGCAGACTTTGCCGCGACTATGGCGTTGATCGATGCGGTGCGTTTTGATCAATCGTTCTCCTTCAAATACAGCCAGCGCCCCAATACGCCGGCACTGAAGCTGAAAGACAGCGTGCCCGAGGCCGTCAAGGATGAGCGTCTGGCAATATTACAAGGGCGCATCAACGGGCTGGCACAGGGTTACGCGCAAGCCTTGGTGGGTACGCGGCAGGCGGTACTGATGACAGGACCGTCGCGCCGTGATCCGCAGCAACTGACGGGCAAGACCAGCTGCAATCGCTCGGTCAATATGGCGGGGTCCATGGATTGGGTCGGACAGATGCTGGATGTCGAAATTACGGCAGCGCTGCCCAATAGTCTGCGCGGGCGTGTGGTGCAGGTGGCACCGGCGAGCCAGCGCCTTGCCGTATAGCCCCATGGAGCCTCCTGGTAAGACGCTGAGTGTAAGCCACAGCGATTTCATCGCTGAGCAGGCGAGCGCGGCGATGCTCTCCGAACTGTCCGGCGAACTGGATAGTCATATCAAACAGATCGAGTCACGCTTGGGGGTGGTGATCCTGCCCCGCGGCACCCGCTTTCATATCACCGGACCAGCCGCTTCTGTGCAGGCCGCGCGGGATGTACTTTCCCATCTTTATACTCAGGTACGTCAAGGGCGCTCGCTGTCCAGTCATTGGGTGCACCATAGCATCCAGAATGTGCAACTGGAGGCGGAGGCGGGCGTTACGGCGGTGGAATCTTCCGGCGTGCAGACCCTCAAAGGAATGATCCGTGGTCGCGGGCAACGGCAGCGCCGTTATCTGGAGT
>NZ_JAAZTY010000218.1 GCF_018854775.1 Acidithiobacillus ferriphilus | reverse complement strand
AATCCCGCCACCGCCGCTTCTACGCGAGCGGTCAGCGAGAATGTAGGCGAGGCCCACCAGACTGGCGATGGTAAAGTTCGCATAAGACACAAACATCATGGGCACATGCAGTTTCATCCAGAAGCTCTGCAATGCCGGAATGATAGGGGCTATGCGATTCATATGCTGGACAAACGTGAGCCAGAGCAGAAACACTGCAGCCACAGCCACCAACGGCATCACAAAAGCGCCTAGCGCTTTGGACTTGAAGCGGGATTCATAGTAGAGGTAGAAGAGGGAGGTGGCCGCACAAAATACCACCATCACCTCCCAAAGATTGGTCACCGGGACATGCCCCCAGTCGGGATGCCCGATGTAGGTTTCGCGCCAACGCACACCAAGGGCGATGAAACCCATGAGCACGCCAACCCAGGTCAGCCCCGTTGCCAGACGCCCCACCTTTTCCGAGAGGGTAAAGAAATTTATCAGGTAAGCCGCCGTGGCCGCCAAAAAAAACCCGACCATCCACATGACGCCGGCGTAACCCTGCAGCACGTAGCGCAAGATGACGTCGTTGGCGGGCGTTTGCCCAATGCTATATAGCCAGACACCCAACAACGCGGCACTCAGCACGGTCAGGAAGGCCACTTGAAAGGCGCGCCAATGGATGCCAACGGCAACGAGCGTGACA
>NZ_JAAZTY010000217.1 GCF_018854775.1 Acidithiobacillus ferriphilus | reverse complement strand
TGGCTTGTTGCCCGATCAAAGGAAATCGTCATGACCCCTCGCCAACGCTCGATGATCCACATTTCCCCACGCTGGCCCGCCGTTATCGGCCTCGCCATCCTGCTCTGGCTGACCGGCATGAGCGCGGCTTGGGCGCTGCCGGTACGCGTAGCCGCTGTCGCCTCCGCGCCGGCTCGGCAGGAGAACACCGTACTCGCCACCGTCGAGAGCAACGGTCAAGTGACATTGACCGCCGCCGTGACCGGCCGGGTGCTCGGCCCGCTGCTGCCGGCCGGACAAATCCCCGCCGGCGCCATGGTGGCGCGTATCGCGCCGCCCGGCCTGCGGGCGACCATCAGCGCCGCTCAGGCGCGGGTCGCTTTCAGCCGCAGTCAGTGGCTCCGCAACCGACAGCTCTATACCGATGGCGTCTTCTCCCGGCAGGATGTGGAACGGACGAAGCTGACATTGGATGAAGCACGGTCCACTCTCCGTGTCCTGCAGGCGCAAGCCAACGAGCAGCAACTGACTGCTCCGTTCGCCGGGAGCCTGCATTATCTGGTACCCGCTGGGGCAGTGGTCAATGCCGGCCAGCCCATCGCCACCCTCGCCGGGCGCGGGATACCCTGGATGCACGCCTATGTCACCCCTGCCGTGGCGCAGGGGCTGCAGCCGGGAATGGTGGTAGGGCTTGATGGCAGCGGCTGGCAGGGGCATGGCAAGATTCGCTCTGTCGGGCAAAGTGCGCGGCATCTGGGTCTGGTGTCGGTCTATATTGATCTGCCCGCCCACAGCCTGCTGCTGCCGGGTGAATGGCTGCAGGTAAGACTGTCCGCGCCAGGGGCAACGGCCCTCGTCTTACCGACCGCCAGTATAGTCATGCGTGGCGCCCGCACCGAAGTATTCGCCGTCCGCCACGGACGGGCGGTCGTGGTACCCGTCCGTATCGTTGCCAGTCGGGGCGATCGTACCTGGGTCAGCGGTGATCTCCGGGTTGGCGAGTTCGTCATCCGTTCCGGCAATGCCCGTCTTGTCGCCGGCACCCCCGTGCAGGTCCAAAAGCCATGAAGCGCTATCTGGATTTTCTCTGGGAAAATCGCTTCAGTATAATCCTCGCCACCCTGTTTTTGCTGGCAGCCGGCTGGTTTGCCTTGCAAGGTCTGCCGGAAAGCGTGTTTCCCAATGTCGATTTTCCGCGCGTTACGGTACTGGTCAATGACGGCAGCCTGCCGGTCAAGTTCATGGAGGTCGAGATCACCCGACCGCTGGAGGCGCTGGCCAAGGGTCAGCCGGGCGTCCGGCTGGTGCGCTCGCAGACCGGTAACGGGCTGACCAAGCTCAATGTCTACTTCAATCCCGGCGTCAATCCGCAGACCGCTTATCTCATGCTGCAGGCCCGCCTCTCGCAGGTTCGCTTACCCGTTGGCGCGCAGATGCGGGTGACGCGCATGGCGCCCTACACTTACCCCTTCGCCGAGTATGCGCTGGTCTCCAATCAGCAGGACAGTTCGGCGATGATGCCGACTTTCGCCTTCCAGGTGCGCCCCGCCCTGCTGGCGATTCCCGGTGTCTATCAGGTGCAGAGCACCGGCCGCGGCTGGCCGCAGGTGCATATCGATCTGAACCCGGTGCGCCTGGCGCAATATCACCTGACGGCACAGCAAGTGATCGACACCCTCCGCCGCGCCCAGGGGCCTTTTTTCTCCGGCGTTCTGCATGCCTATCACCAGCAATTTATCGTCGCCACGACGCCGCGGCCGGTGGATACGGCGCATCTGGCCACCCTGACCCTGCCCCTCGGCCCGGCCAACGCCGAAGGCATCCGCGCCCCGCTGGCGTTGGGCGCGCTGGGGCGGGTACAGGTCGGTCCGCCACCCTTGCTCACCGATGCCGCCGTCC
>NZ_JAAZTY010000216.1 GCF_018854775.1 Acidithiobacillus ferriphilus | reverse complement strand
CAGTCTATGGCGGGGAATGGCCCCGCCGTCAGTAAACGCCCCTCGGATTGCAACTGATGCAGGCGCGCCAGATGATCACCCCGTGCGGTCTGGCGTATGCTCAGGGAATCGGGATTGTCAGTGCCAATAATGCAGTAATACATGGGTCATTGGATCCTGTCGGTGAGGGGTATGCTCCTAAAATTGCCCCATTTGCGGCAACTTGGCAACTGTCCCTGCTAATCAGCGACTAGCCGATGAATCGCTATCCTTAGCCTCTTGCGGCAAGGCACGCGAGATCACCACCGCTTGAAAGAGCACGAAAATGACCGTGAGGGCGAGCATGCCGAAAAGCTTGAAATCCACCCAGATACCTGTCGAAAACGCATAGGCCACGATCAGATTCAGGACTGCACCGAAGAGAAAGAAGGCAATCCAGTAGCTATTGAGGCGCCGCCAGAAAGACAAGGGCAGGGCGGCCGGCAGTTGTCCGCCCATCAGGCGTTGCAGGAGAGGTTCCTCGCGCCAGTGGGTAAAGAGCAGAGCGGCCGCGAACAGCACATAGAGAATGCTGGGCTTGATCTTGATGAAGGTGTCGTTATGAAAATACAGGGTCAGGCCGCCGAAGGTCAGGATCAGCAGGGTGGAGACCCAGGTCATGGTCTCCACCCGGCCCCGCCGCCACCACTGCCAGGCCATCAACAGGATGGCGGCAACGATGAGCACCTCGGTGGCCGTGTAGATCCCGTGGATCTTGTAGGCCACGAAAAAGAGGATGATGGGGAGGAAGTCGGTAAGCAGTTTCATGACGCGCCACGGTAAATGGGGTTAAGCTAGTGGTATCTAATCACAGAAAGGAGTCCGTGGACAGTGGAACGTCAACAGATGATTCAGGGCTTGGCCGCCCTTTTGGGGGACAGCAGCAATCATCCTCTGCCCGATTTTGCCAGGGTAAAGGCCGCCCGCTGGCGCCATCTGCCCCTCGGTGGTCGTCTGGAAGGGGTGGCGCGCGTGGACTTGCCGGAGATGGACGAGCTGCTCGGTATCGAAGACAGCAAGGCCGCACTGGATTTGAACACCCGCCAGTTTGTCGCCGGTTTCCCCGCCAATGATGCCTTACTCTGGGGTGGGCGGGGCACGGGCAAGTCTTCGCTGGTCAAGGCGCTCCTGCGTCGCTATGCGGATCAGGGGCTGCGGGTGATTGAAATCGACCCGGACGGCATCCTCGACCTGCCGGAGATTCTCGCCGCGTTGCAGGCGGCCGATCCCCAGCAGGCCTATTACTTTGTGCTCTTCTGCGATGACCTGTCTTTCGGCGCCGATGACCCCGGCTACAAGGCCCTTAAATCCCTGCTGGACGGCGGTGTGGAGGCGCGTCCGGACAACGTGCTGCTCTACGCCACCAGCAACCGGCGGCATCTGATGCCGCGCCACTTTGCCGACAATGAGGAATATCATCGCCACGGTGAGGAAATCATCCCCGGCGAGACAGCGGAAGAAAAAATCAGTCTTTCCGAGCGCTTCGGCTTATGGCTGGGCTTTTATCCCTTTGATCAGGCCATGTATCTGGATATTTGCGCCATCCATCTGCAGCGCCTGGAAGTGCGGACGCCGCCGGCGGAATGGCGGGAGGAAGCCCTGCGCTGGGCCTTGCAGCGCGGCTCGCGCAGTGGCCGGGTGGCGGGCGAACTGCC
>NZ_JAAZTY010000215.1 GCF_018854775.1 Acidithiobacillus ferriphilus | reverse complement strand
GGACGCGATGACCAAGGCGGCGGAAGTGCGTCTGGTGGGTCGCCAGTTCGTGGGCGGCGGCTATGTCACCGTGCTGGTGCGCGGTGAAACCGGTGCGGTCAATGCGGCGGTGCGCGCCGGAGCGGATGCGTGTGAGCGCGTCGGCGATGGCCTGGTGGCCGCCCACATCATCGCCCGCGTGCATAGTGAAGTGGAAAATATTCTGCCCAGCAATCCGACGGAATAAGTGGTTTAAACGAATCAACCGAAGCGGTAGTACATGGAGTGATAAAAATGGCAAACGTCAGCGGAGTGGCATTGGGTATGATTGAAACGCGCGGCCTGGTGCCGGCGATCGAGGCGGCGGACGCGATGACCAAGGCGGCGGAAGTGCGTCTGGTGGGTCGCCAGTTCGTGGGCGGCGGCTATGTCACCGTACTGGTGCGCGGTGAGACCGGTGCGGTAAATGCGGCGGTGCGCGCCGGAGCGGATGCGTGTGAGCGCGTCGGCGATGGCTTGGTGGCCGCCCATATCATCGCCCGCGTCCATTCCGAAGTGGAAAACATACTTCCGAAGGCGCCCGATGCCGGTGACAGCGGGTTGGACGGCGTGGTCAGCCAGTCACTCAGCTAGTATCGGCGTGGCCATGGCGAATGATCCGCGAATGACGGGCTACCTAAACAGTGAAATAAATAATGTCACCCGAAATTGATCCATATCTCGTTCAAGATATGTCTTACTACCGCGCCAGTGCCGCCACGCTCAGGGCCGCAGGCATTATAGGGGTTGGATTCCGTTTCGGGGGATAGCGTTATGCCTTTGGTGCATATGAAAGATCTGCTGAGCCATGCCTATGCGCATGGATACGCGGTAGGCGCTTTCGACGTCGTGAGCCTGGAGTTCGTCGAGGGCGTCATGGCCGCTGCCGAGCGGTCTCGCGCCCCCGTAATCCTCTCTCTGGCCGAATCGCATCTGGAACACTACGATTTCGAACT
>NZ_JAAZTY010000214.1 GCF_018854775.1 Acidithiobacillus ferriphilus | reverse complement strand
CAGATCGCCTATCTCATCAATCAGGGCTGGAACCCCGGCATCGAGCATGTGGAACCTGAACGCGCATCGACATACTACTGGTACATGTGGAAGTTACCCATGTTCGGCGAACAGTCGGTGGACACCGTGATCGCGGAGTTGGAAGCATGCCATCGCGCTCACCCCGGCCATCACGTGCGCCTGGTCGGGTATGACAATTACTCGCAGAGCCAGGGCAGCGCTTTTGTGGTGTTTCGCGGGCGCTAAGCAAGAGGGGTGCGGGATTATCCGGCGGATGGCCCGCGCAGGGGTTTGATGGATACGGAAGGATCAAGGCATGAGCGACTCTATGGCAAACAATACGGCGTCCCCGCGCTCGACACGTGCCGCCGCGCTGGAGCGGCGGCGGGCGTTGTCGCACAACGGTGCCGCCGCGCTGGGGGCGAAGTCCGCCGCACGGACAACGGGCAATACGGCGGCCCTGGCGACGCCGGGGGCTACCGGCAGGTCGCTTTCCCGTGCCCGCCGTGCAGCCTTGTCGCAAGGTGGTGCCATAGAAGCGACGCAGACCAACCCTGCGGCACGCGCGGGGATTCGTGTGCTTGCCTCAGATCGTCCGATGACCACCGCGCCTGTGGAAACGCTTGCCGCGGCGCCAGGCGCCGCCTCTTCTGAGCGCTGCGGCTGCCAGGGGAAGGCGGCCACTGAAAGCGCCGAACGGGAACAATTGCTCGCAGCGGTATGCGCGCTGGTAGACGAAGATCCGGCGTCGGTGGCCGGGCCGAGCGCCTCCGCGGTGCGCAAACTCTGCCAGGAGCGGCGTCGCGCGCTTTCCCGTCAGGGGAAAATGGCAGAAGAGCCATCAGAGCCATCTCGGGCCCGTGTTTCGCGTACATCGCAGAACAACAACGCATCCACGTCCGGTGCGGCGACGGGATTGCGCGGGCGCGGCGCAGCCCAGAGGCGCCGTGACGTGCTCTGCCAGCAAGGACGCGGCGACCAGCCGGCGTGCCGACCCAGCGGTCGGACCCGCCAGAAGCCTGCAGTACCTGCCAAAGTGGAGCAAGGGACTACCCTGAGTGGCACATCTGTGACCGGCACCCAGGTGGAGCGGAGCACCAAGGTCACCGGTGCCGAGCCGGGCAGTTGCCGTGCCATCACGGGCACTGAATATATCGGCACCGAGCAATACGACACCCTCTGCGCCGCCATCCCCGATCCGGCTCCGGCCAAGGTGAGCGTAGGCCGTACCGCCCGAGGCCAGAGCGTAAGTGGTGCGGAGATGGGCCGTAGCGTGAAGGTCACCGGCGACGAACACGGCGCCTGCAAGGCCGTGACCGGCACCGAATATCTCAGCGCCGACACATTTGAATCCTTTTGCGCAACCCGGCCGGCGCTTACGCCGGCCAAGGTCGGCGTAAGCGCCACCGAGGCGGGTCAGCGCGTGAGTGGAACCGAAGTCGGACGCAGCGTCAGGGTGACC
>NZ_JAAZTY010000213.1 GCF_018854775.1 Acidithiobacillus ferriphilus | reverse complement strand
GGGCGCCCGGGGTGTGCGTCTGGTGGAAACCCGCCTGGGGGAACCAGATGCCAAAGGCCGTCGCCGTCCGGAAATCATCCCCGGCTCAGAGCAGATATTGGATGCCGATGCGGTGATCGTCGCTTTTGGTTTCGACCCCTCCCCCGCCCCCTGGTTTGCGGAGCACGGTATCAGCACGGATGCCCATGGGCGGATCAGCACCAACGAACAATTCCAGACCAGTAACCCACGTATTTTTGCCGGGGGCGACATGCGCCGCGGCTCTGATCTGGTCGTCACTGCGGTAGATGAAGGACGCCGGGCCGCCGAGGGCATCCTCAATCAACTGGGAGTATAAGTGATGAAATCCACATTGCAGAATGATAATTTCCTGCGTGCCTGCCTGCTCCAGCCGGTGGATCATGTCCCCGTCTGGCTGATGCGTCAGGCCGGGCGTTACCTGCCGGAGTACCGTGCTACCCGCGCCCGTGCCGGGGATTTTCTCACCCTCTGCACCACACCGGAACTGGCCTGTGAAGTGACACTGCAGCCCATTGATCGCTTTCCGCTGGACGCTGCCATCCTCTTCTCGGACATCCTGACCATTCCTTATGTCATGGGACTCGGACTGCAATTTCAGGAGGGCGAAGGCCCGGTATTCGAACGTCCCTTGCGTGACGCCGCGGACATCGACGCACTGAGTCAGCCTGATCCGGAAACGGAACTGCGCTTTGTGATGGATGCGGTGCGGCTCATCCGCCGTGAGCTGAATGGACGGGTGCCTCTCATCGGCTTTGCCGGCAGCCCCTGGACCCTCGCCTGCTACATGATCGAAGGACGCGGCAGTCGCGACTTCATCCATGTCAAAGGGTTGCTGTACAGTGATCCGGCGCTGCTGCACCACCTCCTGCGTCATCTGGCCGTATCGGTCACTCAATACCTCAACGCGCAGATTGCCGCCGGAGCGCAGGCAGTGATGATTTTTGATACCTGGGGTGGCAGTCTCAGCACCCCGGCTTATGCAGAGTTCTCGCTTGCTTACATGAGCGAGATCATCGCCGGCTTGAAGCGCGAGGCGGAAGGCCGCCAGGTACCGATCCTGCTCTTTACCAAGGGCGGGGGTAACTGGTTGGAGGCAATGGCGGCGAGCGGCGCCGATGTGCTGGGCCTCGACTGGACAACCGAGTTAAGTATCGCCCGCCAGCGTCTGGGTGATGGCATAGCACTGCAGGGCAATATGGATCCCATCGCCCTCTATGGCAGCGCCAGCGGCGTTGCCGCAGAGGCCGAGCGCGTTCTGGCCAGCCACGGACCTGGGCCGGGCCACATCTTTAATCTCGGCCATGGCATCACCCCGCAAACCCCTATCGGAAATGTCGCCACCTTGGTGGAGAGCGTTCATAACTGGCGGCCGACCTAACCCTCGTGACCATGCCGCCATGCTGCCCAGGCATCCCGGATAGGGCGACGGCGGGGATTATGCAGATAGGTGATTGAAGCCCCCTGCTCCATCCGCTGTAAAGCATCGGCAATAGCCACCTGAGCCGTTGCTGCCAGCTTCCGGCGACCCAATTCTGGCGCCAGCGCGGGCAGGAATTCCACGCGCAGTGTCAAGGGTGCCGCCGCCGCCAGTCGCCAGAGATGTCCAAACAAGCTATCTTCACCAATGAAAGGGCAGAGTGGGTCGGGCTGGCCGGGGCACAGCACATCTTCGTAACGCAAAGCCACCGGAATCGTCGGCGCTACTGCCCCAGAGGCGATCTCAAAAGGCGCCGCAAAAAAATCGCCCACCCTTTTGCCGTCGCTGGTGGTGCCCTCCGGGAAAAGGATGACGCTGGTGCCCGCTGCCAAAATTTTGCCGGCCTGACGCACAGTGCGCTGACTCGCACGGGCGTCGCCACGGTCGATAAAGAGCGTTCCCAACCACTCGCCCATAATCCCGAAAAAAGGCCAGGCACGCATTTCCTTCTTCGCCACAAAGCGACCGGGAACCAAGGTCGCGAGTGCGAGAATATCGAGGTAGGAAACATGGTTAGCGGCGACAAGTACCGGCGATTTGGGGACGATTCCATCCACACGCAAATGAATGCCAAAGACGCGCAAGGCCCGCCGACTCCACCAGGAAAAAGCCCGATAACTGGCCGCGTCCGGTTCGGACTTGCGCGCACAAGTCCATACCGCCAACGGAAAGGCCAGAACCAGATAAAACACCAGTACCGGCAGTCGCCAGATACGCCGCAAAGCCTTGGGCCGCGAACGGCGCCAGCGCCGCCCCGGGTAAGCCACCAGTACCGAGGCGGGCTTTTTACGGCGTGTCATTTACGCGCATCCACCGGTTCCAAAAAGCGCTGCTGATAGCGCGGGGTAATCAGACCAGCTTCGCACCAGACGAAGAAATCTGCACAATGAAATTGCGGATCCCAGAAAGGCTCGCCGCCGATGCGCACTCCAGCCCTTAAATAGCCCTTGAGCAAACCTGGCAGTGTGGCAGGGTCCACCTGCGCCCGCGCATCAAAGTTGGGGACGGCGCGCAGAGGGAAGACCCGCTGTTCCTGCGGCGTCAGGTATGTATTGAGACTCTGGTACAAGGCGCCCAGGGCCGGGCCATCGGTACTGTGTACACTTGCGCAGCCCATGAGATAATCAATTTTCCACATCGACATGGTCTCGGCCAGCCCCGACCAGAGCAGCGCAATAACCGCGCCCTGACGGTAGTCAGGATGTACGCAGGATCGCCCCAACTCCATAATCCGTATATTCAAAGCCAGCAGACGTGAAAGATCAAACTCTGTCTCGGCATAATAGCGGCCCACCCTAGCAACCTTCTCGGGAAGGAAAAGTCGATAGGTCCCCACCACTTCCTGACTGACCTCATCTTCGACAATCAGGTGCTCACAAAAAGGGTCGTACTCATCCTGATCCAGCCCGGGACGACCACTCAACTGGGCACCATACTCGGCACTGAATACGTCATAACGCAATCGTTGTGCCGCATCTACTTCGTCCTGGTGCCGCGCCAGATAGAGACGCAACGAGCGCTCTTTCTTGGCGGCGACGCGACCGGTACCGCCGTGAGATTGGGTGCTGAGCATACGGGGCTCTCCGTGCAAAAACGATAATGAATCTTGCCTATTATGACTCATAAATATGACAATAGTGCGGCATTTTCATGAACTTTTCATGACAATGATACGCCGACTCCCACAGACATGGTAACTTTTCTTCGTAAGTAGCATCGTGCTGGCCTTACTAACAAGGGTCCTCACCACCAGTAACCATCGTCAATACGAATATTTTATATCATGAACCAGGCAATACCAGCACCGACCATCAAATCGCGGCAGTTTTGATGTGGATCGCGGCGGACTCTTGCACCGTATGCCCTCAATAGTTACTGTATGCCTTTGCTTTAGTGCATTCTTGTGAGAGGTGAAAGTTCTGCCATGTCCGCCGCCCCCGAGGAAGTCGATAGTAGCCCCTACTGCTGCTGTTCGGCCGCCACTTTTCAGGAAATCCTTGAGCGCCAGCGCGCCAAGCCCCTGCCCTTTATGGAGCTTTTGATGGTTCACGCGGGCTGCGGCAGTGGTTGCGGCAGTTGCATCGACGATCTGGAAGCTTATTTGCGCAGTCACGACGCCTACATAGAGGATTGAATCCTTCCCGCACCTTTCATCCGCCCTGGTGGTCGAGGGGTGGCGATTTTCAGACCATATGGGCGCCCTTTTTCGCTCGCTCGGATCCTGTCGATTTTCGCCGGGAAATCTGGGAAACCCCTGACGGCGATCGGGTCGCTGTAGACTGGGTGGACGCATCAACCGATGCGCCCGTGGTTATTCTCTTTCACGGCTTGGCGAGCAGTTCGCGGGGACATTATGCCCGCTCCCTCGCGGCGGGACTGCGGCGGAGGGGCTGGGCGGGCTGTTTTATCAATTTCCGCGGCTGCGGGGGGATAAACAACTTACTGCCCCGCGGCTACCACGCGGGTGACAGCGCCGAGATTCGCTGGATGCTGGAGCGCGCCAGCGCACTGTTCCCGCGTCGCCCACGCTACGCCGTCGGCGTTTCCCTGGGCGGTAACGCCTTACTCAAATATCTGGGCGAGGTCGGGGACGCGGCGCGCAAAAATCTGGAACGTGCGGCTGCGGTCTGCGCCCCTATTGATCTGGTCGCGACGGCAGAGCATCTGCAATCCAGTCACTTTCGCTTCTACAATCAGTATTTTCTCCAGAAAATGAAGGCGTCCGTCCGCCATTACAAGACCAGTTACCCGGATCTGGCGGACTGGCCGCGGGTCTTTTCGGCAAAAAGCGTGTATGATTTCGATGAATATTTTACGGCACCGGTGCATGGTTTCTCAGGCGCCGTTCACCTCTGGAAAGAGGGCTCCGCAGCGCCGTTGTTGTCACGTATCAATGTGCCCACACTGCTTCTGAACAGCGCAGATGATCCCATTGTACCCATCAACAGCCTGCGTAATGTTCAGACAAGCCCGGCCGTAACACGTTGCATCACCGAGCAAGGCGGTCATGTTGGCTTTATAGATGGAACCTTTCCCGGTCATCTGCGCTGGTTGCCAAACACGCTGCTGGATTATTTTGAGAGGAAGAGCACCCCATGACAGACCATCTACAGCCGCGTCTTCGCATTCTTCTGGCAGAAGCCATCGCCGTTGGCCCCGGCAAGGCCGAACTGCTCCGCCATATTCGCGAAAAAGGCTCCATCTCCGCAGCTGCGCGCACGATGCACATGAGTTACCGGCGCGCATGGTTGCTGGTGGATACCATGAATCACTGCTTTCTGGCACCGCTAGTCAGCACGGCCACGGGTGGCAGCCATGGCGGCGGCGCCCATCTGACCGAGATGGGCGAAGAAGTCTTGAAGCGCTATGAGGCGATGGAAAGCAAGGCGAATGCTACCCTCGCT
Organism: Acidithiobacillus ferriphilus; assembly: GCF_018854775.1. Lineage (GTDB taxonomy): Bacteria > Pseudomonadota > Gammaproteobacteria > Acidithiobacillales > Acidithiobacillaceae > Acidithiobacillus > Acidithiobacillus ferriphilus. The sequence continues at coordinate 1,628 of NZ_JAAZTY010000213.1, read as the reverse complement.
CCTGATATCGCCGAATTCCGCAAACTCATGCAACTCCACACACCGGAAGAAAACGCTTCGTGAAAAACCTGCTCCGCGAAGTGCTGTGCAGCCGGGTCTACGATGTGGCCCGAGAAACGCCCCTGGAAGCGGCGCCCAAACTGAGCGCACGCCTGCAGCGCGAAGTGTTGTTCAAACGCGAAGACCTGCAGCCGGTGTTCAGCTTCAAACTGCGCGGCGCCTACAACAAGATCGCCCAGCTTTCGGACGCCGAAAAAGCACGCGGTGTCATCACCGCCAGCGCCGGCAATCATGCGCAGGGCGTTGCCTACGCTGCCCAGAAACTGGGTATCCGTGCGGTGATCGTCATGCCCGGCACCACCCCGGAAATCAAAGTCAATGCGGTACGGGCGCGGGGTGCGGAAGTCATTCTTCATGGCGACAGCTACTCCGACGCGCAGTCGCATTGCGACGCGCTGATCGCCGAGTCGGGCATGGTCTTCATTCCACCCTTTGACGACCCGCTGGTCATTGCCGGACAGGGAACGATAGGCGCAGAGATACTCCGCCAGCGGGGTGCTGGCCTGGAAGCGATTTTCATTCCGGTGGGGGGCGGCGGGCTCATCGCCGGGGTGGCGGGTTACCTGAAATCCATCGTGCCGGAGATTCGCATCATTGGCGTTGAACCCTTTGAGGCCGATGCCATGTATCAGTCATTGCAAGCGGGAATGCGGGTGACCCTGCCGCAGGTCGGCATTTTCGCCGATGGCGTGGCGGTGCGCCAGGTGGGAGAACGCACCTTTGCCCTCTGTCAAAAATATGTGGATGAGATTGTGCGGGTGAGTAATGACGAGATCTGCGCAGCCATCAAGGATGTTTTTGACGAGACCCGTTCCATTATGGAGCCGGCGGGTGCGCTTGCCTTAGCGGGCCTCAAACGGATGGCGGCCACCGATTCCGGCCAGGGCGGGGCCTGGGTCGCCATCCTCTCCGGCGCCAACATGAACTTCGATCGCCTGCGCTTTATTGCCGAGCGGGCGGAACTGGGCGAAGCCCGCGAGGCGCTGTTTGCGGTCACGATTCCGGAGCGACCGGGAGCCTTTCGTGCCTTCTGCGCGGCCATTGGTCAGCGGGTCGTCACCGAATTCAACTATCGCCTGCACCGCCGGGATCAGGCACATATTTTTGTCGGTGTGGCCATCCGCGACCGGGAAGACGCCCATGCGTTGCTGGAGAGCTTACGGACGACGGGCCACGAGGCGCTGGACTTAAGTGATGATGAAATGGCCAAGCTGCATATTCGTCATATGGTCGGTGGCCATGCGGCGGCGGCGCAGAACGAGCGGATTTATCGCTTTGAGTTTCCGGAACGTCCGGGTGCGCTAATGGAATTTCTTGACCAGCTGGGCGGGCACTGGAATATCAGTCTCTTCCATTATCGCAACAATGGCGTTGACCTGGGCCGGGTACTGGCGGGTTTTGAAGTGCCGGATACCGAGATGACGCAATTTGAATCGCTGCTCGCCCGGCTCGAATACCCGCATGTGGCGGAAACCGCCAACCCCGCCTACCAGTTTTTTCTGGATCAGGGTCAGCACTGACCCGCTCAGAAGCGCTCCGGGCGATAGGGTGCGGGATCGGTAAACGGC
>NZ_JAAZTY010000212.1 GCF_018854775.1 Acidithiobacillus ferriphilus | reverse complement strand
GGCCGCCGAACGACTCCGGCTGGTAATATGGGCTGCCGGTGAGCTTGCGGCAGGATCCGGGTTCATCCCCGGTCACCCTGACGCTGCGTCCGACTTCGGTTCCACTCACGCGCTGACCCGCCTCGGTGGCGCTTACGCCGACCTTGGCCGGCGTAAGCGCCGGCCGGGTTGCGCAAAAGGATTCAAATGTGTCGGCGCTGAGATATTCGGTGCCGGTCACGGCCTTGCAGGCGCCGTGTTCGTCGCCGGTGACCTTCACGCTACGGCCTATCTCCGCACCACTTACGCTCTGGCCTCGGGCGGTACGGCCTACGCTCACCTTGGCCGGAGCCGGCTCGGGGATGGCGGCGCAGAGGGTGTCGTATTGCTCGGTGCCGATATATTCAGTGCCCGTGATGGCACGGCAACTGCCCGGCTCGGCACCGGTGACCTTGGTGCTCCGCTCCACCTGGGTGCCGGTCACAGATGTGCCACTCAGGGTAGTCCCTTGCTCCACTTTGGCAGGTACTGCAGGCTTCTGACGGGTCCGACCGCTGGGTCGGCACGCCGGCTGGTCGCCGCGTCCTTGCTGGCAGAGCACGTCACGGCGCCTCTGGGCTGCGCCGCGCCCGCGCAATCCCGTCGCCGCACCGGACGTGGATGCGTTGTTGTTCTGCGATGTACGCGAAACACGGGCCCGAGATGGCTCTGATGGCTCTGATGGCTCTTCTGCCATTTTCCCCTGACGGGAAAGCGCGCGACGCCGCTCCTGGCAGAGTTTGCGCACCGCGGAGGCGCTCGGCCCGGCCACCGACGCCGGATCTTCGTCTACCAGCGCGCATACCGCTTCGAGCAATTGTTCCCGCTCGGCGCTTTCAGTGGCCGCCTTCCCCTGGCAGCCGCAGCGCTCAGAAGAGGCGGCGCCTGGCGCCGCGGCAAGCGTTTCCACAGGCGCGGTGGTCATCGGACGATCTGAGGCAAGCACACGAATCCCAGCGCGTGCCGCAGGGTTGGTCTGCGTCGCTTCTATGGCACCGCCTTGCGACAAGGCTGCACGGCGGGCACGGGAAAGCGACCTGCCGGTAGCCCCCGGCGTCGCCAGGGCCGCCGTATTGCCCGTTGTCCGTGCGGCGGACTTCGCCCCCAGAGCGGCGGCACCGTTGTGCGACAACGCCCGCCGCCGCTCCAGCGCGGCGGCACGTGTCGAGCGCGGGGAC
>NZ_JAAZTY010000211.1 GCF_018854775.1 Acidithiobacillus ferriphilus | reverse complement strand
GGGTTGGCACCCCGCCGCAGATGATTGCCAGCCGCTTGCAGCATCAATTGGCGTACTCCGGCCAGTGGCGGGCTGTTTTGGCGGGGCAGTCCAGCGGTACCGCGACTTGGCTATTGCAGGTCCGACTGACGGATTTCGTGGTGAATTTCAGCGGGCCGGAGACAGGCAAGGCACTGGTCGCCGGTACCGCGACGCTGGTGAATGCTACAGATTATAGGGTGGTTGCCCAGCACAGTTTTCGTTTCACTGAGATACTTCCCGGTGCGAGTGCGCAGGGTGGTGCCGTGGCCATGGCCGGGGCAAGTGAACGTTTTGTCGCAGCGGTGAGTGGCTGGACCGCGCAGATGGCGAGCACCGGGAAGTCTACGCCCCGGCCTTAGGATTTCACTTCAGTCCTCGTGGTGCTTGACCACCAGCACCGGACAACTGGCGTAATGGACGATATCATTGGCGACAGAACCCAGCAGCAACCGGCCAATGGCGCCGTGGCCATGACTGCCCACTACCAGCATGTCCACTGCATGGGCCTTGCCGAAGTCAATCACCGCCTTCCCGATATTCTCACCGCTTTCCTCCAGTTCCATCCGTGGTGGGATGCCGTCTTCGGCTATGGATTGGCGCAGTTTTTCCATCTCGGCATGCGCCAGTTGGAGCAGCTTTTCGCGCAGATCCAGGGTGGGCGGCAGAATTTCTTCCGGTATCTGCAGATTGAGCATTTGCGGGTTGAAAATGTGGAGCAGGGTGAGGCGGGCGTCGTGCAACTGGGCTTCTTGCGCCGCCATCCGGGCGGTGTACAGGGCCATCGGTGAAAAATCGACGGCCGCCAAAATATGCTTTATGGGAGTCTTTACGGGTGATTTATCCACGAGGATGCTCCTTGCGCAGGTGGTTCATGAGTTGCGTTTCATCCAGAAGCACGTTTTCGGTGGCGCGACGCGCCCGATATTCCCAAACGCCCTGCGCCAGCACCTTGTCACTGACCACAATGCGATGGGGCAGGCCGATCAGATCCATGGTGGCAAACTGCACTCCCGGACGCTCATCGCGATCATCGAGCAGTACGCTGTAGCCCTGCGCCTCCAGGCGATCATGTAGAGCTTGAGCGGCGGCGGCCACTTCCGGCGACTTGCGCGCATTGATGGCGACGATGCCGACTTCAAAGGGTGCCAGGGCTGCTGGCCAGACGATGCCACGATCATCAAAATGCTGCTCCACCGCCGCCGCCACCACCCGCGACACACCGATACCATAGCAACCCATGGTCACTGTGGCATCGCGGCCTGTCTCGTCCAGCACGGTAATACCCATACTCTTGCTGTAGCGTTCCCCGAGCTGAAAGACGTGCCCCACCTCAATGCCCCGACGGATGCTTAGAGTGCCCTCCCGGCAATGAGGGCAGGCATCCCCGGCACGGACATTGCGCAGATCCGCCGCCGCCGGACGTGGCAAATCGCGATCCCAGTTCAGGTTGATCCAGTGCAGATCCGCCGCATTGGCACCCGTGCTGAAATTAGCCACGCCAAAGGCGCGGTGATCCGCCATTATGGAGATAGGCAGCAACGGATCCTTGGGGCCAATGAAGCCCAGGGGGGCGCCCGTGGCGGATACGGCTTCATCCGGGCTGGCCAAGCGCAGCTCCTGCGCATTCAGGGCATGTCCGGTTTTGACCAGATTCAGCTCATCATCGCCGCGCAGCAACAGCATGACTATCTTACCGTCGGCAAGCACCAACACGCTCTTGACGATTTTTGCGGTGCTGATGCCCAGATGCTCAGCTTGCGCCGCTACGCTGCGGATACCCGGCGTCCGCACTTGTGCGGCGGCCAGCGGCATTTCCATCTCCGCAGGCTCGGGGCGACTCTGGGCCTTTTCCATATTCGCGGCATAGTCGCAGTGGTGACAGGAGACGATGGCGTCTTCGCCCGAATCCGCCAGCACATGAAACTCATGGGAGCGTTTACCCCCAATGGCCCCGTTATCTGCTTCCACCGCACGGAAGTTCAGCCCGAGGCGGGTGAAAGTCCGCTGGTAGGCCTCGTACATCGCCTGATAGGTGATTTCTAATGAGGCATGATCCATGTGGAAGGAGTAAGCATCTTTCATGACGAACTCACGCCCGCGCATCAGCCCGAAGCGGGGGCGGATTTCATCGCGAAACTTGGTCTGAATCTGGTAGAAATTGACGGGAAGCTGTCGGTAAGAGTGAATCT
>NZ_JAAZTY010000210.1 GCF_018854775.1 Acidithiobacillus ferriphilus | reverse complement strand
TGCACGACCGTGGTGACGGCGGTATGGTCATTCTTGGCCGCAAGGGTCGCTATAGCCGCATTGGCTATATCTTAACGCATGCGGCGATTATCGTGTTTTGTGCGGCAGCCCTTTATAACGCGGATATTCCCGTGAAACTGGCCATGCTGACAGGTTCCACGCAACCGGAAAACAACTTTCACATTCCGCTGTCGAAAGTTTCCAAGAATGCATGGCTGCCCGTTGGCAATCCAGCGTACCGCGGTACGGTTACCGTTCCGGAAGGGCAGTCGACGCAGGTGGCCTACGAACTGGTGGGGAACGGTTACCTCGTCCAGCCACTCCCCTTTCGAATCAAGCTGAGGCGATTCCACGTCTCTTACTACTCCACCGGCATGCCCAAGGACTTTATTTCTAATATCGTCCTTTACAATGACCAAGGGAAAGTGCTGAAAGAAGCGAATGTCCGCGTTAATCATCCCCTCAGCTATGAAGGTGTCCAGATCTTTCAAGCCAGTTTTGTCGATGGCGGCTCGCTTCTGAAGATGAAGCGCTACATGCTGAATAATCCCAGTGCGGGCGCCATCCATCAAGAAGGCCGCGTCGGGCAATCAGTGGATCTTTCCGGCACCACATACAAACTGAAACTCAAAAACTTCTCATTGGATAACGTGGTGCCCGCCGCAGCCATTGAATCCGTACCGGCGGGGGA
>NZ_JAAZTY010000021.1 GCF_018854775.1 Acidithiobacillus ferriphilus | reverse complement strand
CGCCCGCCTCAGTCGCCGCCTCAGTCGCGACCTGGAGATCGACATGGCGGGCGCGGCGCTGGCGGTGGACTTGCTGGAGCGGTTACGGGGATGGAAGATTTGAGCGCGCGCACAGTACCAGAACATTTTGCCAACCGTGAAGCGGCAGCGGAATTACTGGCCCGGAGCCTGGCCGCTTACGATGGCAAACATCCCTTGGTGCTCGCCATTCCACGCGGAGCGCTGCCCATGGGGCGCATCATCGCCAACGCCCTCCACGGGGATCTTGACGTGGTCCTGGTGCGCAAAATCGGAGCGCCAGACAATCCCGAATATGCCATAGGCGCCGTCGATGAGGATGGGCGGATATGGACCGATCCTATAGTCAGTCGCCTTGGTATCGACGGGCAGTACATCCGCGACGAAGCGGCCCGGCAACTGAAGGTGATCAAAGCGCGGCGCGTGCAGTACACGCCGATTCACCCGGCCATTGATCCACAAGGCCGGATCGTTATTGTGGTTGACGATGGCGTCGCCACCGGTGCTACTCTGGGGACTGCATTGCGTCTCCTGCGCCAGCAGCGGCCTGCCCGTCTGATCGCCGCCTTTGCCGTGGCCCCTCCCGATACCATCGCGCGCTTGCGTCCTCTGGCCGATGAGCTGGTTTACCTGTCGGCCCCGGAGCCGTTTCGTGCGGTAGGAGAGTTCTTTACGGACTTTCGGGAAGTCAAGGACGATGAGGTACTGCAGATTTTGCGTGAAACACCGCCGCCGGTGTAGCCATAAAGCATGCCGGTTCTCAATCCTGACATTGCGCGCATATTCGACGAAATCGCCGACCTTTTGGAGATCGAGGACGCCAATCCCTTCCGGGTGCGGGCCTACCGCAATGCCGCCCGTCTCGTACAAGGTCTGAGCAGCGACGTCAAAACCATGGTAGAGACCGGCGAAGACCTTACGGAGCTACCCGGCATCGGCGAGGACCTGGCTAAAAAAATGGTCGAGATAGTTACCACGGGCCATTGCTCCTTCCTCGAAAAACTGGAAAAACAGACCCCACCGGCTTTGGCGGAGTTACTCAAGGTGCCGAACCTCGGGCCTAAACGGGTCAAGGCGCTCTGGCATGAACTGGACGTGGAGACGGTGGAACAGCTTGCCCGCGCCGCGCAGGAGAAACGCATCCGCAGCATCCCCGGTTTTGGCGAGAAAACCGAGGCCCGCATTCTGGAAGCCCTCCAGGCCCATCTCGCCGCCGTTCCCCGTTTTCCTATCGCCATCGCCGCCCCGTATGCAGCCGCCCTGCTCCACTACCTGCAGAACATACCCGGCGTGCGACGGGTGGTGGTGGCCGGCAGCTTCCGGCGTGGCAAGGACACGGTGGGCGACCTGGATATATTGGCGACGGCCACCGCCGACAGTCCGGTGATGGAACGCTTCACCGCCTATGAAGATGTGGCGGAGGTCCTCTCCCAGGGCACCACCCGGGCCACCGTGATCCTGC
>NZ_JAAZTY010000209.1 GCF_018854775.1 Acidithiobacillus ferriphilus | reverse complement strand
CAGTTACCCGTCCCCATGATGAATGTCATCAATGGCGGTGCCCATGCCGATAATGACGTGGACATGCAGGAATTTATGCTGATCCCGGCGGGTGCGGAGTCCTTCTCAGAGGCGCTGCAGATGGGGGTGGAAGTGTTCCACCGCCTCAAAGCCGTACTGCAATCGCGCGGACTGGCAACGACCGTCGGCGACGAGGGCGGTTTCGCCCCGAATCTGCCTTCCAACGAGGCTGCGCTGGAATTGCTCATGGACGCCATCGGCAAGGCGGGTTATCAGCCGGGCAAAGATATCTGGCTGGGCATGGACGTGGCGTCCAGTGAATTTTATCGGGATGGGCGTTATCATCTGGCCAGCGAAAAGCGCGAACTCAATAGTGCGCAATTCGTAGACTACCTGGCGACACTGGCCGATCGTTATCCGTTGATCAGCATTGAAGATGGCATGGATCAAAACGACTGGGAAGGCTGGATCATGCTGACCGATCGTCTCGGCGATCGTTTGCAGTTGGTGGGCGATGATATTTTTGTGACGAATACGACCATTTTGCGCGAAGGTATTGAGCGTGGGGTCGCCAATAGCATCCTCATTAAACTCAACCAGATTGGTACATTATCCGAGACCCTGGCGGCCATTGAAATGGCAAAAATCCATAGTTATACAGCCATCGTCTCGCACCGCTCAGGAGAAACCGAAGACACCACGTTGGCCGATATCGCGGTGGCTACAGGTTGCGGTCAGATTAAAACAGGTTCCTTGTCGCGTACGGATCGGGTTGCAAAATACAACCGTTTGTTGCGTATAGAGGAAGACTTGGGCGACGCGGCCCGTTATCCTGGACTTGCAACTTTTTATAATCTGGATTAAAAGGAATTTTATGAACTATTTTCTGGTCCATTAAATTTTCGGGGATTTTTCGGCATGGGCTATTGGGCGCGTGTAAGAGATAGCGTAGTCACTGCTAAGGCGGACGTGCGTCTTGTAGATTTTATGCTTCTCGCCGTGTTGTGCGTCTTGCAATATCCACTTTGGTTTGCTTCCGGAAGCTGGTGGAATGTTGTGGAACTGCACCAGAAACTGGAAAACAAGCAGGTCATTTTAAAGCAGTTAAAAGATCGCAATGATCTTTTGACTGCGCAGGTGACGAGCCTGCAAACGGGGAGCCATGCTGTTGAAGAACTGGCCCGACGTCATCTGGGGATGGTCAGTAAAGGCGAGGTGTTTGTCTGGGTGATTCCGGCCAAGGGCACTCCCAACCACCGTATCAAGACAACTACCCGAGTGTCCTGAGTTGTGCCGGGCGTTGCGCCGGTCCGGCAACCCATCCTGCATGGTCGGTCAGGCGCGGTCGATGTAACTGCCGTCTACCGTGTTCACCCGGATTTTTTCACCGTTATTCACAAACTGCGGGACCATAACCGTAATGCCGGTTTCCATACGTGCGGCCTTGTAGGATCCGGTAGCGGTTTGTCCCTTAATGGCGGGATCGGCTTCACTCACCTCTAAAACAACCACAGGCGGCAATTCAACGCCAATGGGTCTGTCGTTATGCAGGTTGATCTGGATTTCGGTATTGGGCAAGAGATAGCCGGTTTGTCCTTCGAGCAGATCCGCACTGAGAATGAGCTGCTCAAAGTTCTCGTTGTCCATAAAAACATAGCCGGTGGCATCTGCATATAGATACTGCATGGTACGCGGCTCGACGACGGCCTTCTCTATACTTTCTCCAGAGCGGAAGCGTGTATTGGACTTGGTGCCCGTCTCAATATTCTTCATCTCGATCTGCACGAAGGCGCCGCCTTTGCCGGGCTTCACGAAATCGGTTTTGAGTACACGCCAAAGTCCTTTTTCATGCTCCAGAATATTGCCGGGGCGGATATCAAAGGCGGAAATCTTCATACTGTGGTCCTTCTGGGCATTCCCTTTAGAGGGCGTGAATTGTACCCTAGAGGCTTATTTCTGACCAGCCCGGTCCCTGAGAGGTAATCATGTCTGAGCCCCGTACCCAGCCCCTGGAGATTCGTCCCCTCATGATCAGCCGCGTCATGGAAGTAGATTGGGCTGACGGTCACACCAGCCGTCTGACCTTTGAACACCTGCGGGTGGAGTGTCCCTGCGCGGAGTGTAAGGGGCACACACCCGATCAGGCGCGGGTGATTACTGGTAAAGAGGACGTGAGCATTGTGGAGGTGGCCCCGGTGGGCAACTACGCGGTGCAGCTGCATTTCAGTGATGGTCATAGCACCGGCATTTTCACGTGGGAGTATCTGCGTATGTTGGATAGTGAATGAGCGCTATGGGTTGTTCAAAATTTCTGAAATCTGATGGATATTGAATCCATAGAAAATACTCAGGGAGATATGGAGACGGCAGAAACGTCTTTCGTTCTTGGCGACTTTCTGCGTACATTAACCAGTCAGCCCGGTATTTACCAGATGGTTGGCCCAGGTGGCGGTCTGCTCTACGTGGGCAAGGCCCGCAATCTCAAACGTCGCGTCAGCTCTTATTTTCAAAAGCAGCGTCACAGCCCAAAAACACTGGCGATGCTGGCGCGGGTAAAACGCGTCGAAGTGGTGGTGACTCACACTGAAACCGAAGCGCTGGTGCTGGAAGCGAATCTCATTAAGCGCCACCACCCGCCGTACAATATCCTGCTGCGGGATGATAAGAGTTACCCCTACCTGTTCATAGAAACCAGTCACGACACGCCGCGCATGAGTCTGCACCGGGGTGCCCAGAAGGGAAAAGGGCACTACTTCGGTCCGTATCCGGCCGTTACTGCACTGCGTGAGAGTATGGTGCTGTTACAGAAAGCCTTCCGCTTGCGGACCTGCGAGGATCATACCTTTCATCACCGCAGCCGGGCTTGCTTGCAATACCAGATTCGCCGGTGCAGTGGTCCCTGTGTCGGGCATATCAGCGGAGGGGACTACGCGCGGGATGTGGCGGACACGATTCGCTTTCTGGAGGGCAAGAGTGACGAAGCAATTCGCCGACTGAGCGCGTGCATGCAGGCCGCGGCGGAGCAGTTCGATTTTGAGGAAGCCGCGCGGCGGCGTGACCAGATCGCCGCTTTGTCCAAAATTCAGGAGCGTCAGTATGTGGCGCAGGCAGGAGGGGGTGATTTTGATGTGCTGGCGGCCGCCCAAGAGAATGGGCAGTGGGTGGTGTATGTCAGCTTTATCCGCAATGGACGACAACTGGGCGGACGCGCAATTTTCCCACGCCATACGGAAGAAGTGCGTGCGCCAGATGTGATCACGGCCTTTCTCATGCAGTTCTACAGTAATAAAGAGGTGCCGGGGAATCTACTGGTCAATGTGCTGCCGCGTTCGCTGATTTCACTCGCGGAGGCTCTGAGCAGCGAAGCCGGACACCGGGTCATGATTGATCAGCCGCAGCGCGGTCCGCGCCGACGCTGGATGGCATTGGCGTTCACCAACGCCGTGGGGGCGTTGCGCCAACGCGCGCAGAGCGCCACTGCCGGACGGCGGCGTATGCTCCTGTTGCAGGAACTTTTTGACCTCGCAGAGGTGCCGCAGCGTGTAGAGTGCTTTGACATTAGCCATACGCGGGGTGAAGCGGCGGTGGCATCTTGTGTGGTTTTCGGTGAAGATGGGGCGTTGAAGAATGCGTATCGCCGCTTCAATATCCGTGACATCCAGGGTGGGGACGATTACGCGGCTATAGAGCAGGCTGTGTATCGCCGCTACGCGCGCCTGCAAAAAGAAGGCTTGGCCTTGCCGGAGATCGTTTTTATTGACGGTGGTCCCGGACAGGTGGCCCGGGCGCAAGTGGCTTTGGACGCATTGGAGATAGAGTGTATTCAGTTATGTGGGGTGGCGAAAGGAACGACGCGGCGTCCGGGGCTGGAGATGCTGCACATTCCCGGATGGGCCGCCGCACGACAATTTGACGATGATGACCCGGTATTACTGGTGATTCAGGAGATACGCGACGAAGCGCATCGTTTTGCCATTACCGGTCATCGGGCGCGGCGCGGCAAGGCACGACAGGAGTCTGATTTGGATGGCATCGCCGGGATCGGACCGAAACGGCGAGTCGCGCTGTTGCGCGCATTTGGTGGTTTACGGGGGATTCGTGACGCCGGTATAGAGGATTTGCAGCGCGTAGAAGGTATCCATCTGGAGCTCGCGCAGCGGATATATGATTTCTTCCACGTAGGACGTGCCTGATTGTGATAAAACGGCTGCCCAATTTCCTGACGGTTCTGCGCATCTTGCTGGTGCCTATTTTTGTGGCGCTCTTTTACTGGGGGGGCGATGTGCGCACTTTCGCCGCCACCGCCATTTTTGCGGTAGCGGCGATTACGGATTGGGCCGATGGTTATCTGGCCCGACGCTATCATGGAGTGTCCCCCTTTGGTACCTTTCTGGACCCTGTTGCCGATAAAATCATGGTGATCACTGCACTGGTGCTCATCGCGTCTTCAGGAGAGATACCAAAGATACTGGCGGG
>NZ_JAAZTY010000208.1 GCF_018854775.1 Acidithiobacillus ferriphilus | reverse complement strand
TGCAACATGACGCGCCCGAACTGCGCAATCCGGTGCAGGGCCTCGCCATGCCCAGGGCGGAGCAACGTCTGCCCGATTGGCTGACCGTAGACCAGGCCCGCGTGCTGATGCAGCCCATCCCCCCCCCCGGCGCAGCCGAGGATCAGAAAGACTTTATCCGCCTGCGTGATCAACTGATCCTGGAACTGCTGTACTCCAGCGCCCTGCGCGTCAGCGAACTGGCAGGACTGAATGTAGGCGACCTGGATTATCATGGGGGTACGGTGCGGGTGTTGGGCAAGGGCCACAAGGAACGCATCGTACCCGTGGGTCAGCCCGCCTGGGCGGCACTCCGCGCCTACCTTGCGCTGCGCCCGGCGATGTCTGCAGGCGAAGAAATAGCGCTTTTCATCAATCAACGCGGCCGGCGACTCAGCGTGCGCAGCATCCAGATACGGGTCAAAAAACTGGGTGAGACGCGATTGGGACAAGCGCTGCACCCCCATACCCTGCGCCATAGTGCTGCCAGCCATCTGTTACAATCGTCCGGCGACTTGCGCGCGGTACAGGAATTCCTGGGCCATGCCGGTATTGGCACCACCGCCATCTATACCCATATGGATTATCAGCAATTGGCGCAGGTCTACGATCAGGCGCACCCGCGATCACGACGCGATGCCCAGGATACGAAACATTTTGAGGAAAAAGCATGACAGATTCGCAGCAAATGCATGGGACAACGATTCTTTGTGTCCGCCGGGGGAGCAACGTGGTCATGGCGGGAGATGGCCAGGTGACCCTCGGCAATACGGTGATGAAAGGCAACGCCCGTAAGGTACGCCGTATAGATCCTGGCGTCCTGACCGGTTTCGCCGGAGCTACGGCGGACGCTTTTACCCTGCTGGAGCGTTTTGAGGCCAAACATAAGGCTCACCCCGGTCAGTTGGCCAAAGCCGCCGTGGAACTGGCCAAGGAGTGGCGCACCGATCGGGTACTGCGCCGTCTGGAGGCCATGCTCGCCATCGCCGATGACAAACAAAGTCTAATTATTACCGGGCAAGGAGACGTACTGGAGCCAGAATACGGCATCATCGCCATCGGTTCCGGCGGGCCGTACGCCTTGTCAGCGGCGCGCGCCCTGCTGGAAAATAGCGACCTGCCCGCCCGCAGCATCGCCGAACGTGCCCTAAGCATTGCTGGCGACATCTGCATTTACACCAACCACAACCACACGATTGAAGAACTATGAGCATGTCTGAAATGACCCCCCGCGAGATCGTCCAGGAATTGGACAAGTACATCATCGGCCAATCCGAGGCCAAGCGTGCCGTGGCGATTGCCCTGCGCAACCGCTGGCGGCGCGGGCAGGTGCCGCCGCCACTGCATCAGGAAATCACTCCCAAAAACATCCTGATGATCGGGCCCACCGGGGTCGGCAAAACGGAAATCGCCCGACGTCTGGCGCAACTCGCCAACGCCCCCTTCATCAAGGTTGAAGCTACCAAGTTCACCGAGGTGGGCTACGTGGGTAAGGATGTGGAATCCATCATCCGCGATTTGACCGAAACCGCTGTAGATATGATCCGCAACGAACGGCAGGTCGCGCTGCGCCAGCGTGCTGAGGAACTGGCCGAGGAGCGGATCATCGACATCCTCATCCCCGGCCCCCGCGACAGCACTGTGCCGCGCAGCGATGAGGGTACGCGCCAGAAATTTCGCAAAATGCTGCGCGAAGGCAAACTGGACTCGCAGGAAATTGAGATCGAAGTGAGTGCGCCCAAGGGTGGTGTAGAGATCATGGCCCCGGCGGGCATGGAAGAAATGACCAATCAGCTCCGCGATATGTTCTCCAACATGGCACCAAGCAAAACCAGCACGCGACGCGTCACCGTTAGCGAAGCGCAGCGTCTATTGACGGATGAGGAAGCCGCCAAGCTGGTCAATGAAGAGGAAGTCCGCGCCCTGGCGCTGGAGCGGGTGCAGTCCGGCGGCATTGTCTTTATTGATGAGATCGACAAGGTAGCAGTGCGCGCTGGCACGCAGCAGGGCTCGGACGTTTCCCGGGAAGGCGTGCAGCGGGATCTGCTGCCACTGGTAGAAGGTTCCAATGTGAGCACCCGTTACGGCGTGGTAAAGACCGACCATATCCTCTTCATCGCCTCTGGTGCCTTCCACCTCAGCAAGCCTTCAGATTTGATTCCAGAGCTGCAAGGCCGCCTGCCCATTCGCGTGGAACTGGAAGCCCTCAGTGCGGCAGATTTGGTACGCATACTGCAGGAACCGGAGAATGCGCTGGTCCGGCAGTACAGCGCCTTGCTGGCCAGCGACGGGGTAACTTTGCACTTTACTCAGGGGGGTGTGCAGCGCATTGCCGAGATTGCTCAGCAGGTCAATGAGCGTGTGGAGAACATCGGGGCTCGGCGATTACACACCGTCATGGAGCGGTTGCTGGAAGATGTGGCTTTTGTCGCGCCGGACGGCGGCGCTACTGCCCTGGAAGTCGACGCTGCCTATGTGGACAGCCGCCTGAAGGATCTGGCGCAGGACGAGGATTTGTCCCGCTATATTTTGTGATGCGGTAACTGTACCGCGAGCTCAGGGCTTAATGTAGAGGGCACCGGCCTCCTGGGCATCGGCGATGGCAACGACCCCGGCGGCAACCAGTTGGCTGCCTAGCGGGCGGTCATCGGGATCCAAACCCAGATTAAGCAGGCTATTTTCACAAAAATCGACCCGCACTCCGGCGCTGATGCGATCTTCTATCTCGCGCCGCCAATGGCCCTTCGCCCAGAGGGACATGGGTGCCTGACCATTCGCGATGACCCGCAAACTCCGCTCGGGAGCCGCTGTCTGAGCATTGCGAACATTGGCCAGCAGATTAGGCCAGCGACCGGCGTCGTCGACGTGGAAAAGCAGCACTGCGCTCAAGCGGTCGCCAGCATCTGCTGACGCAACTTGTCCATACTGCTTTTTTCCAGTTGCCGCACCCGCTCTGCCGAAACACCCAGTTCATCGCCCAACACCTGCAAGGTTTTAGGGTCTTCGCTCAGCCAGCGGTTCTCAATGATGTAGCGATCTCTCTGGGGCAGAATGGACAACGCCGTGTGCAAGGCCTTGTGCTGATGCTGATCCCAGTCTCGTTCCGCCAGTTGCTCTACGGGAGACCCGGTGGGATCCGCCAACTCCAGGACACGCCCACCCTCTCCGTCCTCATTGGGTTCGAGGTTGAGCGAATAGTCATAGCCGGACATCCGCCCTTCCATCTCCAACACCTGCGCCTGGGTAACGCCCAGATCGTCCGCGATGGCGGCACTTTCCTGGCCACCCATCCAGCCGGTGTGGGTGCGACTGGAACGGAGGTTGAAAAACAGTTTGCGCTGCGCCTTGGTAGTGGCCACTTTGACAATACGCCAGTTGCGCAGGATGAATTCGTGGATCTCCGCCTTGACCCAATGCACCGCAAAGGAGACCAGACGTACGCCATGATCCGGGTCGTAGCGCTTCACCGCCTTCATCAGCCCGATATTACCTTCTTGAATCAAGTCGGCTTCTTGCAAGCCATACCCTCGATAACCCCGCGCTACCCGCACCACAAAACGCAGGTGGCTGAGCACCAGATCCTTGGCCGCATCCACATCATCGTGATCACGCAGGCGCAGAGCAAGATCGCGCTCTTCTTCCGGTTGCAGAAGCGGTTGAGCGTTCACAAAACGCAGGTAGGCCGCCAGCCCGTCGGGGCTGACCAAATCTCTACTGGCTATCGCAAGTTCTTTCATAGCAATCCTCATGCACCGTCATGCGTAGTTGGACTCCGAATACGACCGCATGTTCCGTTTTGCGGAGTCTCGCCTCAGGAAAAAGTATGGTCGAGGTGCCGCCCCACTGCAAGGCGCGACCCCAACCAACCGAGAAGCGCACTGGCGGCGACGAGAATAAGACCCTGCCCGGAATTCAGACCCAGCAAATGGAAGCGGGCCCCATAGAGTTCCGCTAATTGTTCCACCGGTCCCTGTAAAACGGTTACCGTAATAGCGACGATAAGCCAGGCGATCATCCCGGCAACCGCCCCCTGAAACAGGCCCTGATACAGAAAGGGACGGCGAATGAAGGCGCGGGTAGCACCTACCAGACTCGCCACATCGATTTCGTCACGCCTCTGGGCAATGTGCAGGCGGATCGTGTTACCCATGACGAGGATCGCCCCCACGGCGAGTAATCCTGCGAGAATCCACACCGCGCGCTTGCCTAAAGCAAGGATCGCCTGCAAACGCGCCACCCAATGCAGGTCTGATTGCGCACTGGCTACCCCCGGTTGCCGGCCCCAATAGGCTACCAGTGTTTGCAGCTCAGATGGACTCTGTGCCAGCGGGTTCAGTTCGACCACAAAAGAGGCCGGCAAGGGGTTTTCACCTAAGGTCTGTATGGCCGCCGTCATCCCGGCGTGGTGCTCAAACTCCGCCAGCGCCGCCTCTTTGCCCACATAACGCACACTCGCCACCCCGATGCCGCGTTCGAGCAGGACCTGGAGATTCTGAACCTCTGCGGCAGAGGCGTCCCGGTGCAAAAAGAGGGAGATCTGCGCTTGATCCCGCCATTGCCCCAAGAGTTGCTGGAGATTGTTGAGGGCAGCAAAGAGACCCACCGGAAGCGCCAGAACGATAGCCAGCGCCAGCACGGTCATGAACGTGGCTACGGGCTGCTTGATCAGCGTATCCAGCGCATTTTTTGCCGCTTCCAGACGGATATGGAGATTCACGCCTTGTCCTCCTCAGGAGTGTGCAGACGGCCCTGTTCCAGGTGAAAAACCGGTAGGCCGAGACGGTTGACTTGCGATTGGTCATGGGTAGCCACCAGCACGGTCGTTCCGTGGTGATGAAAGTCGCGGAAAAGATCAAGAATCTCCGTACTCAGGGAGTTATCCAGATTGCCCGTCGGTTCGTCCGCAAGCAGAATTTCCGGAGTGTGGACGATGGCACGGGCAATGCCCACGCGCTGCTGCTCACCGCCAGACAGGACCGCGGGCAAATCCTGCGCCCGATCCCCCAGCCCCACCTTCTCCAGCGCCGCCCGTACCCGGCTTTGTATCTGCCGGCCAGTAAGGCCTCCCACCTGCAAGGTCAGCGCCACGTTGTTGAACACATCGCGATCCATCAGCAGCTTATGGTCCTGAAAGACGACACCGATCCGCCGCCGGTAGGCGGGAATATGACGGCGCCCGAGGGTGGAGACATCGACGCCATTGACCATCAGCGTGCCGCGACTGACATCCTCCAAACGCAGAAGCAGCTTGAGCAGCGTGCTTTTACCGGCGCCGGAAGGCCCGGTCAGCAGGGCCATCTCACCTTTACGCAAGTGCAGATTCACCTCGCGGAGGACGTGATGCCGTCCTGGGTAATGCTTGGTGACGTTGATAAACTCGATCATGGCTTCGACTCCGCAAAAAGGGCATCGACAAAAGATTCGGGGTCAAAAGGACGTAGATCTTCGACCTGCTCACCAACACCGATATAGCGAATGGGAATGGGCACGGCCCTGGCAATGGCCGCCACCACGCCACCTTTGGCGGTGCCATCCAGCTTGGTGATGCAAATACCCGTCAACCCTATCGCATCGTGAAACTGACGCACCTGATTAAGGGCATTCTGGCCGGTGCCCGCGTCCAGCACCAGCCAGATCTGTTGTGGCGCCTCCGGGTCCTGTTTGCCAAGGACCCGCTTGATCTTCTTCAATTCTTCCATGAGATGACCCTGGGTATGAAGGCGTCCGGCGGTATCGGCGATGAGCAACTCGCTGCCGCGCGCGCGGGTCGTAGTCAGCGCATCAAAGATCACGGAAGCGCTGTCGGCGCCCGTCCCCTGCGCCACCACGGGCACCTGCACCCGTTTACCCCAGCCCTGTAACTGCTCCACGGCGGCGGCGCGGAAGGTGTCTCCGGCGGCGAGGACAATACCGAAACCCTCCGCCTTCCAGTGCGCAGCCAGCTTACCGATGGTGGTCGTTTTACCCGCGCCGTTGATACCCACCATGAGCAATACCTGGGAGCGCCCCTTCTCGGGCGACCAAGGTTGCGCGTGGGGACGCAGGATGTCGAGGAGTGACTCGCGCAACGCCGTCTGGAGCGCGTTGGGGTCCGTGAGTTCCTTGCGATGTACCCGCTCCGCCACGCTGTCCATGATTTCCCGGGTTGCAGCCGTGCCCAGATCAGCTTGCAGCAGTAAGGCTTCCAGGTCTTCCAGCAATTCCGCATCAATAACCTTTTTACCGCGTACCAGACGCCCCACGCCCTCGACCAATTGTTCCCGGCTTCGGGTCAGGCCTTGTCGAAGACGGGAGAAAAGCCCTTTTCCGGGTGTATCGGAAAGGGCTTCTGTCGGCATGGACTCTTCTGCTATAGCTGGCGCCACAACAATCGGAGAAATCGCCCCTTCGGGTGACGTTTCCCCCGCGGGAAGGCTTTTGTTACGCTTGAACCAGTCGAACACCATTGGGCTAAGCAAACCTCAGACACTATGAATTTCTTCATTATCCACCGAAGGGCGACATCGAACAATGCGTGCAATGTCATACCACGCCATGAGCGGCGTTTCTTGCCGCGGAATCGGCCCATATGAGCGTCTCTATTATTGCGGGTCGCCACCGCGGGCGACGGTTGCTCACCCCAGTCGGTCGTTCCCTGCGCCCTACACCGGGTGCGGTACGCGAGACGCTATTCAACTGGCTGGGAGGACAGGTGGCCGGAGCACGGGTGCTGGATCTTTTTGCAGGTAGCGGTGCGCTGGGCCTGGAGGCCTGGTCACGCGGCGCGCGCGAAGTGGTCTTCGTCGAGAAAAACCCACAACACCGCCAACTCTTGTCCCGGAATCTGGCCGCCTGCGGCGTAGCGGCACAGCAGTTAGCTGGCACAGATGCATGGGGATACCTGCAACATTGCCCCCGACCCTTCGATATCATCTTTGCCGATCCGCCCTTCGACCAAGGCTGGCCTACGCGGATGGCCCCCATATTGTGGAATGGTCAGCAGATCGCTGCGGAAGGTTGGCTGTATCTGGAGACCTCCGCTGCAGAACGATGGGATGACGCCGCCATCCCCAACCATTGGCGCACTTATCGGCGCGGCCGCTGCGGCGATTCGCATCATACTCTCTATACCATTTTGCCGGAGCATCTCCATGACTAAGCCCCACACAGAACGCCGAATTATTTATCCCGGCACCTTCGATCCCATCACGAATGGTCATGAGGATCTGGTGCGGCGCGCAGCCGCACTGTTCGACGAGGTCGTGGTGGCGGTAGCCGCCCAAACGGCGAAAACGACCATTTTCCCTCTCGCAGAACGGGTCGCGCTCGCCAAGGCAACTTTAGGCGGGATTCCAGGGGTGCGGGTACGCCCCTTTCCTGGCCTGCTGATTCACCTGCTTCAGGAGGAAAAGACCCATCTTATTCTGCGTGGACTGCGCGCCATATCGGATTTTGAGCATGAGTTTCAGCTGGCTTCCATTAACCGACGCATGAATGCCCAGATTGAGACCCTCTTCTTGATGACCTCCGATCAGTACACTTTTCTCTCTTCCAGCCTCGTGCGTGAAATCAGTCGTCTGGGGGGAGATGTGGACGCCTTCGTCCAGCCTTCCGTGGCCGCCGCCTTAAAGCAGCACTTTTGTGTCGGCATGGACCCCAAGCTTACGGAAAAGTAGAATATGACGTTGCCTTGCGGAGGATATTGATGTCCCTATTCATTAACGATCAGTGCATCAATTGCGATGTCTGCGAACCGGAATGCCCCAACAACGCCATCAGCATGGGTCCACAGATCTACGTCATTGACCCCGATCTTTGTACGGAGTGTGTCGGTCACTATGACACCCCGCAATGCATGGAGGTCTGCCCCGTCGACTGCATCCTCAGCAACCCCGACCATGCAGAGTCACCGGAAACCCTGAAACAAAAATTTCTGCGGCTTACGGGGCAGTGCTGAGCGCTTCCCGCAACAGATGGAGCAATGGCGCCGAATAATGCTCGAGACGGGCCATCTGCTCCTGCACAATCTGCAGACTCTGCCGTAGTTGCTGAATGCGGGTATCAATATTGCCCACGGTCTGAGCAATACTTTGCAATGCGTTGAGCTCCTCTTCGGCATTGTCGTGAAAAACCTGCAGTTGCTGGTTCATGACCGCCATGATCTCATCTACCCAGGTCTCTGCCTCCCGCCTGGTTTCGACGACAAAATCGCGGGTTCGACTGGCTACGGTCAGAAAAGCCTTACGCACCACGGCACTTTGGGTGTTCACGGCGATCTCCAGCTTCATCCCGAAGCGCTCATAATTTTCCGCCATATCCATGAGCTCCGTCCGTCGCGGCATAATGGCATAGGGCACCGTCCGCAAGGCGGGTAAACGATAACGGCTCTGCAACACCTGATACTCCCCGGCCACCAGTGCCGATACCTGCTGCGCACCCTGCTGCGCCTTGTCAAAATGGGCTATGACCTCCGCGAAGAAAAGTCTGAAACGTTCGACGATACCTGCTGTCGTCCATACGGAAAGCATCTCCGCTTTGGCGTTGCTGATCACAAGATCAAAGGAAGCGGGTGCCAGAGGGACGAGCAGACACTCTTCAACTGCCTGACGGAAGGCCGCTTTTTTCCCCTCGAAGGCATGCCGGTCTTGCTCAAAGCTTTGGAGTAACCGCTGATGTTGTGCCACCAGTTCGGGCACTTTCTCAGCCGTCCGATCCTTGAGGCTGCGCACACTCTCTATCTGCGCCGTGATTCTATTCATTTGTTCATGCAGCAGATTTTTCTGGTCCACGACGGCACGTTCTACCAAGACCCGGCACCTTGCCTGGATGGCCGCTCGCCGTGCGGGCAATAATACCTCCGCAATGGAACGCTCCAAGGCCGCCATTCCGCTACGTTCAAGCAGTTTCTGATCCTGGCGGATTCGGGCGATGAGCCCCTTCTGACCGGAGACTGGAATAACCTGCTCACGAGGAATACGCAGCCGCTCCGCCGTTTTGTCCACCTGCTGCTCAATTTCTGCCACCACCCCAGACCAGTCACGCAATTCGTCCCAGAGGGTATCAATCTTGTTGAGGAGCACAATTTGCTTCTGGTGCGCATTGCGCATCAGATACTGTTCCCAGATGGTCAGATCGCTTTGGGTAACGCCGGTGTCCGCACCCAGCACAAAAATAATGGCGTCCGCGTCGGCGAGCATACCGAAAGTCAGTTCGGGTTCCGCACCGATGGCGTTGAGGCCAGGGGTGTCCAGCACCGTGAGACCGGCATCCAACATAGGATGTGTCAGATAAAGCAGGGCGTGGCGCCAGCGCGGGATAAGCACCTTACCGAGGCCACAGGAGGGACAAATGGTGCGCTCGCGGTCTTTGGGCGTACGATTGAGCGGTGGGCAAAGTCCGATGCGACGGGCATCCTCAATCGCCACACAAAGCGTTTCCGTAAGATGGGCCAACGCCTGGCACCGTTCGTTTTTTTCTTCCAGCACCAGCGGCAATCGCGTCCACGCGCTCCCCGCCCTTTTGAGTTTTTCGATGCTGACATCGAGGCTGCGGCTGGCAATGGGCAGGAGCTGCAAACCCGGCCGCCCCTGCGGCGCGCCGCGAATCTCCACGGGACACATGGTGGTCTGGCCGGGACTGGAAGGCAGCAGACGCGCCCCCATATCCGCGAAAAAGAGGGCGTTAATCAACTCGGTCTTGCCCCGCGAAAACTCGCCGACGAGGGCGATACGCAAGCTGTCCTGCTCCGTTTCATAAGCCAAGGTTTCCAGTTGCAGCATGGTCCCACTGGGCAGCAGACCCAGATCGGCTGTCAGCGCCGCCATTTCATGAAGACCGTCAATCACTTTTTGCCGCCAACCATTTAACGCGCGCAGCCCCTGCAGAATGGGGGATGTCTTCAACAAATGCTCTTCACTCATGCTTACTCCCGACTGGTCAGCGCTGACAATGGGAACAATAGGTCGTCGCTCGGCCACTGATACGGATATCGTGTAACAGCGCCCCACACTGCGTACAGGGTTCCCCTTCTCGCCCATACACCGCAAGAGATAGTCGAAAATAGCCATTTCTGCCATCGGGCCGGGTAAAATCGCGCAGGGTCGTTCCGCCCTGGGCAATAGCTGCCTCCAGAATATCGCGCACTGCCTGCACCAGCTTCCCATAGCGCGGCAGAGCAACGCGCCCCGCGTGGCGGCGCGGATCGATACCCGCCGCGAACAAAGACTCATTGGCGTAAATATTGCCGACGCCGACGACGATATGGGCATCCATGAGAAAGGATTTAATCGGCACCTGTCGGTTTCGGCTCCGCCGATACAGGTATTCTTCCGTAAAATCGACGCCTAGTGGCTCCGGCCCCAGATGCCGGAGGAACGGATGCCGGTCGGGATCGGCAACCCAGCACACCGCGCCGAAACGGCGCGGGTCATGGAAGCGCAAGCACAGACCGTCGGTAAAGAGCAGATCGACATGATCATGTTTCTGCACCGGGGTGCTTTGCGGGAGGACGCGCAGGTGTCCGCTCATCCCCAGATGGATCAGGATCGCTCCCTGTTCCAGGTCGAGCAGAAGGTATTTGCCCCGTCGCCGGAGATTGAGCAGGCGCTGCCCGGCCACCCGCCCGGCAAGATCGGCGTTCACCGGCAGACGCAGGCGACTATCCCGCACCACGGCACCCTCCAGACGCTGTCCCAGCAGATGGGGGGCAATACCCAGACGGGTGACCTCGACTTCAGGCAATTCGGGCATGGTTAATTCCTTATTCCGCTGCTCACGCGTCCGCGTCCGGCCAGATCGCGGCAGGTTTGCACCGCACCGAAACCAGCGTTGTTGAGCAGGCCGCGCACCGCCTTCCCCTGATCAGGGCCATGCTCCAGCAATAGCACGCCCTGCAACGAAAGTCGCTCATACGCACCGGCAATGATGCGTTCCAGGCACTCCAAACCGCTGGGACCGGCCACCAGGGCTTCCCAAGGCTCATGACGCAAATCAGGAAGGTGTGAATCGTTATCGGCCAGATAAGGGGGATTGGCCACAATCCGATTAAACCGCAAGGCGCTATCCAGTGGTGCGTACCAGTCACCCTCCAGCCAGTGCACCTGCGGCGCCAGAAGCGCACCATTGGCGCGCGCGACCTGTAACGCCGCCGGGCTGCGCTCCACGGCCCAGACCTCCGCCAGCGGTCGCGCCTGGGCAATGGCCAATGCAATGGCCCCGGAGCCTGTACCAAGATCAAGCACCCGCACCGCGTCATTCTCTGCCAACCCCTCAAGGGCCAGAGTCACCAAGGTCTCGGTATCCGGGCGAGGGATCAGCACCGCGGGAGCCACGCACAGATCCAGTCCGTAGAATGACCACTCGCCTAAGCAGTAGGCCAAGGGCACGCCTGCGAGGCGCTGCGTGAGTAGTACGGTAATCCGGGCCTCCTCCTCTGCGGAAATTGGCATCAACGCATCACGCAGTAGCGCCGCCCCATCCAGTCCCAGAGCGGCGGCCAACAACCAGCGTGTTTCCTGCTCTGGCTGATCACTCAATGCGCGCAGTTGGTCGCGCAGAGCATACTGCCAGTCACGCAGACTGCGTGATGGATTGTGCGTTACGCCCGAATCAGAGGTCATCACCCAGATGCTGCAGGAGATCGGCCTGATATTCTTTGATCAGCGGTTCGATAACGGCGTCAAGATCTCCCGCCAGCACCGCCTCCAGCCGATACAGCGTAAGATTGATACGATGATCGGTGATTCGCCCCTGCGGAAAGTTGTAGGTACGGATACGCTCGGAGCGATCTCCGGAACCCACCAGCAGGCGCCGGGTCTGCGCCGCCGCACTTTGCTGCTTCTCCTGCTCTTGTTCCAGCAGACGCGCCTGCAACAGTGCCATGGCTCGCGCCCGGTTTTTGTGCTGGGAACGGTCTTCCTGACAGGTCACCACCAAACCGGAGGGAATATGAGTGATGCGGATAGCGGAGTCGGTCTTATTGATGTGCTGCCCGCCCGCACCACTGGCCCGGTAGGTATCAACGCGCAAGTCGGCGGGATTGATGGTGATCTCGCTCACCGTATCCACCTCGGGCAGCACTGCTACCGTACAGGCGGAGGTATGGATACGGCCCTGCGCCTCGGTCTCCGGCACCCGCTGCACCCGATGCCCGCCCGACTCGAATTTCAGACGGGAATAAGCGCCGCGGCCGCTGATTTCCAGAACGATTTCTTTGTAACCACCACGTTCCGAATCAGAGGCGGAAAGGATAACCACGGCAAAACCTTTATTCTCCGCATAGCGGGTATACATCCGGGCCAGCACTCCCGCAAAAAGTGCTGCCTCCTCACCACCAGTCCCCGCCCGTATCTCCACAAAGACATTACGATCATCATTGGGGTCCTTGGGCAGCAAGCGCACCCGCAGGGACTCTTCGAGCTGATCAAGTTCAGCCTGTGCCGCCGCCACTTCTTCACTGGCCATGGCACGCAGTTCCGCATCCCGCTCGTCCATCATCATGCGCTCGGCGTCATCTCGATCCTGCCGCCGCTGCTCATGACGACGCAGCAGGTCCAGCACCGGGGCGATTTCTCCCAACTCTTTGGAAAGACTTTGAAAACGCTGCGCATCGCTCGCCACATTCGGGTGCGCCAGCAACTGACTTAATTCATCAAAGCGAAAGGCCAACTGCTCCAGTTGGCCTTGCAAACGCGGGCTGAGACTCATCCTTCGGCGTCGCTGAGATGAAAGAGGATATCGAGTGCCGCGACAAGACTTTCGTTGGTCGCATCCTGACAAGGCTGGCGAAGGGTTGCAATGGGATCGTGAAGGACTTTATTCATCAACGCCTTGGAAAAGGCATCCAAGACTGCGAAGGGATCCTGCCCCTGATTCAGGTAATGCGTAAAGCGCTGCAGCTCTTCCTGGCGCCGCTCCTCCACATGATCACGCAGGCGACGAATGGCAGGCACCACATCCAGGCTTTCCCGCCACTGCTGGAACTCAGCGACCTCATCGGCGATGATCAGCTCTGCTACCGCCGCCGCCTCGCGGCGTGCGCGCATGCCTGCCT
>NZ_JAAZTY010000207.1 GCF_018854775.1 Acidithiobacillus ferriphilus | reverse complement strand
CCGCCCGCCTCTTTCAGACCCGTGCCGATATCACCGCGCTGGTGGCCGATTTGCACCGGTTGCATCAGGAAATTACCCCGCTGGAGCGGCAGGTACCGCAACTGCAAAGCGCCGAGCAACGACTGCGGGGTGCGGCGGCGGAGCATAATGTGACTTTGATCGATTATGAGGCGGTACGCAGTCAGGCCCTCGCCAAGAGTCTGCAATTGCTGGTCCTGAAGGAGGCTTATGCGGAACAACAGGCAGCTCTGGCAATGGCGGTGGGCCTGCCTTGGCAACAATGGGGAGGATAGCGGTGACGCGACGGATACCAGGATGGCTATGGGGTGGCTTGGGACTAGGGCTCAGTATGCTGGCACTACCAGCAATGGCGGAGGTGTTGGCTCTGGTCCAGTTAACTCCAGCGCGGGTGATGCCCCTGGCGGAGCATTTGCGGGCTTATGGTACCGTGGAATTCGCGCCGGAGGGCGGTCGAACCTTGTCGCTGGAAGCGGAGAGTCTGGTCAGTCAGGTGCTGGTGGCGAATGGCCAGCGAGTACATCAGGGGGAAGTGTTGCTGCGGGTGGCGCCGTCTATCAATGACCAGCTCCAGTTGCAGCAGGCGCAGATCGGTGTGCGCTTCGCCCTCACCGACCAGCAGCGTTTGGAATCCTTGCGCGCCAGGCAGCTGGCGACCAATGCCGAGGTGCAGGTCGCGCAGCAAACCCTCGCCAGGGCGCAAGCCACCCTCCACGATCTACAGGCGCGTCTCAAGACCCTGCAAGCTGGTGCAGTGCGTGCGCCCATCAACGGCGTCGTCGAAACGGTATCCGTGCACCAGGGCGATCTGGTTCCCGCCGGTCAGCCTTTGCTGCGCCTCAGCACGGGCAACACCCTGCGCATCGTGCTGGGTGTCGAACCGGAAGATCTGCCCCGCGTCAAAGTGGGCGACGCCGTGCAGCTCCGTCCCGTTTACGGCGCCCAGCCCCCGTTATCAGGCAGGATTCGGCAGATTTATTGGCAAGTCGATCCCAAAACACGTCTTACCCAGGTGGTCGTCCCCATGGCCGCCACCCCCAGTCTGCTGCCTGGGGCCATGGTGCGGGCGGAGATCACCCTGGGGCGCCATAAAACTTTGGCTATTCCCGACAGCGCTGTTCTACAGCAGGGCGGTCGCGCTTATTGTTTTGTGGATGTTCATGGTAAAGCGCGGCAGCGCTGGATTGAAACCGGCTGGCGCGAAGCAGGCTGGATTGCGGTCAGCAAAGGGCTCCAGGCGGGAGAGCCGGTGGTCAGCCTTGGTAATTATGAACTGCAGGATGGCATGGCCCTGCGTGTGGCGGGGAGATCCTGATGGGTGACTGGCTGCAACGGCG
>NZ_JAAZTY010000206.1 GCF_018854775.1 Acidithiobacillus ferriphilus | reverse complement strand
AAGGCCCATACCGAGTCCCAGGCTCCATTCGCCGGTCATCGGCTTGGTCATCACCTGGCCCGCCTCCGTCGCCATCGCCTCATTGAGCTTCCTCATCGCGTTCACGCCGACCGCGTGGCAGGCGTAACTGACATGCTCAATGGTCTGGTATCCATAGCACCCGATCCCGCCCCCCCATTTCTCGTCGGGGACGTAGGACGCGGCGTTTTGTTGGATGTCACTCCACATGGGGAGCCGCCCAGGCATCGGCGCCACGCGCACCGCCATCCCGAAGGAATGCGGGATGCCCAGTTTGGCCATGTCGGGGTTGGGGAACAGGGTGCCCTGTTCCGTCCACCCGTCCATGACCCGACCGTCTTGGTGGATGGGGATGATCAGGCCCCACAATCCCCGCCGAGGTCCGGTGTCGATGGACAGCATATCCGATCCCATGAGCCAGCCATTGATCAGGCCGACGTCGCAGGAGTCTGGATTGATGCCGTTTTGGAACATCCGCCGGAGCTCGCCTCCATTCTCGGGGTGCATCCCCCATTCGCCGAGGATGCCTCCCAGCTCGCTTCCCCGCAGGATCGGCGCTCCGCCGGCCTGTATCCCCTGGCCCTGCGCCACGCCCGAAAGGGCCGATCCCAAGCCATCGGCCAGGGCCGATCCCGCCAGGCAGAGGCTCAACATCAACGCCACCACGATACGTTTCTTCATTGCTCACCTCCTTGATGATTCACGCGATAAGGGGGCGATTGATCCCCCTTCGCCTCCCCGTGAGGGTGCGCCTCTGGCAAACAGGCGCGCCCGCAGGACAGGGTGGTTACCACATGGAAATACGCGCACCCGTTCAAACCGAGGGTGGCCGCCGTCAACGCCAGCACGATCCACTTTCTCATGGTGGGCGCCCTCACTGGCTCGACGCGGTCGGAGTCCCGAAGCTGCGCTCCAGGTTATGGTGCAACACGCTGAAATACGCGCATCCGTTCAAGCCCAAGGTGGTCAAGGCCACCGCGACAACTATCCACTTTTTCATTTTCGCTACCTCATCTGCTCGTATGGTAAAATCGATCCCAATTTCTGCCCTTCTTCGTACCCGCGCATGGAAAACGGAGCGCATCCGTTCAGGTACAACGTGGCTAGGGCCAACGTCACGGCAACCCACTTCCTCATTTCGCCAAGTCCTCCCATTGATTCAGCCATCGGTGAATGGCGTCCAAACTGTGAAACTGCCGCAAGTGGACGCCGATCCTCGCGGGCGCGCGCGAACACGCGCATTCTTGCCAACCCCTCAACCAGAAACCCTCGCCAGGGCTCGGGAGAACCCATAGGGAGGCGGCTTCGATCGGGTGGGGGAACAGCCGCGCCAGGGTTTCATTGACCGCCCGGACCTCTTCGTCGAACTTCATGACCACTCCTTTCCCGCTCTCCACACCCTATTCCCCCGGCTGGCGAAATTTCCGCGCGTTACCGGGACACCCGGAACATCCTTGGTTCGCCCCGGTAGTCCTTGAGTCCCTGAAGCACCTGACCCAGAAGCTCCCCCCACAGGAACGTCTCCGTGTCCATGCGACGGAAGAAAGAAGAACGCGCGGCCCCGTATTTCCTCATGCGATCCTGGAAGTCCCGATCCAGCCCTTTGTTCTTCAGGAGGCGCTTCAACACGCCCGTGGAAACCACGCCGTCGTTCTCGTCGGCCACCATGCGGATCAGGTCCTCCAAAATGTCATGCAACGTGCCCATCAACTCCGTGTCCTCGCCGCACAGATAGAGATCCGGGAGGGCTCTGGGATTGAAGGGCAACAGCAAAACCGCCAGACGTCTGGGGGTGTATTCATCCATCGCTTCGTCTCCTTTCCGGTAAAACATCGGGTATCCACTCCTATTCCCCCGCGAGGCGAAATTTTTGGACGGCGCCGACTCGGCCCATAAAAAAAGGCGGGCCGAAGCCCGCCTCTTGGCGGCCCAAACAGACCGCCTCCTTTTCCGCCCCCTCCTTGTGAAGCGGGGCGAAACCCATCCGTCAGCCGTCTCCGGCTTTCATTCCCTTTCCGCCCCCATACACCCGTCAGAACCGTCGCATCCGCGCGCGTTTTGGCGCCACCGCGCATGGCCACGGTGGTTCAACGGGATGGAACAGCCATCCACAGAGCCATCCCCGGTTTTTGTGGAGAACTCAGCGTCCGGCCCCGAACTCCAGTTCGTCTTCCTTCTCCTTCCCGGCCTTGCTCTTGCCGGATCCCGTGGATTCCTTCCCCGCCTGTTTCCGCTCGGGTGCCTCGCGCTCGGCGCCCCGACGCTCCTCCTTGCGCTCCTGGCGGGTCTCC
>NZ_JAAZTY010000205.1 GCF_018854775.1 Acidithiobacillus ferriphilus | reverse complement strand
TGCGCGACATGATCAATGATCCCAAGGACCTGGCCATCGTCGCGGCGGTGATTACCGCCAGCCGCATGCTGGGTCTGGATGTGATCGCTGAAGGAGTGGAGACGGCAGAGCACGCGGCACTGCTCACCAAAATGGGGTGCAGCCATCTGCAGGGGTACTATTTTTCCAAGCCGCTCCCTCCCGAGGCCATTCATGCCTGGAGCACCCGTTTCCGCCCCATCCTTCGGGTGGGGGATGTCTCGACATTCATGGATATTCTGCCGCCGATTCTGGAGGGCCATACCCTGCGCGTCCAGATGTTTCTCCGCGCCCTGCGTCACGAAAACCCGTTCCCGGCCTATACTCTGGAAGAGGATGCAGAGGATTATTGCCATTTGGGGCGATGGCTACGGGGGGAGGGCGCACGTATCTTTGGTCAGGTACCGGATTTCGCTGACCTACTCACCCGCCATGAGCGAATGCACCAATTTGCCCGTGCCGCCAAATCTCTTCTGGATGCCGGGGAGATACCGAGGGGGCCATCCATCAGGGGTGTCTGCTGGATCAAGAGAGTCGTTTGCTATTGGCGGAACTGCTGGACATGACTGGGCAAAACCGGAATAGGCATCCATTGTTAGCCGGGAGCCTGCTGTAATGCACCGAATCTCGGAGGCAGCGAAACATCCGCTTCTAAAGTTTGGGTGCCTATATGTTATTCCGATTTTCATGGAGCCAAAATGCGCTTAGAGTACCTAGTAACACGCAGATAGGATTGACGGAATACCGATGGTAGATTGGGATAAAGTGCAGATATTGGAATGGACACCTGACAATGGTGCAGCACCAACCATGCACCCAACGGAGAGCGTAGACCTGCGCGTCTCAGGTACTTTGACGATCGGCACCCCACCACTCGCCATTCAAGCCCAACGACTCTTCAGCCGTTGGGAGATAGTCCGCGAACCTTCCCGCATTTTGGCAAAGTGGCTCTCAGAATCTCGATTATTAACAGCCGTCCTGGAGTTTCAGCCCGATCGTGACTTCGGAGTACTGATAACGGTACTGGACCTTGGTGGAACAGTGCATCTGACCATCCCACAATGGTCACGCCCCGCAACTGGCGCCATACAAAAGGATTTTTCTCTGGATCGAAAAAATCTGGTTGGCCGAGACATTCTGGTGATCGGGCGTGATGACGTTTTACACGCCGGTTTTTTGGGTAAAGTGATTAATGTTGGCAACCAGTCAATCATTGTGAATCCAGGGCCGATATATTGGTCGCAACAACGAACTTATCATCGGTATACCGTCAATACGCCCATCAGGGTGGGTTTGCGTGATGTGCATGAAAGCTTTCCATCGATTTTTGTCCGGTTGACGGATATCAGTATGGGTGGCGCAGCCTTCATCGCGGATGTCCCAGACACATCAAAAAAGCCTGCGCAGGGTGCAGGCTTGCCGTTCTTGGGGCAGTTGTTTTGGGTGATGCTCCCGCGACCGGAACGGGGTGATTCCTTGGATTTGGCGGCAACGTTTGTCAACCAACGACAAATACCGGGGAGCCCCACCGCTTTGTGGGCTTTCGCCTGGCAACAGATGACCGCTTTTTCGGATCTGGAAGCATGGATTGCGGACATGAGTTGATTCGTCTGCATGCCCCCTGACGGCAGTTTCCTGCCAAATGACCATTTACACAAAAATTCTTACACCCTCGTTTCCGAGGTCGGACAGAGCGTTACATTTTTCCCAGTGGGTGCCGAGGTTGCGGATTTGTGGGGAGGTCAACGCTCTTGATCGCTGCCCCCGTTTTAGCGAAATTGGATGGGGGATATCATCGCACTTCCTTGCTCCATCTCAATGCCACCCAAAGTTTCCTAGGAGAACCTCATGAACAGCATGCTTCACCCCTCTGCGCCGTTGCCCGGATCATATCGGTCCTCTTACAGCCAACTGGGCACCTTTTATGATGAGAAATATCAATTGATGTGGTGCTTCATGCATGCTTCGCCGCGCCCCTGCTTTAGTCCGGCGCTGCTGGACGAGATCCGCCATTTTCACGGCACAGTAGTTTCCCAAAACACGTTATCGGAAGACCGTAAAATAAGTTACATTGCATGGGCCTCCGATGTCCCCGGCGTTTTTAATTTGGGGGGGGACTTGAATTTATTCAGAACGCTCATTCAATCAAAAGACCGAAATGGGCTCCTGCGCTATACCACCTCCTGCATAAAAGTTTTGCATGCCAACATTTCCCATCTCGATCAGGATATAACCACCATCTCCCTGGTCCAGGGGGACGCGTTGGGAGGCGGGTTCGAGGGTGCCCTATCTAGCAATGTACTGATAGCGGAACGCAACGCCAAAATGGGCCTGCCTGAGATTCTCTTCAATCTATTCCCCGGTATGGGGGCATATAGTCTTCTGTCCCGCAAGGTCGGCATTGCCAATGCCGAGCGCATGATTCTGAGCGGAAAAATTTATACCGCCGATGAGCTGTATGATATGGGGGTGGTCGATATTCTCGCTGAGGATAAGCACGGGGAACGCGCCGTGTATGACTATATTCAGAAAGAAGGCCGGGCTAAAAACGGGTATCGGGCCTTGCGCAAAGTAAAGGACCTGTGTAGTCCGGTCACTTACGAGGAGTTGATAAAAGTCGGGGAAATTTGGGTCGATGCCGCATTGCGTCTTGAAGCGAGAGATCTGCGGATGATGGAGAGGCTTGTTGCCAGACAGTCGGCAAGGCATCAAGGCGCGGCATAGCGGGGCTTGGAATCCCTTAGATGCACTAGGTTTCTTAGGTTACTGCATCGCGCTGGCTATCGAGGTAGGTGGTCAGAGCGGTGCAGGTGCTATCAAATGAATTGCTGATCTTCGCTGCCAGGGCTTCCGCCCCCGGTGCGCCAAGATCATAAGGCTTCAACCTCTCGGCCTCGCTGCAAGCCAGCACCAGGAGCGTACATCCGAGTTGCCCGGCGCTGCCCTTGAGGGCGTGTACCATATCCTGAAAACGCGGGTAGTCTTGTTGCGCCGCCGATTCCTGGATTTCGGCCACGAGATGATGGCCGTCCTGGATAAAACCCCTCGCTACGTCATCCACGAAATCGTTCCCTCCCAACTGACCGAGGGCATATAAGGCTTGCTCGTCTACCATACCCTGGGCGGTTCCCTGTGCATCCAGGGCATGCAGCACAGCGTTCTGGCTCGTTTCCTGGCGTTTTTCCGCAAGTTGCGCGATGGTGTCGAGCAAATGCCTGGCGTTGATCGGTTTGGTGAGATAGGCGCTTGCGCCAGCCAGCCGACAGGACTCCATGGATTCGCGGGTCGCGTCGGCCGTCAGCATGATGACTGGGGCGGGTGTCGCGGTTTCCATGAAGCGGATCGTCTTCAAGACATCCAGTCCGCTGATTCCCGGCATGTTCATGTCCAGAATGAGCATGTCAAAAGAAGGGCCTTCCCGTGCCAGGATGTCCAGGACCTCCTCGCCATTGCTCGCCAGACGTACACCGTGCCCGGCGTGCTCAAGTATCCCCTGGATTACTTTCTGGTTCACCCGGCTGTCTTCTGCAACGAGGAGGTGCAGGGCTCGGGCGCTGCTACGCTGCTGGTAGTACTCCAGCAGCGGGACCACGTTTTCGGGCAGATCATGCTCGGCTTTGGCGGCATGCAGCGCATTAAAGAGCAGCGTTCTGTCGAGGGGGGCATGCAGAACCGATGAATACCCGGCGCGCAGGAAGCGTTCGTCCTCTTGCCCCGATCCTTCTTCCTCGACCAGTACCAGGGATATCTGTTGCAGGGGAGACTCCGCCCGCACCGCGACTGCGAATTGATCCGCCGCCAACTCCAGATGGCGGCGCTCCACCAGGGCCACCCGGTAGGGTATGCCGTGCTCGTTGGCTTCGATAAGCCGCGAGAAGGCCCGTGCGGGGCTGCCCGCAAGGTCGCTCTTCATATTCCACGTCGTCAGGGCGTCCTGGAGGTTTTCGGCTAGCGCGCCACCAGCGACGATCAGCACACGGGTATCGGGCAGGGAACAGATGTCGTTGGCATCCTGAATCCGGGCTGTATCGCGGACCAGGAAAGGCAACTCGAACCAGAAGGTGGAACCCGAACCGACAAGGCTATGGAAGCCGATGCGGCCACCCATCTTCTCGACCAGTTCCTTAGCGATGGCCGTGCCCAGACCGGTGCCGCCATAACGACGCTGGATGGATGCATCCGCCTGAACGAAAGGCTCGAAGATGCCCGTCTGCACCGCCTCTGGAATGCCGGGGCCGGTATCGCTGATATCAAAGCGGAGCCAGGCCTTGTCAGGCGTGACGGAAAGGGGGCGGACACTTAACTCCACACGACCTTCATCTGTAAACTTGACGGCGTTGCCAGTGAGATTGATCAGCACCTGACGCAGGTGGCGGGGATCGCCGCGCAGCAGGAAAGGCGTCTCTGGCACAATGTGGTTGACCAGATTCAACCCTTTTTTGTTGGTTGCGGTCGTTAGTGTCTTGAGTGTTTGATTCACCAGGGCATGCAAATCAAAATCGGTTTGCTCGATGACGAGACGCCCCGCCTCGATCTTGGAAATATCCAGGATGTTCTCGATTAATTCCAGCAAGGTATGCGCCGATGCCTGAATGATGCGGGCGAGCCCCATTTGTTCCTCGTTCAGGCCGGTTTCCAAGAGGAGATCACTCATCCCGATGACCCCATTCAATGGGGTGCGTAGCTCGTGGCTCATCTTGGCGAGAAACTGAGACTTGGCCCTGTTGGCCTCGTTTGCGCGGTCGATGGCGGCATTTAGTTTGGTCAGCAGGGCAGCCATATACGTGGGGAGGGCAGCCAACATGATCAGCCCGCCCACCCAGAATGTGAAATGAGAGGACCAGAAATTGCTGGTGAACAGCACGGCAGTGAAGCCGGTAACACTCATAATGGTGGCAAGAAACAAATAATTGAGGCCGTATCGGAAACCGTTCCCCATGGTGACCCAAAGATAGATTCCGAGCAGCGGAAACCCCGACTGGTAAGCACTCTGAGAAATCAGGAAAGATATACCGCCGAGGTCTCCGCTCATGCCCAAGATGCGCCGCCAGGGAGATTCGCCCGGCCAGACGATGATGGAAATAAACAAACTTACTGAAAAAACTATAAAAATAGTAGCTGAAACCTGCAGAGTGAAAAGAGGTCTGGGGTCTTTAAACCAACTGACATAGGGAGATGAGAATATATAGATATAAACCAGCAGGCCGATCACCATTCGCACAATCGCCTGCTCATGTTCGCTATCGGTCCGCCGGGATAGTCGGCCAGAGATGGCCCGGAAGAGGCCCACCTGACGGACGGCTGGATTATTTGCTTCGGGCATCTGAGTATCGGACATCGATGGATCCACAGTGGCGGCCGGGCTGGGTTGCGCCAGCTTTACATATCCGCGTCAGCAGGCGATGAGCCGGTGCTATTTCCTTGTGGTGGGGGATCGCATAACCGCCTCCCGATCGCACGGATTTCGTCGATCTGGTCGAGAAATGCCTGCACGCAGAGGGGATCAAAGTGACGACCTGCCTGATCTTGTATATAAGCAACAGCCTCATCGAACGGCCAAGCCGCCTTGTACGGGCGCACCGAAGTCAGGGCGTCAAACGCGTCCGCCACCGCGACAATGCGCGCCGCCAGCGGGATTTCCGCCCCCCGCAGCCGCTTGGGATAGCCGCTACCGTCAAATTTTTCATGATGACCCAAAGCAATCACCGCTCCGATCTGGATAAAACGGGATTGGCTGCCGCTCAATATTTCGTAGCCGATGATCGGGTGCGCTTGCATTATCTGGAACTCATCCGCCGTGAGTTTGCCGGGTTTCAGGAGGATGGCGTCGGGTATCCCTATTTTACCAATGTCATGCAGCGGCGCGGCCAACTCAATTTCTTCACATTCCATTTCGGTGAAGCCCAGCTTCTCGGCCATCGCGCGGGCATACTTGGCCATGCGCATGACATGGTTGCCGGTATCATGATCGCGGTATTCACCGGCCCGAGCTAAAATAAGGAGCGTTTCCCGCTCCCTTCCGCGGACCTGTTCGGTCGCCAGCGCCACCTGATCCTCCAGCCACTTCGCCCGGTCTTTGACGATCTGCTGCTGCTTGCGCAGGGCGAGCAGATTACGACAACGCACCTGGCACTCGTGTTGGTCCACTGGTCGAGTGAGAAAATCCGTGGCTCCGATCGCCAGGGCTTTGTAGCGGATTTGGATATCCTGGACTACGGTGACGATCACCAGCGGCACATCGCCGCAGGCAGGGATGGCGCGGACGCGCTTCGTGAACTCCAACCCATCCATGACCGGCATTTTGTAGTCTGCAAGGATGAGATCCGGCGTTTGGTCGTGTATCCGCTCCAGGGCCTTGCGGGGATCGGTGAAGCTTTCCACCAGTGGTTCCGGTGTAATGCCGAGCACCAGTTTCTCCAGGATCTTGCGACCGGTTGACTGGTCATCCACGATAATGACGAACGGCTTCTGGGGCGACTTATTCGTCTTGCCCCCGCACAGCGGCGCATCCGAGTTGTCCTGGAGGTATGAGCGTTGGTTTAGCTGATTGCATAAGTTCTCCGGGTCCAAGCAACCGCATCTCAGCCTGATTTGCCAAGCCGCATACATATAACCCTAGACCGGCGCGTAGTATATGTCCACCTGAACCACCTGACTAGCTGGCCACGCCAGCGCGACCACGCTCGCGCAGCGCACCCGCGCCAAGGAAGAGTCTGCCGGTGGACGTGAATATATGAGCAACTCAACAGCTTCAGGGCAATAATTACTTTCTTATATGGTGTTGTTCTTAATTGTTCGCATTCGTTTGGATAGATTGCAATATGGCACGATACAATCCTGTTTTAATTGTATTTTTTATTTATCATCTAAGCGCTTGGCGTGAAACACAGCGATGCATGGGAGGCATGTATTACGGTGCTTGAAAAAAACGTTGCAAACTGCGGCAAGTTGTATTAAATAATATATTCAGGTGTTATTATGTCTGCGCGGGTGTCAGGTGGATACCGATGGCAGGGTGAAATGAGGGCGGCGAGCAAGAAGGTCGACGTGAAGCCTAAGTCGCTTTACGTCTTTATGTGTATTTTTGAGCGGAGGAACAGACGTATGGCGGCAGGAAGAGGTACGGCTACGGTGTTTGTATCTGCTGTGGCATGCGCAGCAGTAATTATAGGCGCCCTGGAGTGGGAAAAAACGGTGGCGCTGCCTAGTCCATTTGGACAAGTCATTAATGGGGTGCATCGCTACTCAATTGATGAGTTCAACTATTATTACAAACCGGGCCATATGATATGGCGTGTCGGAGAAAAGGTGGCGTTAACGATTGATAATCGATCACAGTCGGCACCAGCGATTGCGCATCAGTTTTCAATAGGTAGAACGTTGGTTTCCCGGAATAATGGTTTTCCAAAATCACAGGCCATGGCCGTCGGATGGAAGGACAACTTCTTTGACGGTGTGCCTATTACGAGCGGGGGGCAGACGGCGCCGATACCAGCGTTTTCCGTTAGTCTCAACGGCGGTCAGAAGTACACTTTCAGCTTTGTGGTGCCCAATAAACCCGGCAAATGGGAATACGGTTGTTTCCTGCAAACGGGGCAGCACTTCATGAATGGAATGCACGGTAATATTGACATACTACCGGCTCAGGGAAGCTAATATAGGGAGGGCATATGAACGCAGCAAAAGAAAACTTATGGAAAGCTTTCCGTGGCCTATTGATGGTATGGATTATTGGCTTGGCGATTGGCGAAACGCTTATGACCTGGGGCATTGGTAACTGGCCGATTTTGGGTAGTATCCAAGCACACATCACGGCGGATGCGACTACATATCTTTTGTGGCAGGCGGTAGCCATCTATGTGCTGGTAGGCGGCGCCCTTATATACAGTGCGGTGCGCTTCCGCGCCTCGTCCATGTCAGATACCGGGGCGCCGGCCTATCAGAAACGGACTTGGGCCCCTTTTGTGGTGACGTGGCTGGCCTTGGCTATAGCCATTAACCTGGCCAATACGATTTATCCGGGCATGGTGGGCTTAGAGCAACTCTGGGGCATACAGCTGGATGCGAAGAAGCCGTTGGTTATCGATGTTACCGCACAACAATGGAAGTGGACGTTTTCTTACCCCAAGCAGGGCGTGACGGATGTTTCAAAACTGGTGGTTCCCGAGGGCCGCACCATAGACTTCGTCCTGCGAACCAAAGATGTCATGCACGATTTCTGGATACCCGCCTGGGGCGAGAAAAAAGACGTGATCCCCAATGAAGTGCGGCATCTGTTTATCACCCCTACCGCGTTGGGAACAACCGCTACGAACCCGATGATGCGTGTACAGTGTTCCTTGATTTGTGGTAACGGACATCCTTTGATGCGGGCACCGGTTAAGGTGGTAACAGCAGCAGACTTCAAAAAATGGGTAGCGAACAACAGCTTCTAAACCCGCTGAAGACTTGCCATCTAATATGCTGAATTGGAATGAGGAGTAAATAATGGCAACTAATCAAATGCAAGTGCAACCGCTGGATGATATGAATGGTGACAAGAGCGCGTTCACGATTACTATGCTGTATCCACTATTGCGCGCGACATTTTGGGGTCTAACCGGATATTTTGCCGCGGCATGGATTACGGCTGCTGTGACTGGCAATGTTTTGGTCGGTGCTCTACCTGCGACAGTGGGTTACGTGGCTGGCATGATCGGCTGGTTATTGGGTAGCGGCGTATGGGAGGGATGGATACGGCGTGCCTTCGGTGGGAAGGAGGCTCCATCTTATACTGGCATTGAACGTTATTTTCGTTTCGGCCCGGATTCGAAGTCTACAGCCGTGCGGTATGTGATTTTCAATATTGCAGCCTTCTTTTTCGCAGGCCTATTTGCCATGGCCATCCGGATCGAGCTGCTGACACCGGACTCGACGAGCTGGTGGATGTCGGAGGTTATGTACAATGAAACCTTCGGTATCCATGGGGTGATTATGCTGCTAGGTGTGGTGGCATCGGCTATTGTCGGCGGCGCAGGGTACTACCTGCTTCCCCTGATGGTGGGGGCGCGCAATGTCGTTTATCCCAAACTGTTGGGGCTTAGCTGGTGGCTCTTGCCGCCAGCAGGGTTGGCGGTATTTTTGAGCCCTTTGATCGGTGGATTTCAGACCGGATGGTGGGGCTATCCGCCTTTAGCGCAGAATAGCGGTAACGGTATTGTGTTCTATGCCCTGGGCGCCGCTACTATTCTTATCGCGTCGCTGTTCGGCGCCATTAACATCGCTGGCACCATGGTGTATATGCGCGCAAAAGGGATGAGTCTGGGTCGCGTCCCGATTTTTATTTGGGGCTTGTTTGCTGCCGCCACGATTCTTATCGTCGAGTCGCCCGCCACCTATACGGGTGCACTGATGGACTTGTCCGATATGATAGCCGGCAGTCATTTTTACACCGGACCTACCGGGCATCCCTTAGCCTACATGGATCAGTTCTGGTTTTTATTCCATCCGGAAGTTTATGTCTTTATATTGCCCGCTTTTGCCATATGGCTGGAGATTCTTCCCGCCGCGGCCAAGCGTCCGTTATTTGCCAGGGGTTGGGCTATCGCCGGACTTGTTGGCGTTTCCATGCTGGGCGCGATGCTGGGCGTTCATCACTATTTCACTGCGGTGAGTGATGCGCGTATGCCCATATTCATGACACTCACTGAAACCGTATCCGTTCCTACGGGGTTTATTTATCTGTCCGCCATTGGAACAATATGGGGTGGCCGCTTAAGGATTAATGCTGCTGTTCTGCTTATACTTATGGCCATGATGAACTTCCTGGTCGGTGGTTTGACGGGGATATTCAATGCCGATGTCCCAGCGGATTTACAGCTTCATAACACCTATTGGGTGGTCGCACATTTTCATTACACCATGCTTGGTGGCGTGATCTTTACCTGGATTGGTGCATTGTATTGGTGGTTCCCCAAGGTTACTGGTCGGAAGATCAACGAGTTTTGGGGGAAATTTCACGCCTGGTGGTTCTTCGTGTTCTTCAATTGTACGTTCTTCCCCATGTTCATAGCGGGTATTGATGGGATGAACAGGCGCATTGCCATATATCTGCCCTACCTGCATCAAATCAACATGTTTATATCCATTTCAGCTTTCCTTCTGGGCGCCGGTTTTCTCATTCCGCTGGCCAACCTGGTTTATAGTTGGCGCTATGGACCGAAGGCCGATGCGAACCCATGGGGTAGTAAGGGCTTGGAATGGCAGGTGAAGTCGCCTACGCCGTATGTGCCATACCCTGCGACGATTGAGCCGGAGGTTGTCGGTCCAAATGACAACTACGCGCCGGGAGCGAAAGAGCCCTTTGTCTGGGTGTCCACGCCAAGCAAATAAATGAGGAGGAAATAGATTATGGCAGATAATAGTTATGCTAGCTTAATGGATCCGGCTTCGGAGCGCGCGAAGAGGGGGGCATTCTTTTTCTTGATGCTTTTTGCCGGGATCATTTTTGCGATGTGGGACCTCGCGCGCTTCCTTTGG
>NZ_JAAZTY010000204.1 GCF_018854775.1 Acidithiobacillus ferriphilus | reverse complement strand
GTGTCGCGACGGCGGCAACGCTCCGCACAAGGTGAGCGTGATGAGTACGCTGCGCGAGCAGGTTTTGACCGGTACGGAAACGGCCCCCGGAGAGCGCGTGACGGGTACGGAACGTGGGGCCTGCGCCAGTGTGACGGGCACAGAATCTGCCGGACTGGCGCAATATCAGGCCTGCAACCGCAAGCCCGTT
This sequence comes from Acidithiobacillus ferriphilus, assembly GCF_018854775.1. Classification (GTDB taxonomy): domain Bacteria; phylum Pseudomonadota; class Gammaproteobacteria; order Acidithiobacillales; family Acidithiobacillaceae; genus Acidithiobacillus; species Acidithiobacillus ferriphilus. Next base: position 346 of record NZ_JAAZTY010000204.1, on the reverse strand, counting down.
CCCGGAGCGGAAAAAGTCGGTGTGATGCGCACCTGGCACGAGCAGCCGGTATCCGGCACCTCGGTGGAACGCAGCCCCAAGGTCACCGGCGATGAATACGGCGGTTGCCAGCCGGTCACGGGCACGGAATACGCCGGTCCCGATCAGTACGCGGCATTTTGCGCATCCGATTCCCAGGCCAGCGCACGCGCCTTGATGGCAAGCGGAAGCGGTGTCGCCGGTGCGACGATGACGGGCATCCGCTTGGGGCCGGACAGCAAGGTGACTGGTTCCGCCCGTGGTGAAGGACTGGTTTTAAGTGGAACGCCCTATGGTGGTGCGGATCAGCGGGTACCGCAGGGGGGTG
>NZ_JAAZTY010000203.1 GCF_018854775.1 Acidithiobacillus ferriphilus | reverse complement strand
CCTGGAATGCCGCGGCAGGGAAACCCAGGAGCGCGGACCAGGAGCGGCGTTGGGCCGAGGGGGCTGGCGATGCCGCACACTGAGACACTCGCCAGCCTGTTGCCCGCCACGCCTACTGCCTTGGCGGGAATTGCCCTGCAGGGCATTGAAACCGATACCCGCCGCCTGCGACCGGGCATGCTCTACGTCGGATTGAACACCAGCCATGGTGACGGTCGGCAATTTTTGCAACAGGCTTGGGCGGCAGGTGCAGGCGCAGCGCTGTTGGAAGGCGGTGAAGAGAGCACTTACACCGAACAGGGTCACCCCGTCTGGCAAAGCCCGCAGGCGCGGGCTTTGCTCGGTAGGGCATTGCGCCGCTGGCATCGCTGGGACGCGGGTCAGGCGCCTGTCATCATTGGTGTTACCGGCACCAACGGCAAGAGCAGCGTCACCCGCCTCATCGCCGAACTCGCGCCGCAGCCCGCTATGATCATCGGCACCCTTGGCTACGGCCGCGTGGACGCGCTTATCTCCCAAGTCAATACCACACCGGACCCGGTCCCTTTGTGGCAGACCCTGGCGACACTGCGCGATCAGGGCGCCAAGGTCATCGCCATGGAAGTCTCCTCCCATGCGCTCGCGCTGGAACGGGTTGCGGCAGTACCCTTTTCCGTTGCCGTATTTACCAATCTCAGTCGGGACCATCTTGATTTTCATGGGGACATGGCGCACTACGGCGCGACCAAAGCCCGCCTCTTCCAGACGCCAGGCCTCCAATTGGCCGTAGTAAACAGCGACGATACATTTGCTGGGCAGATCGCTGCCGCGGTGTTGCCGGAAGTCCGGCAACTGCGCTTCGGGGTAAAAAGCGGCGACTACCAGGCTGTCGAGTGGCATCCCGGAGCCAGCGGTACCCTGCTCGACCTGCATACCCCTAGCGGCCCGCGGCGCCTGCGCAGCCCCCTCATCGGCAACAGCAATATTCAGAATCTGCTGGCTGCGCTGGCCACTGCCGAGGGTATGGGCTGGCCGGTCAGTGACGCCGCCATCGCCGGACTCGATTTGCCGGAAGGTCGATATCAGCGCTTGGCTCCGGTCCCCGGCAAGGCACAGGTGATGATCGACTATGCCCACACCCCAGACGCGCTGCAGCGGGTGCTGACCGACCTGCGCGAAGTCGCCAAAGGTGCCGTGACCGTGGTCTTTGGCTGTGGTGGTGATCGGGATCATGGCAAACGACCGGAAATGGGGCGGGTGGCCGAACGCCTTGCCGACCACGTCATTCTCACCGACGATAACCCGCGCAGCGAAGCACCCGAGGCTATCGTCAACGACATCCTGGACGGTATGGAACGGCCCGGTCAGGCTACCGTGATCCATGACCGCGCGGCGGCCATCCGGGCCGCCATCATTGCATCGCAGGCCGGGGACTGGGTGCTCATCGCCGGTAAGGGACACGAACGCATCCAGGAGATACTGGGGCAGCGTTTACCCTTTCAGGATCGCAGTATTGCCGCGGAGGTGCTCAGCGCATGATCCGCTATTCACTGAAAGAAATCGCTGGAATAACCGGGGGTAAGCTGTTGCCCGGCAGCGCTGGCCGCAAAGAAATTCAGGGCATCGCCACGGACAGCCGCCAGCCGATGACGGGACAACTTTTTGTCGCATTGCGCGGCGACCGCTTCAATGGCGAGGACTTCGTGCCTGATGCTCTTGCTCAGGGCGCCGGGGCCGTGCTGACCGGCACCCCTGCCACCGCACCCGGCGTCTTGGTGGGAGATACCCTGATAGCGTTACAGACATTGGCCGCCCAATGGCGGCGGCAGTTCAGCCTGCCGCTGCTGGCGGTGACCGGCTCCTGCGGCAAAACGACGGTCAAAGA
>NZ_JAAZTY010000202.1 GCF_018854775.1 Acidithiobacillus ferriphilus | reverse complement strand
CCGCCAATGCCTGGCGCGCCGCCACCGCCGCCATATCTACGGTTTTTTCGTCGGGAGCGGCGATATGGCGGGAGCGGATCCCCGTGCGCGCGAAGATCCAGGCATCGCTGGTGTCCACCATTTGCTCCAGTTCACGGTTGCTGAGAACACGTTCCGGCAAATAGCCACCAGTGGCTACAATACGACTAAAAATAGGTCTCACGCGCTGTTTCGCACCGCCGGATCAAGGCTTTTCTGAATCACTTCGGCAATACGCAAGGTCAGGCGATGCTTGGCTTCGGCGATAGCCACCTCCACGGCACAGGCAAAGGCAAAGCGGTCGGCGTTTCCGTGACTTTTGATGACGATACCGTTCAGTCCCAACAGAGTTGCGCCATTGTACTGGCGAGAATCGAGACGCCGCCGCAGACGTTGCAAGATGGGACGGTTGACCAAATACGCCATACGCCCATACCAGCCGTGAGTATAGCTGGCACGCAGTTCCTGACTGATCATCCACGCCAGCCCTTCAGACGTCTTCAACGCTACATTACCCACGAAACCGTCACACACCACCACATCAGCGACACCTCGATAAATATCGGAACCTTCCACGTTACCAATAAAATTCAGCTTGGCAGCGCGTAGGAGCAATGCGGCCTCTTTGACCTGTTCATTGCCCTTGATGTCTTCGGAGCCGATATTGAGCAGGCCGACACGCGGCTGGGCAAGCCCCATGACGCGCTCGACAAGTATCGAGCCCATTACCGCGAACTGCAGGAGATGTTCCGGATGACAATCAACGTTGGCACCCAAATCCAGCGCCAGAAGTCGTCCTGTGGTGGTCGGCAGAAAGGCAGCGATTGCGGGACGGTCTATACCGGGAATAGTACGCAGAAACACTTTACCGAGAGCCATCAGCGCACCTGTGTTACCCGCACTGACCACCGCATCAACATGCCCATCTCGCAACAAACCGATGGCGACATGCATGGAAGAGTCCCGCTTACCGCGGAGGGCCTGAGACGGCGCCTCATCCATGGCTACCACCTGACTGGCGTGGTGTACCACAATTTGTGATGAACCTTGGAGGCGAGCCCGTGCCAGCCCTGCCTGGAGGATGCCACTGTCCCCCACAACATGAAAAACGACATCGGGGTGACCTTTGACCAGATCGCGGATGGCAAGAACCACCACCGACGGGCCTGAATCACCACCCATGGCATCTACCGCGATGTGCGGCATAACGAAACCTTAAGAACGCTCTGACAGACTGGCGTTATCAGGCCTCTACCGCCTTCTTCACCATCTCGCGACCCTTGTAGAAGCCACATTCCGGGCACACATGATGAGGCAGCTTCGCCGCTCCACAATTGGCACATACGGAACGGTTCACGGTCACCAGAAAATCGTGGGCTCGCCGCATGTTACGACGAGAATGGGAAGTTTTACTTTGTGGAACGGCCATGACTCAATTTCTCCCGATTTGTATCAAAATATACTGCTGTTCATTTAACAACGGTTAACGGCTCAAGCCCGGAAACCGGGCAAATGCCTGACTTCCACTCCGCACAACGTGGAATCATCGGCAAGGCCAGTAGTACTTCATCTTCCAGCCAGACTTGCTGAGCGACCACGCCGTTTTCAGCAATAACCACCTCTAAGGTAGAATCCATAGCAAGCACCGCCGACTCCTGTTCCGCCAATCCGCTGTGCACGCTTACGGAAAGCGGTAACGGCATAACACCCGTACAGCGTTCGCAACGAACCTCACCCAACACCCTTATCTGGCCATCAGCGGCAATGACCTGCCCTCTGCGGATCAGATCAAGGCTTACGCTCACTGTCTGCACACTGACCAGTGCCTCGCCCAAACGCAACCAACTGCGAGGATCAATAATACCCTCCAGCCTGTCACCATGGACAGATACCCTGGCAATCGACAAGCTGGATGCTTTAGCGGAAAACATAAGCGCGGCATAGTAGCGATCACGGCGCTGCAAGTAAAGAGTTGGCGGCGACGTTTAATGAGATATCCCTAATGATTATCACGGATAATCGCAGCAGCCGCCATCTCCGCACCGAACAAAACAATCGCCCAGGCCATATACAGCCAGAGAAGAAAAACAGGAAAGGCACCCAAAGCGCCATATATGGTTTCAAAGCTTGAAAATCGCAGATAACCGGCCAACGCGATCTTGGCGGCTTCAAACAGGATGGCGGCGGATACCCCGCCAAGAAAAACATCCCGCCACTGCGTTATTGCCGAGGGCAGTATTTTGTAGAGTACCGCCATCATCACGGTGACCACCAGAAGAGTAAGCACATGATTCAGAAGGGGGGGGACGACCGGGATACGTGCCAAGGAGGTCAGCAGAGGTTGCAGGGGACTAAGCAGCGGCAGAATGAGTGCAAAGCTGAATGGGCCGCACACCAGCACGATCACGTAGCGTAGGAGTCGACACCACAGGCAGGTCGGAGTGACACCCCAGATGTCGTTAAAATGCCGCTCTACCTCACGAAGCAGAAAAATCGCGGTGACGCTCAATCCGAGTACGCCAAACCAATCCAATTGGGTACCACGCGCTGCGAGACGGTTTATCTGACGCAGAATCGCATCCCCCGTTTGCGGGACAAAGCTGCGTAAAATCAGGTGATCAACCTGGGCACGGTGGAGCATGCTGAACCCCACCAGATTCCATAGACTGAAGACCAGCACCACCGCCGGTATCAAACCAAAGAGGGTGGTATAAGCGAGCAATCCTGCACGGTCGATACATTCGTCAAGCCAAAAGCCATGCCACGCACGGTACATTCGGTGGGTCAAGCACTGCCAATGATTGGCGTTTTCCCTGGGAACGGGTGCCAGTGCCCTGTCCTTTTGGCGAAAGCATTGGTGCGGCGGTG
>NZ_JAAZTY010000201.1 GCF_018854775.1 Acidithiobacillus ferriphilus | reverse complement strand
AAGGGCGGCGCGGACCGGACAAGCCGCAGGCCAGCGTGCCGCCGATGGTCGCGGCGGGTCCGAAATACGGGGGCTCAAAGGGCAGCATCTGTCCGGCTTCCGCCAGTTGCGCTTCGAGCACCTGCAAGGGCGTACCGGCGCGCAAGGTGATAAAGAGTTCGTTGGGCGCGTAGTCGACGATGCCCTGATGACCGCTGAGGTCGAGCAGGTCGCATTCCAGCGCTTGCCGACCATAGAAGGTCTTGGTCCCGCCGCCGCGAATGGTGAGAGGTCGGGATCTGGCGTGGGCCTCCTGCACGGCCGCCTGTAAGGTCTGGCTCTGGTCCATGTCAAAAACGCTCCAGTTCGGGGAAGGGCAACTGGCCATGATGCACATGCATGGCCCCCAGCTCGGCGCAGTGATGCAGGCTGGGCACGGCCTTTCCGGGGTTGAGGCGGCCTTCGGGGTCGAAGGCCGCTTTGATGCGATGGAGTTGCGCCAACTCGGCGGCATTGAACTGGACGCACATGCTATCCAGCTTCTCGACGCCGACACCGTGCTCGCCGGTGACACTGCCACCGACGGCCACACAGAGTTCGAGGATGCGCCGTCCAAATGTTTCGGCGGCGTGCAACTGCCCCTCGGCATTGGCATCGTAGAGAATCAAGGGATGCAGGTTACCGTCGCCCGCGTGGAAGACATTGGCCACCCGCAGACCATATTCGACCGACCAGGCGGCGATCTGCTCCAGCACCTCGGCGAGACGCTGACGGGGTATCGTGCCATCCATGCAGTAGTAGTCCGGGGCCAAACGCCCCACCGCCGGGAAGGCGGCTTTGCGGCCTTTCCAGAGCAGCAGGCGGGTCGCGGCATCCTCGGCCATGCGGATGGCGCTGGCGCCGTGCCGTTGGAGAATCACCTCCACTGCCAGTCGGCGCTCTTTCAGCTCTGCGGCCGAACCGTCCAGTTCGCAGAGAAGGATCGCGGCCGCATCGCGGGGATAGCCGGCGTGGACGAAATCCTCGGCGGCTTCGATGGCGAGCCGATCCATCATCTCTAATCCGGCAGGGATGATCCCGGCGGCAATGATGGCACTGACCGACTCCGCCGCCGCCGCGACGCTGGTGAAGGCGGCAAGCAGCACCAGCGTATGCTCCGGCACCGGCAGCAGGCGCACCGTGCATTCGGTCACCACCCCGAGCAGGCCCTCGGAGCCGGTCATCAGCGCCAGCAGATCATAGCCGGGGCTGTCGGGGGCCTGACTGCCGATCTGCAGGACCTCGCCCGCCGCCGTCAGCACTTCCAGCGCCAGAATATTGTGGACGGTGAGACCGTATTTCAGGCAATGCACACCCCCGGAATTTTCCGCCACATTGCCACCGATGCTGCAGGCGATCTGCGAGGAGGGGTCGGGGGCGTAATACAGGCCCAAGGGCCGCGCCGCTTCGCTGATGGCGAGATTTCGCACGCCTGGCTGGACGCGTGCGCTACGGTTTTCCAAGTCGATGGCGAGGATATCACGCAGGCGGGCCAGACTGAGGAGGACGGCGCCGCGGATCGGGCGCGCGCCCCCCGATAGACCGGTACCCGCGCCACGCGGCACCACCGCCACGCCGTAGCGCTGGCAGATTCGCAGGACCGCCTGCACGCCCTCCCGGTCCGTGGGCAAGACCACACAGAGCGGCAACTCGCGCAGCACCGAGAGGCCGTCACACTCATAGGGGCGTAACTCTTCCGCACTGCTCAATACCGCATCCGCAGACAGCGCCGCCCGCAGTTCGGCGAGGAAGGCGGCGCTGTCAGGAGGGGCGGACATGAAACGCGTTACTCAATTGCCGCACCGCGCAAACGCCGACGGACGAGCGCGAGGCCCTCCGCATCCCCCACATTGCCGGGGAAAATCACCACCGGCAGGTTGGGCGTGCGGGGATGATCAGCAGGACAAGTCACTACCGAGCAGCCCGGCAGAATCTGCCCCATGACCCGCGCCATGCGCAGGGCAAGACCGCTGCTGAGCACATCATTGGAGGTGATGCCGCCCTTGCTGATGAGAAAACCGAGGTCCTCCGGCAAGCCCCGCACCACGGCCATGAGGAAGGCCGACACCCCCTCTCCAAAGGCCAGGCGGGCAGCCTGATCGGCAAAGCGGCGCTCACTGCGGCTGGTGTAGATGACCACGTCCAACCCTTTGTCGTGCGCCGCCGCCGCCCGCTGCAAAATGGCTGGCAATTGCCTGGACCCCGCGTCGCCCGCGCAGGCATCCACATCCACCTCGATCGCCTCCAGACCGGGCTCCTGCAATAGGCGCTCCAGTTGCTCGGTGGTTTTGCGCACATGAGAGCCGACCACGATGGCACCCGGCTTGCCGCCGCGTACCAGTCGCGCCATAGCAGTGGCCGCGACCGGCTGCGGCGGCAAGTCCGCCAGCGCCGTCAACAGGCTGGCGGCGCTACGGAACAGGAAGCGCTTGCCCTGTGCCGCCGCCACCCGCAAATCCCGGGCAAAAGCGGCGAGATCGGCAGGTTCCACGGCATCCACCACCACACAAGCGTTGTCCTTGAGCGCCAGCAAACGCGGCAGACAACCGGCGTGCAAATCCGCCAGCGTAAGGCGCTCCGTTGCCGCCGCCGGAATCCGCCCCTGGGTCTTCTCCTCCACATAATCCGGCAAATAGCTGTGATGGAAGGCGAACACCGAATCCTGGGCAAATTCCGTCTCGTGGGCTGGCGTTTCAACCCCGTTCTGGCGCACGTAATGCACGCTGTCGCGGGTGATGCGCCCACCCTCGAAAAAAGCGGGGACCAGGAAGTGGGCGTCAAAAGGCCCCAGTTCCGCGGCCATGACGTCGGTTTCCACCGGATAATGGCCGCGCAAGGTGGAGTCGGAACGGCTCACGAGAATAGGCTGTAGCGCCTGCCCCGTCGCCGTCAGGCGGTCCAGCGCCAGCCGCAGATTCTGGCAGATTTCACGGGTCACCGCCGCCGCCCGCGCTGCCGCCATGCCGCGGGTGTTGCTGAGGACAAAAAAGAGCGGAGCCGGATCGCGCAGGGCGATGCCCAGCGTTTCCGTATCCCAACGGGTCAGCAGCAAGCACGAATGCACCGTTTGCGAGCCCGTGGGGTCGTCGTCAATGACGATGATCTTGCTGTCGCTCATCCGGTCGTCCCTAACCGGCGTCAAAGCCGTGGATTTTACCGACGATGGTCTCGGCGGTAATCCCGTTGAAGGCCATCAACTCGCCCGGCGTCGCGGTGGTCTCACCCCGCAACCAGGCCAGCACATCGCGCTGTGTCGCCCGGCTGCGCAGCAGCACCGGTTCCAGCGCCCCGGAGGTGCCGCCGCTGATGCCCAGCAGCCAGTCCCCGGCGAAGAGGGCGTGGAAATCCGCGTCGCCCATGAAGCCGGTATCGGCTTCGGAGACGGTATGCGCAGCCACATCCGCCGGACGGTACAACTGACGGGGGTTGATCACTGAAACGATCCGCACCCGGTAACCCTCTGTCTCCAGCACATCCCTGGCCGCAAAAACCGGCAGCAGGACCATATCGCCGGTCACCGCCAGGGTCACGGTGCCGCGCTGCCCTGCACCCGTATCATGCAGGAGCGCCGCCCCCTTCCGCACCGCCGCGCGGGCCTGTGCCATGGTCAGGCGCACCGGCAGGGGGCTCTTGGAAGCCACGATCACCATCGACTTGTTGACACTATTCACCGCGTACTCGTAGGCCGCCTGGATGGCATTGGCATCGGTGGGATAGAGCAGGAACACGTTGCCGTTGCGCATCTGCGCGGCAAAGTAATTCTCGATCTCCGGACGCTGATGGGTCCAACCGTTGCGGCCCTGCTCCAGCGCACCGGCGGTGAACATACAGACGGTGGACGGGGTCTTGCGGCGCAGCTCGGCCATGGCCTGGGCCACCGTCTGCATAATGGGCCAGCCGTTAATGGCGAAGGACTCATAAGACAGCCACAGGGAACGGCTACCG
>NZ_JAAZTY010000200.1 GCF_018854775.1 Acidithiobacillus ferriphilus | reverse complement strand
TGGCGATGGCGGCACCCATCAGGACGGCGGCATACAGGATGGCGCCGGTGCGGCTGACGCGCCCTTCGGCCAGCGGCCGGTGGAGGGTGCGGTGCATGTGCTGGTCGAGGGCGGGTTCGACGATCTGGTTGAGGACACCCCCTGCCCCGCCGGCCAGCGCGATGCCAACCAGACCAGCGAGCGCTGATTCCCAGTGGATAAGGGCGTTGGGGGCGAGAATCTCGCCCACCGCGGCGGTGAAGACCAGCAGAGAAACCACCCGCGCTTTGGCCAGGACCCAGAGATCGCTGAGGAGCGACGGCCGCAACCGCTGCCCGGAAAGATCGTCGAGATTGTTCGTGTTTAATCCTTCTTTTAACATAATACCGAGGCCTCTGGGTTTCGCTCTGTCAGTGTGTCATGCCAGGCATGATCATCGTGTGCAGGTATAGTTGCGAGAACATCCACCAGGTCAAACCAATAGTAATCAAAAAGAGCGGTATGAACAGCACCAAAGCTACGGTATTCCAGATATTATGTTCGGAAACATCGATATGCAGCAGAAAGTAAATCTGCGCGATAATCGCCATACCCGCGCAAGCCGAGATAACCATCAACAACCCAAATGGCGGTACGGCATGCGATGTCACCAAAAAAGTAGCGGCAAGCATCAGAATGCTGGAAATCGCGAATCCTGAGAAATATCCCTGGGACGTGGACATCTGCACTTCTGGATGCAGCGTCGGATCATCCTGATCGTGACTCATGACATATACCCCCACAAATAAACGAACACATACACAAATACCCAAATAATGGCCTGCAAATGCCAAAACATACGCAGTGTCAACAGCCGGCCCACCACCTCGGTGGTAAAGCCCTTGGTCAACACCTGCGCCATCATGACCAAAATCCAGATCAACCCGAAGAAAACATGGGTGGCATGCACCTGGGTCAGGACGATAAACGCAGACACCCCGCCACTGGTCGCTACGCTGATGCCCAATGACGCCAAATGCGTCATGTCATGGATATCCAGTGCCAGAAACAATACACCCAACACAAGAGCCGCGAGCAACCCGTTAATTACCCCGCTTTTGTTTTTGTGCTTGAGTGCGTTCATACCAAGGCCATAAGCCAATACACTGAGAAACAACGCCATGGTCTGGGCAAAGGTATACCATGGCTTTACAAAGTCGGCCGGGGTGGGGCCACCAAAATAACTGTGCTGGTAACTCAGTACGCCATAAGCGGCAAAAAGTGTCGCAAACAGCATGCCGTCGCTCAGCAGATACATGAAATAACCAAAGGTGCGAGTGGAGATCACGTCATGCTGATAGTGACTTTTATCCCATAACTCTGCCGTTTTTGGATCCACATTACTGGCATGAGAACTCATAAAAACCTCCTCAATCTGTTGCTCTTTAACCGGTAGCCAATGCCCCGGCCACCACCTGTCAGATAATCATCCACCGCGATGATCCGGTCCCACTGATAAGCTGGCTTGCGAGGCCGGTAGCGGCAGATCAGAACGCCCCAGGCCCTTGCCTCACCCACAAGACGCTATTTGCTAATCTGTGCTTCGCGGCGCAGGGCTTCTTTTTCCATCTTTTCCACTTCCGCCGCCGTAATGATGTAACCCGGATCGCCCTTGAAGGAGCGATAGATCACGAGTGCGACAATTGCCAGCAAAGAAAGGGCACAAAGCCACCAGATACGCCATACCAGAGCGAAACCCAGTACAAAAGTCAGGCCACCGAGGATAATGGCCACACCGGTATTATTCGGCATATGGATATCCTCATAGTGATCAGGTTGGACATGATCGATGCCGTTATCACGCCGCCAAGCCACTTCATCACGCGCACTGATATGCGGCAATACGGCAAAGTTATAAAACGGCACAGGAGAATGGGTAAGCCACTCCAGCGAGCGGGAGGTACCCCAGGCATCAGCACCAACCTGGTTTTTTGCATGATCGCGAATGCTGACATAAAGCAGCGCCACAAATGCGAGGACGGACAGCATATAAACCGCAATACCGAATTCCATCACCAGAAGATAAGGGTGCCAGACGGTGTTGAACACGTAATCCAAACGCCGGGTCATACCCATAAAGCCGAGCATGTACATAGGCACGAACACCAGTACCGTGCCGGCGGAGAAAAGCCAGAACATAGTCTTTGCCCAAAACTCATCCAGCTTGAAGCCGAAGACCTTCGGAAACCAGTAGATTACCGAAGCAAAAATGGCATACACAATCACCAGCAGCATGGTGTGGAAGTGCGCGACCACGAAAACGCTGTTGTGGACCATATAATTGATGGCTGGAACAGCCAGCATCATGCCGGTCAGCCCGCCTATCAGCAGCAGAAAAAGTGCGCCGATAGCCCACAGCATGGCGGTGTTAAAGGTCAGGCGGCCGCGATACATGGTAAATGCCCAGTTAAACACCTTCACTCCGGTAGGGATGCCGACCAGCATGGTGGCCACACTGAAGGCGCTGTTGACGTAAGGGCCCGCGCCCATGGTAAAGAAGTGGTGCAACCAGACCAGCCAGGAAACGCCGGCGATAGCCATACTGGCCAGCACCATGGTGATGTAACCAAACAATGGCTTCTCCGAGAAGGTCGGGAAGATTTCCGACATCATGCCGAAAGCCGGAAGAATCACGAAATAGACTTCCGGATGACCCCAGATCCAGAACAGGTTGGTGTAGAGCATCAGATTACCGCCCAGACCTGCCGTAAAAAAATGGGCACCCAGATACCGATCTGCAGCGATCAATGCAAGTGCCACCTGCAATGCAGGGAAAGAAGTCAGCGCAATCACGTTCGCAGAGAGTGTGGCCCAGACAAAGATTGGCAATCGACCCCAGGTCATGCCCGGTGCACGCATCTTGATGATGGTCGCCAGAATGTTGATGCCGCCCAGAGTGGTACCCAGCGCCACCAGTTCCATGGTCCATATCCAGTAATCCACGCCCACGCCTGGACTATATTGCAACTCAAAAATCGGTGCATATCCAAACCAGCCGTTGTGCGCGAAATCGCCAACGAACAGAGAAATCATGATCAGTGCCCCCGCCGCGGCGGTAAGCCACAGCCCCAAAGCGTTCAGGTAGGGATAGGCCATATCGCGGGCACCGATTTGAATCGGCACAATGATGTTCATGAAACCGACCAGCAACGGCGTGGCCGCCAGCAGAATCATGATCACCCCATGAGCACTGTAGATCTGACCGAAATGGAATGGGGTCAAGTAACCGTGCGTTGCGCCGAACACTCCCGAGGAATGCGCGCCTACGGCCCAGGCCTGCTGCGTCCGGATCATCAGGCCATCAATGAAACCACGGAACAGCATCACTAAACCGATGAGGATGTACATCACACCCAGCTTTTTATGATCCACAGTGGTCAGCCATTCCTTCCACAGGTAGGTCCATTTCCCATAGTAAGTGATCAGACCCAGCACCAGAATGGCCCCGACGACCACCGCGACAAACAGTGGGGCCAGGATGGGGTTGTCATAAGGAATCTGAGACCAGGCAAGGCGCCCCCACATGGGGTTCCAGCCTCCGGCTAAATCTACGAGCATCACTCAATCCTCCTGTTGCTAGTCGCGATGTTGGGCGTTTTGCTTCTGCATATACGCCACCATGTTTTCCGTCATCATTGGCGGGATAGGCCAGGTTTTTCCATTCATGACCTCGTCGATGACATGATCAAACAAACCATCCTGCACCGACGAAAAATACGCCACCTTGTGATGCACATTGATATATGGGTCAGCGTAATTATTGAAGCTGGTGTAGGTCATGGATGTCGGGGACTGCCGCACCCTTTGCACCCATTGACCAAAGTCGGCTGAACTCAATATGTTGGTCTTGAAAGTCATCCACGAGGTACCCGCGCCGGCATAATCCGAAGCGATCCCTTGATATTCCCCGATATTGCTGCTTTCCAGGGCATTTTTCGTACGCATGCCGGGCATCACGTCAATCATGCCTACCAGTTGCGGGATAAAGAACGTTGTGGTCACGGCGGTCGAGGTCAAACGGAAAAATACCGGGGTATGCGCAGGCAGCACCAGTTCATTGGCTACGGCCATATGATACTGCGGATAGACAAAGAGCCACTGCCAGTCGGTAGCAATGACATCCACCTCGACCGGATCACTTGCAGGCTTCCGTTGTTTGGAAATAACTGTCGGATTATACGGATTTATTTCGAAGGTGCCGACTACGGCAAAATACGACAAAACGCCGACGGCTATGATGGGAATACCCCAGACAACCACTTCAATGGTATTGGAATGGGACCAGACAGGATCATATTTTCCCCGGTTTTTACCCTTCTGATAGCGCCACATGAACCAGACCACCAACAGGGCAGTCAGCCCAACGATAGTACCCATGATTCCGACATCCACCAGCAGATAAAACAGACTGGTATCGGCCATCAATCCTTTTGGATCGAATATCCAATAGGAGTTACCAGCGCAGCCGTCGAGCAGCAGAATCGGCGCGAGGGCGGCATAGCGCCACCCGTTTTTCAGGCTATTCCTCCACTTCACTTGCATTTATATTTCTCCCTGGCGGACTACAGACCATCCGCGATATGACAGGATAGCGGTCACTATCCGATTACTTTCCCCGATATCGATCAGCAGACGATTCAACAAGTTACCGACATTCGTAGAAACCAATCCACTAAACGAACGGGCGCCGTCGAAGAACACATAGATGGTGAAAAACCAAACGAGAAAGAACATCTTGGCAAAGGCGATAGGCGAGGCGAGAAGAAACAGCAGATTCGCGATGCCTCGGACAGTAGGCGGTGGCCAAAAGAACCAGAATAATGGATTATCAGCAGATACTGACGCCGATGCTTGCAGTTTCATAATCACATTCCTTGCGTGCGCACAAAGTACTACACCAGGGTAAATAGTATAAACTTATACTTTTTTATTCTTATTGACTGCTTGGTTGTAAAGCTATTCCAGCAGGCAGCGCAAAGCAATAGAAATTTGCCACAAATATTTTTGGGGTTAAGCAAGTGCTAATTATCAACGCACACAGGCAACATTTCATATTAAAAAATAATTATATATCAATATACTATTTGTATTGAATACAAATAAAATCAGATTGATACAAATCATGGTTGACATGCCGCAAACACCATAAACAAAATATTTTAGAATCTAAATATTTTATTTATGAATGATTATAACCTAATAAAAATATCTTCTAGCGTTATTTTTGTCAAAAACCAGCCATACACTCCGCCGAAGGGATCGCAATACACAGACACACAAATTACTGATCCACTACCGGCCTGCCACCCAAAAGTCATTTGCGCAAGGTCATTACGGAGTACCACATAGATAAAACTGCCCATACCGAACCCACCCTTTCCTTGCCTGCTGACCATGTTAGACTTGCGGCATGAATACCCAACCTTTCGTCCTGATTCTGCTCAGTTCAGCGCAGCGTCTTCGCCTCAACGATGGCACAGAAGTAACTACCGGCTTCTGGGCGGAAGAACTGGTAACACCCTGGCAGATACTGCGCAAAGCAGGGTGGCGACCCCAGGTAGCCACCCCAGACGGTGTACCGCCGCCAGTCGATGCCGAGAGTCTGGACCCGGCCACGCTCGGTGGAGACTACGGCAAGGCCGCCTGTTTAGGTGACGCCGTCAGGCAAATAACGGACTTGCACACACCCATTGATTTAGATGTGCTGACGGGCAAAGATCTGGACACATTAATCGGCGTTTTCATTCCCGGAGGCAACGGGCCGCTCGTGGACCTCTGTCAGACAGCCAGCGTGGACCGGTTACTGCGCCACTGCGTGGCGGCGGCAAAGCCCATCGCCACCCTTTGTCACGGCACGGCGGCACTCCTGGCCACCTGTGGCGGCGCAAACCGTTCGCCATTCTGCGGACAACAGGTGACCTGCTTCAGTGCTGCGGAGGAATCGGCAACATCGCTGGCCGGACGCTGGCCCTATACGCTGGAAAATCGCCTGCGGCAGGAAGGCTTTCGGGTGAGCACCGGCGCTCCGTGGCAAAACCATATCGCCACCGACCACCTTATCCTCAGCGGCCAGAATCCGGCCTCTGCGGCGGCACTCACCCATGCTTTTATACAACGTCTCCCCTCCACACCAACACCCAAAGGAAAACACTATGAATGCTGATGCACTCAAAAAAATGGCGGCCGAGGCAGCCTTACGCTACATCCAGCCCGGCATGGTCGTCGGGGTAGGTACCGGCTCCACCACCAACTTCTTCATCGAGGCGCTGGGTGCTGCCAATATCCATGTGGACGGCTATGTGGCTTCCAGCATCGCCACCGAAAACCGCCTCAAGGCGCAAGGCCTCAACGTGCTCGACCTCAATGGTACCGGCGATATCCCGGTCTACGTCGATGGTGCTGATGAGGTCGATCCGCACTTCCGCCTCATCAAGGGTGGCGGCGGCGCCCTTACCCGTGAAAAGGTTGTTGCCAGTGCTGCCCGCCTCTTCGTCTGCATCGCGGATGTCAGCAAGGACAAACCGATGCTCGGCAAATTCCCCCTGCCCGTGGAAGTGATTCCTTTCGCCCGCAGCTTTGTCGCCCGGCAACTGGTGAAACTCGGTGGCAGCCCCACCCTGCGCAATGGCGTCACGACGGATAATGGCAATGTCATCCTCGACGTCACCGGACTCGATCTCTCTGACCCGTTGCGGATGGAAGAAAGCATCAATGCGATTCCGGGCGTGCTGGACAATGGCATATTTGCCCATCGGCGTGCGGATGTGATGCTGTTTGGCAGTGCTGACGGAGTCATCGAACGCAAGGCGTAAGTGGTAACAAGCGACCGGGGGCAATATGGAAGGCGAAATAGACCACCGCGGCACCCGCCGTGACTTCATTCACGGTGAGTTGCATCGCCGGGATCTGAATATCGATCCCTTCCGCCAGTTCGCTGACTGGCTGGCGGCAGCAACAG
>NZ_JAAZTY010000020.1 GCF_018854775.1 Acidithiobacillus ferriphilus | reverse complement strand
CCCCCCCCCCCCCGCCAAGGACGTGACACAAGTATCCATGGTCGGAAGATCTGCCCTGAATGGAAAGGGTGCAACCAGCGCACAGAGAGAAAACCCCGCCGCCAGCTATGCTCAGGCTGCACAAACAGCTGAACAATTTGCTGGGGTATTTATTGATCAATTGCTCGAGCGCATGATGCCCAAGCTCTTTGGTTCCGCTGCCGGCGCTGGCACTTATCAGGCGATGCTTTTGCAGTCTCTGTCCACGCAATTGTCGCAGACCGGCAATGGGATGGGCCTCGTTCCGATACTGGATAAAGCATTGGGTATTCCCGCGTCGACAGTGGCCCCTATCGGGGAAACACCACCAATCATTCTTGAGCCATCGCTGCCGAACGCAGGGTGGGCAGGGGGGAATATGGGTTCTTCAGCCACGCTTTCCGCTTCGGCACGGGCATTTGTCGCGCAACTAATCCCTCTCGCCAAGCGCGTTGGCAGGCTTCTGGGGATTGCTCCGAAACTGCTTCTGGCCCAGGCGGCGTTGGAAACGGGTTGGGGCGCCCATATGATTGGGAATAACTTGTTCGGTATCAAAGCTCTTCCTGGTGAGCCCAGCGTACTGGCACCAACAAACGAAGTGGTCGATGGTATCCTGACGCCGACCATTGCGGCTTTCCGTGCCTTTTCCAGTATCGGGGGCTGTATGGAGCACTACGCGCGACTCATCAAAGAACATTACCCACAAGCGATGGAGACTGGAGACAATGCGCAAGCATTCGTTCAAGGTCTTGTCCGCGGTGGCTACGCTACCGACCCGGCATATGCCGCGAAAATCATGCAAGTGGCACAACTGCCGGTCTGGTCCCATATTTTGAGTGCACCATGAAGCAATACCGGTGGTTCTTAGTTCTGGGGATTGGCGTCTGCCTGATATGACTTCTCCTCGCTTTACCCCACAGGCAGAACTGGCCGTGCAAGTTAGCGTCTGCACAGGAACGGCATTTGTGTCGTAACCCCTAGGTAGGATGCGAAAGAAAATTGCGTGGCGTGATTTATAGAAGGAGCACCAACGATGTCATTAACCAGCATTCTCCAAGTGGGCTTGTCCGGCGTACTAGCGAGCGAAAACGCTCTGCAGACCGTATCCAACAATATCACCAATGAGAATACACCGAGTTATGTCAGAGAGACCGCCATCCTTTCCGAAAATGCTAGCCAGCCCAAGGCCTATGGTTCTCTGGGCGCAGGTGTTGGCACGCAGTCGATTCAGCGCAACTTCAGCAGTTATGCCGAGAACCAGGTGCTCAATGCAACCTCCCTGGCAACGACCTTCAGCGGGCAAGCCAACACACTGAGCACCCTTTCCAGCCTGTTCCCAGTGGGATTCACTCAATCTGGACTTCCGGCAGCCATCCAAGCGTTTTTTGCATCCGTGCAGACTTTATCGACAAATCCTTCCAGCATTCCCAATCGGCAAAGCGTGCTCTCGCAGGCGGGGAGCTTGGCCGCGCAATATCAGAACGCGACCACAAGCATCAGTAACACCCAAACCTCATTGGTGCAGCAGATGCAGCAATCGGTATCGACGATTAACGGATTGAGCACTCAACTGGCGTCGATCAACCAAGAAATTCTAAAAAACCCAAAGGGAGCCCAAGTTCCCAATAGCCTGCTGGACCAGCAAAGTGCCGCTCTGACTTCTCTGGCTGGCCAAGTGGGTATCAGCACCATCCAGCAACCCAACGGGACCTTGATCGTTGCCACGAAAAGCGGTGCGACACTGGTAGATGGAAGCCAAAGTCTGCAACTTCGGGTGCAAACGGGCGGCACCTATCAGCAAGCCGGTCAGGCTGGTATTATTTACCAGCCCACCGGGCAGGTACTTACCAGCAAGATCACGGGTGGTCAGCTCGGCGGGGCCATTACCGCGCAGCAGCAGGTCAGCACTATTCAGTTACAATTTGGATTACTGGCACAAGGCATAGCCGCGGTTACCAATACACAGCAGGCCCAGGGTGTGGATCTCAATGGTAACATCGGTCGGCCAATGTTTGCCGTCAGTGGCCCGCAGGTTTTCCCTGCCGGGAGCAATTCGGGTAGTGCCATTGTTTCGGCGACGATTACCGATCTGTCCGCCACCCCCCCCACCACCTTCACGCTGGAATACAACGGCTCTCAGTGGAACGTTACAAATGACGGTACCGGAAGCACCACAGCGATGACTGCTTCTGGAGGTCAGTTAGCTTTTGGCGGTATGACCGTGGGTATCAGTGGCACCCCTGCGACAGGGGATAGCTATTTGGTGAATCCGGTAGGCAGTACCGCTGGCTCGTTTCGAGTAGTCATGACTAATCCCAATCAGGTGGCGGCCGCGGCCCCTTATGTGGCGAGCGCTGGATCCCTGAAAAATGGTGGATTGGTCAATACCAATGCAGGCACGGAAACTCTGTCTTCAGGGATGGTACTGGCGCCATCAGGTTCGGCTGCATCGGGCGCGGCAGTGATTGCTTCCGGCTTCTTCGGGCAACCCTTGACCGTCACCTTTTCAGGCGGCACGCAATTCAACGTTACGACCAGTGGCGGGGCCTTTGTTGCGTCTGGCACATGGTCCGCGAGTGGCACTACCGCGCTAGAGGTGCAGTATCCTTCCAACTCCTTGGCGTCCGGATCCGCTTTTGTTTTTTCCTGGGCTGGTGGTACACCAGCTTCTGGAGACACTTTTACTTTGAGCAGCGGCGCTCCAGGAAGCAATGCTAATGCCGTATCCATGTCACAAGCGGCCAGCCTGCCGGCACTCTCTGCGGGCTCGCTCAATCAGTTCACCGCAGACATGTCGAACTCCTATGGTAACCTGCTGCAGGGTGTTAATCAGGGCGGTGCTGTGGCACAGACTACGTTGACCCAGGCAAAAACCGCACTCTCCAATATCTCGGGCGTCAACCTGAATGCAGAAGCCGCTCTGGTGGTAAGCTACACGCAAGCCTATCAGGCAGCATCTGCGGTGATTCAGACATCCAACACCCTTTTCCAGAATTTGCTGCAATCGATATAAGGAGCGAAATCGTGATTTCGGCCATCAGCACCCCCAATAGCTACGCCTTGCCTACCAATGCCATTCTGGCGGACCAGTCGCAACTCACGATGCTGAACCAGGAGCTCGCCACTGGTCAGGCGATCAGCAATCCAGGAGGCAATCCGACGGCTGCATCCCAGAATGTGCAAATCACGCAACAAATTGCCGCACTCACGCTTGACGGAGAAACCGCCGGGTTGGCGCAATCCAGTTTGCAGACCCTGTCTTCCACCATAGGTAGCATCAGCAGCCTGGTGCAGTCTTTGCGGCAAACGGCGCTTACTGCCGCCAATGGAACCGTGAACGGACAGGACCGACAGGCGCTGGCCATCTCTGTGAACGAAGGATTGCAACAGCTACTACAGCTAGGCAACTCTCAAACCCCGGACGGTAATTATCTCTTGTCTGGGAGCCAGAGCAGTACCAGTCCTTTCGCGCTCAATGGCGGCACCGTCTCCTATGAAGGAAATGCCGGCACGAATCGTCTGCAAATCGCGCCAGGCTTGACGATCCCGACATCACTTTCTGGGCAATTTTTATTGATGGATATTCCTACAGGTAATGGATACGCCGCAGTGAACGCGGCAAGCGGTAATGTTGGTGCAGCAACGGTGGCCGTGGGTGGCGTTACGAACTTGGCCGCAGCCACCGCCATGGACGTGCAGAATCAGTCCTACTCGCTGCAATTCAGCACAGGATCCGCGGGGGCTTCCGGGTACGCGATCGTTAACGCATCGGGAACCACGGTCGCCAGTGGCGCATATACACCAAATACGGTCATTGATGTGGCGGGCAGTCAGTTCACCTTGCAAGGCACACCTGCGGCCGGCGATGTTTTTACCATTGCTCCCGCTAAAAACCAGAGCCTCTTCCAAACTGTGCAGCAGATGTCTACCCTGCTCTCCCAGGGAGGATCCGGCGGTGCGCCAGGCGCGCAATTTGATCAGGGGATGAATAACATCTTGTCTAATTTCAATCAAGGCCTCACTCGACTGCTGACCGGACAGGCCGCCGTCGGCAGTTCATTGGCCCAAATCAACGCAGTCAGTCAGACAAACTCCACCCAGCAGACCAATGATGCCATCACCCAAAGCGGCCTCATCTCCGCCAACCTCCCGGCAGTGGCAACGGCCTTTGAGCAGGGCAGCACGGCACTGCAAGCGGCGCTTGGTGCCTTTTCCGCCATTCAAGGAATGAACCTCTTTACGACTCTCAAACTGTAAGAGGAGCGACAGCCTGTGCATCCACACCACGAAAATTTTGTCGGTTGGGAAGCAATCCCTCAGGGAGCGATAGCTCGCATTATTGCTTCCGCACGTGCACAGCAAGCGTTGGTGGAACTGTTCTTTGAAGATGCATCGTCCAACATGTATTTTCTGAAAGACGCAACACCAAACATATTGTTGGATGTTGGCGCAGGGCATTCCAGAATCCCCCAAAAGGGTACGATAGTAACTGTGCGCTGGCGTCGCGCCGAGGATGGCTATCATTATGGATTTCAGACAATGTCGGATGGGGTTATCCGGCACAGTGATGGTCATGATGCGGTGACATTGGCATTTCCAAAGGTCTTGCTGCGTACTCAGCGTCGTAGTGCCTACCGGGTACCCGTAGACCTGGATACCGCACAAAGCCTGACGGTTCAATGGGATGATCATGTCGATTACAAGTCAACAGCGGCCTTTGCCCATGACCTAAGTATTACCGGTGCGCAACTGTCTTTCTCGACTTATCTCGAATGTCCAGTTGCGATAGAAATTGGGCAGCGACTGGAAATCACCGTGAACTTGCAGGGCGAGCATTACGGAAGTACCGCCCAGGTTGTGCGCATGGAAAAGGTAGGCACACCCGATGACCATTCAGTCGGGCGCGAGCGTGTGCTGTTGGGTGTTCAGTTTATTGATCCATCACAGCCGTTTCAAAATGCGCTGGAAGCCTATGTCTCTCGCCAGCAGCAATTACTGTTACGGCGCTAGCCCTGGTAAGGGTGTCCTGCATGTGTTCGACGGCATTATTTTTAGCGCTCCAAATCAAGGGGGTGGCGTTTTTTCATGCTGCAACGATGCTATTATTTGTTTGGATGATCGGCCCACATGCGGACTATCGCTGGCGCATGGGAAGTTGGCTCGTGCTGTTCAGGCTGAGGGTGCGGTAGTACTCACCACCGCTGAAGGTGGACAAGAATATCGTGGGCCGTGGGCAGATATTCATGATGTTCTGCTCACTGAACAAGGATTTTATCTCGTCTCCGCCGAAACTTCAGAGATCTTACAGTGGGACGTTGCAAAAAAACTGTAGTGGAACGATGGCAGTTCTCTGAACAACGTGATTCGTGGCATATTAGTTGTTTGGGAATCATCCACGAAGAACTGTGTTTTACAGTTTTTGGGGATTTTACAGGGACGCGTGGCTACAAAAACAATTCCGCTACCCGTGGTTTTCTTCGGTCTATTCATGGCACCCAAAATCCTTGCCTTGAAGGTCTGAGCCAACCGCATTCCATCCTCACAGCACGGGACGGCTATCCGTATCTTTGCGACTCAGAGACTGGAAATATCAGGCAGTACACGATGGAATTCACTCTACAACGCACCTTGAACATTGGCGGCTATTCACGTGGGCTTGCCTGGCGGGACGGGATACTCTTTGTTGGGTTAAGTGCTTCGCGTAACGTGGTAGAGGGTGAGCATCAGCAGGCAAAAATCGTCGCTTTTGATACCAAAACATGAACAGAGATTGATAGAATCGTCGTTCCCTGCCAAGAAATCTATGATCTGCTGATATTTGATGACCGTGAAGAATTCCTGTTCTGGGTAGAACGTATTTTGATATATGAGCGTACCCGTGCATTAGATAGTATCCGATCATTAGAAGAAAAACTGGCCGGTAAAACCAACGAATGCGCGAGATTGCATGTTTTTCTAGGGTATTAGGGAGTCAACGCAGGAGCGGGAAGCACGCCGAGCAATAATTGGCATAAATATTGCATTTTAGCGTTAATGGATTTATTGCTCTGGGGATTTTTTAACACATGTCCGATCATTTCGAGGAATATCACAACCATCCACGCCCTGAACTAGTTCATGCATTTTTTCGTAGCCCAGGACTCGTCTTGGATGTCGGCTGCGGAGGCGGCGCTACGGGCAAGCTCATCAAAGAAAAGTGGCCGGATGCGCGAGTAATCGGGATGGATATTGATCCAGACTCCCTCAACAGAGCCCGACAGCTACTGGATGCGGTGGTAACCAGCGCCAAAGACCCCACCCTTAGTGATTTGTCTTCGGCTGGCATCAAAACTGCCTCGATAGACACGCTTATACTTGCTGACATACTGGAGCATCTGGAGAATCCTTGGAAATTTTTGCGCTGGATTCGCCCCATGTTGACCCATGATGCTCAGGTTATCGTTTCCTTGCCCAACGTACGCAACCTGGGCGTGATGCGGCAGGTGTGCGCGGGCGACTGGCCGTATGCCGATAGCGGTTTGCTCGACATAACCCACCTGCGGTTCTTCACCAAGAAAACCGCAGCAGATATGCTCCAGGCTTGCGGGTACGAGGTGCTTTATACGGGGCTGGTGCCCGATGTGCGACTCAGTCATCAAGGTCGCCCAGATCATACCGTACTGATCAATATTCAGGGCGGCGCCTTGCATGGCGTCACTCCGCAAGCCTTTGATGAATGGACCGCTTTGCAACATCTCTTCACAGCTCGTTTAAGCGCCACGGCGGACGAAATGGCGTCGGATACGCTGCCGTCCGCTGACGAGGACCGCAACTGCGTTCAAATGCAGTTGCAATCGACTCCAACGCCAGAGGAAATCTGGCGACAAAACCAAGCATTACAAGCACAGGAGCGGGAATGGCTGCTAGAAGCTCGGCAATCTCCAACCGCGCCAATTTTCCAGGTCGTCCTCCGTCAGTCGGTACGTAATGTGCAGTCTGCCGAGCGCGCAGTGCAAAGCCTGGTCAAACAAATTGTCACTCCGAACGCGGTAATCGTCCTGCAAGCATCCACGGAAATTCCCATTCTTTGGCCTGAATTGCCAACTGCTTGGTCAGTAGTTCAGGGCTTCCCCATAAACGATGCCATTGTTGCGCTTCCCAATCCGGAAGATGCATGGGTTGTTTTTGTAGACTCTGGTGACTTTCTGGCAGAAGATGCCTTGGCCCGTCTGGGGGTATCCATAGCCGCGCATCCGCAATGGCGTGCAGTATATAGCGATGAAGATCTGGTAGACGACCACGGTCGGCATAGTCATCCGCATTGCAAGCCGGATTTCCATCTCGACACGCTGCGTAGTCTCCCTTATATCGGTGGATTGTTCGCCATTCGCAAGGACTTTCTCAAAGCCATCGGCGGATTGACGTCTTCTTTCCCCGGCGCCGAGGAGTATGACGCCATCCTGCGGGCTGCGGAGGTTTTGTCTGAAAACGCTGAACCACTGATCGGCCATGTGGCGCGGATACTCTATCATCGCGGTCATCGCTCCGGGAGTGGGGAGTTCTCCGTA
Organism: Acidithiobacillus ferriphilus; assembly: GCF_018854775.1. Classification (GTDB taxonomy): domain Bacteria; phylum Pseudomonadota; class Gammaproteobacteria; order Acidithiobacillales; family Acidithiobacillaceae; genus Acidithiobacillus; species Acidithiobacillus ferriphilus. Next base: position 20,617 of record NZ_JAAZTY010000020.1, on the reverse strand, counting down.
AATACCATCGTGGACTCCGGGCGGGCAGCTCTTCTTGCCCATTTACAGCGTACCGGCGAGCGGGCCACGGTGGAATATGGTCCTGTGCCGGCTACCTATCGGGTGGTGTACGAACTAGAACGCGAGCCATTGGTCACGATACTGATTCCCACCAAGGATCAATTTGGTTACCTGAGTCAATGCGTGGAGTCTGTCCTCGCACAAACAGAATGGCCGAATTACGAGATTGTTATCATAGATAACGGGTCTACCGCACCGGATGCCTGTAACTATCTGGACGCCCTGGAATCCAACGAAGAGCAAATGGAGGGCCGCCTGCGCGTATTCCGGTACCCAGGCCCTTTCGACTATACAGCCATGCACAACGCTGCTGTAGAAAAAATGGCACGCGGTGAGGTTCTCCTTTTTCTGAACAACGATACCGCCTGTCTACATCCGGAATGGCTGCGCAATATGATGCGGCACGCTCTACGTCCAGCCATCGGCGCAGTTGGCGCGAAGCTGCTCTTTCCCAATGAAAAAATACAACATGCAGGCGTGATCATTGGTTTGTCTGGCGGGGCCGCCGATCATCCTTCTTTAGGGGCTGACGCCACAGAGCGTGGATATTATGGCCGCCTGATCCTCACCCAGAATTATGAAGCCGTTACGGCGGCCTGCATGGCGGTACGCAAATCGCTTTTTTTGGAGGTCGGCGGGTTCGATTCGCAGTTTCCTATTCAGTTTAATGACGTGGATCTTTGTCTCAAATTGGGTGCCAATGGTTACCGTACGGTCTGGACTCCGGATGCCATTCTGATGCACCACGGATCTGCTAGCCAGCGTGCCGAGACCGAAGGTAGTCCGGAAGCCGTGAAGAAGGCCCAGAATGTCCTGTCCGAAGGCAACGATCGCATGTTCCGCAAGTGGTGGAATAAAATGCGGCGGGATACCGCCTACAATGCCAACTTCACCCGGCATGGTCGCGGGTTCCAGCATGAGATGGTACCAGCCTTGTCCTGGCAGGACGATTGGCGCCCGCGTCCGCGTGTATTGGCTCACCCGGTCAATAGGGAAGGCACCGGCGAGTATCGGATTATTGCCCCGGCTCGAGCCCTGGCACGTTCTGGCCATCTCCAGTCCATCGAATCCATGCAGTTGCTGACCCCACCGGAAATGGCACAACTGGCGCCGGATAGTGTTATCTTCCAGTTGCAAATGGAAGATCATCAGTCGGCGACCATCGAAAACTGGCGACGTTACAGTCCGGACACGCTCCGGGTCTTCGAAGTGGATGACTTGGTTATTCATTTGCCCATGAAGAACGCGCATCGCCCTCAGATGCACAAGGATCTCTCCGCACGACTTCGCGCGGCGCTCAAGACCATGGATAGATTGGTGGTAACGACCGAGCCTTTGGCGCAAGCCTATCGCGGTTGGATCGATGATATCCATGTGGTACCGAACTACCTGGAGCGTGCGCGATGGGGTAATCTGGTCAGCTGCCCTGCTGGGGGCGGCGAGAAGCCCTTTGCAGGATGCAAGCCACGTGTCGGATGGGTCGGTGGCGTCAGTCATCAGGGTGATCTGGAATTGATTGCCGATGTAGTGAAGGCTACGCACCAATCCATTGACTGGGTGTTTATGGGCATGTGCCCTGACGCAATGCGTCCTTATGTGACTTTTGTGCCGCCTGTCCCACTGGATCAATACCCGCAAAAAGTCGCCTCTCTGGGGTTGGATCTGGCGGTGGCCCCACTCGAAATGCATCCTTTCAATGAAGGCAAAAGTCATTTGCGCTTGCTGGAGATGGGGATATTGGGTATTCCAGTGGTCTGCACCGATATTTTCCCGTATCAAGGTGGGTTCCCGGTACTGCGGGTAAAAAACCGTTACCAGAGTTGGCTCAATGCTATCCAGGATGCGGTGGCTGACCGTCCCGCGCTCGCACAGTCGGGACAGGCCCTTAAGGCGCATGTGGAGGCACACTGGATGCTGGAAGACCATCTGGATGTATGGGTCGAGGCATGGACCGTCTCGCGCGCCAGGACAAATTCCACAAGCGTGACGTAAAGGGAGATAAGGCGGCACCACGGGGTGCGCCGAGATCCTTTCACCACAATGAGGGAAAAATCATGTCTACTGCTTTCGGTTCTATCAATACCAACGTTTCCGCGCTATCCGCGCTGAATTCGTTGGGCACCACCAATCAGACCATCACCGGCCTGGAAAATCAGTTGTCCACCGGGCTTTCCATCAACAGCCCCGCTAACAACCCGGCGGGCTACACCATTGCCCAGGGTTTTACCACCCAGATTAACGGTTCCAACCAGGGCATTTCCAATGCCAACCAGGCCGTCTCGCTGCTGCAGACCGCCACCGGAGCCCTTGGCCAACAGACGAACATCCTGCAGAACGTCCGTACTATCGCGGTCCAGGCCGCCAACGGTTCCAACACCAGCGCGGATCTGGCATCCCTGCAATCCACTGTCGGTCAGTTGGTGGCACAGGTGTCCACCATCGCGCAGCAGACGCAATTCAATGGCATCAGCCTGCTGAATGGCAGCTTTGCCGGCGTCCAGTTTCAGGTTGGCGCCAATCAGGGTCAGGTGATCGATGCCAGCGTCGGCAGCACCGCGGCGACCAACTTGGGTGTGTATCAGACGGCGGCGGCTTCCGGCACTTATACCGCAAATGGGACTGCCGGCGGAAATTCTTACGTGATTTCCTCATCTGGCGCTTTCACGTCTGGCAGCATGAGCATCTTGGGCAGTGTCGGTAGCGGATCGGTGAGCGTCAGTTCTTCTGGCGAATCGGCAGCTTCTGTTGCCGCCAGTGTTAATAATGTCTCCAATCTGACCGGGGTCAACGCACAGGCCTATACTAGTGTTGCGTTCAACGTTACGTCTACCGGCGATATCAGCTTTTCTCTCGGTAATGGCACCAGCGGCAGCCAGACTAACGCGGTGAACATTTCGGCGAGCGTAACCAGCGATACAGCGGCAGGACTTTCCAGCCTCGTGCAATCGGTGAATAACAACACTTCCACCACAGGTATCGCCGCCTCCGTGAATACCAGTAACCAACTGGTCTTAACTGATGTGAACGGCAATAACGTGAGCATCGCCAATTTCAGTGGCGCGGTCTCGCTCGGTACGAGCAGCACCACTATTTCGACCAGCACCTCTGGCGCCACGGTTCAGGGGTTGGTGTCCTTCCAGTCCGCCAACGCTTTCACGGTTTCCGGTGGCTCTAATGTCGGCGTCACCAGCGGCAGCGCGCTGATCAATCTGACCCAGGTGAACGTGGGTACCCAGCAGGGTGCCAGCAATGCCATCACTATTATCAGCTACGCCCTGCAGCAGTTGAATCAGCAGGGAACACAGCTGGGTGCGGTGCAGCAGCGGGTACAGAGCGCGTTGAGCAACCTGCAGACCACGGCTACCAATGATCAGGCAGCGCGATCGGTTATCCAAGATGCCAACATCCCGCAGGTCAGCACAAACCTGACGCAGGCACAAATCCTCCAGCAGGCGGGTGTCGGAGCACTCTCGGTCTCCACCCAGACGCAACAGGCGTATCTGAAGTTGATTCCGTAAACCACCATGTGGAGCGCTTCGGCGCTCCCCGTGTCCACTACCAAGTGCGTCTGAATCAGAGCGCACTTGGTAGTGGGTAAACTACCGATGCTAAACAGGTGCTTGCATGTCCCTATCCGGTATACTCAGTTCCAGTCAGGTCACCTCTTTGATCACTGCGGCAGAAAATCAATATAACGCTCCCGTGAAGATTTTACAGGGCCAGGAAACTCCCCTGCAAACACAGATCAGCGCGCTGGGCAATATTTCCTCGATCCTGGCTTCGCTGCAAAGTGCAACACAGGGATTGAATCATCTTTCTACATTAGCGCAGACCCAAGCCACCGTCGGAAACAGCAGCATTCTTTCGGCCTCTGCAAATAACACAGCGCAATCTGGCACTTATCAGGTGACGGTCTCTGGCCTTGCGGCAGCCCAATCGCTCTATAGTCAGGATTTTTCCAGTCAAAACACCACGGTGGGCACAGGCACCATCGGCATAACGGTCGGAAGTGGGACTACTGTTAATGTGCAGATCTCCAGCACCAATAACACATTGGCCGGTATTGAAAATGCGATCAACGGCGCCGGCGCCGGCGTATCCGCGAGCCTCGTGTATGACGGAACGGGTTATCGGTTGGTAGTGGCTGGCAATCAGACGGGAGCCGCAAACAGCTTTACCATCAGCACGACCGGTTCGGCACTGTCCGGGTTTACCTACACCTCCGGAACCACAACGATGACGGAAAGTCAGTCAGCACAAAATGCGTCCGCCACGGTCAATGGCATTGCTGTCACCTCGGCCACAAACAGCTTTTCAGGGACGATCCCGGGAGTTTCCTTTGCGGTGAGCGCTACCGGCAGCACGACGATAGACGTGTCTCCATCCAGTACGGCGGCAAAGACCGCCATCGCCAACTTCGTTAATGCCTTTAACGCGGCATCCACAGCCATCCAAAAGGCCACTGCTTATACGCCAGGGGCCGCCAGCGGGCAATCTGGCAGCGGTGGACCATTGATGGGGAATCCCATCATCAGCAGCATCGAAAATCAGATGTTATCCTTAATTTCCACTACCACGGCAGGTGGTGTCTCGGGGGGTGCCGATGCCATCGGCTTTGGGAATGCCGGGATCACTCTGACTTCCAGTGGCACCATCACCATTGACAGTGCCGCACTGACATCCGCCTTAAGCACCAATTATAACCAAGTGCTGGGTCTTTTTGGTGCCATGGGGGGGTCCAGCAACCCCAACCTGCAATATGCAGGCTCTGCCGCCGGCACTGTCGCTGGCGTCTACACAGTAAACGTCACCACCAACAGCAGCGCACTAACCTCAGGCACGGTGAATGGATATAGTGCTTCTGGAACCAACGGTAGCATGACCGTGGAGAATGGTCCGGCGCAAGGATTGTCTCTGAATATTGCCCCCGGTGTAACCCCAACGGCGACCCTTTTCTTCAACCAGGGAGTCGCGCAACGTCTTGGGAGCCTTCTGAATTCCGCGTTGGGTACCAATGGTACACTACAGCAAGCCGAAAACAGCGACCAAAACCAGATTACGGCGATGAATAAGCAGATCACCAGCTATGAGAAAACAACTCAGGCACAAATCCAGGCCATGATCGCACAGTTCTCAGCTTATGAGAATGCGTCATCTTCTGCCGGCCAAACCAGCAATGAGCTCAATGCAATCTTCAGCAATCTATTCGGGGGCAGCAGTGGCGGCTAATCCTTATCAGGTGGTACGCGATGAGACCGCTACCCCGATTGATCTGTGGGACCGTGGTTACAAACGCTGTGTTGCTTTGCTATCCGGCGCGAAACGTGCCATTGAGCAGCGCGAGCATGCGCAGCAGGGACGGATGCTTTTTGATGCATTTGCCATCGTTGAGTTCTGGACGGCGGCCTTGCCGATTCAGGAAGAGGCTCATGACGCGTCAACTCCGGGTTTGGCGCCCCGCCTTCGCATTGCGTATGAATTCATTCTCAACAAAATTGCGCATGGTAACGCCTTTGGGAAAACGGAAGACCTGGATGAGGCGATCCACATGCTGGCGCACCTGCACAGCATTTTCCATGCGAAACGTTAACGGGCGGCGCGTTTAACCACGGCACGCAACGATCTGAAAAATAATAAGTTATTTTTGGAACAATTATTGCATTCCCAAGGAACGGTTTGTATCCTTTGGAGAATATATACGTGACCCCATCCATCCAGGCGGTTGGTGCCTCCTTGGCGCAGAGCCTGCTCCAACTCAAAACGGAGACGCTTCCGTCTTTGCCTACCATCTCAGCGGCTGGTGGCGGTGCCGGCTCGGATCATAGCGGGTTCGCAGCACTGATTACACACGGGTTATCCATCGTCTCGCAGGCACAAGCCGCCGCCGGCGCCAACGAAAAGGCATTTGCGGCCCAGGTTCCCGGGGCTCCGTCCCTGTCACAAACCATGCTCTCCATGCAAAAGAGCAGCATTGCTTTTCAGGAGCTTATTGGTATCCGAAATGAATTGACGCGCGGATACATAACCTTGATCAGCATGCCGGTATAAGTCGTATGGCATCCAGGCTACAAGAGATCAGCGATCGCCTACAGCGCACCTGGGCAGAAGCCAGCCAATCAAAACGCCTGGTGATAGCAGGCACCGGAGCCATGGGTCTTGCCGCCCTTTTTGGTATCTGGGCCTGGGTGAATCATACCGATTACGCCGTGGTGTATTCTGGTCTCAGCCCGCAAACAGGCGGCGCCGTGATTGCGCTTCTCCAAAAAGAAGGTACCCCGTTCAGGCTAAAGCAGGGTGGCTCTACCGTTGAAGTGCCTGCGGCGGATGCTGCCCAGGTACGCCTGACTCTGGCTGAGCAAGGGCTGCCGACACAGGCATCCAGCGCCTTATGGAAACACCTGCAAAATGAGAAACTGGGCACGTCCAGCTTTGTAGAACACACGACCTATCTGCGCGCCCTGGAAGCCAGCTTGGGGCGCGATATCGAGTCCATCCACGGGGTTGAAAAGGCATCGGTAAACCTTGCGCTTCCCGAGCACACGCCGTTCCTTGAGACGATGCCGAAGGCTAAGGCTGGTGTCACGCTACAACTGATGCCAGGCGTAACGCTGAGCAGCCAACAAGTCTTTGGTATTACGCATCTGGTAGCATCCAGCATCCCCGGCCTATCCAGCGCGGATGTAACGGTGGTTGATCAAAACGGTCACGCGCTGACCGCGAAGACGCATGGAGCCAGCGCTTCCCGGATACTGCATTTGCAGAACAGCGTCGAGGCGCACTACCGGAAGCAGATATTGGCTCTTCTGGCTCCCCTCGTTGGCGGTGCTCGGAATGTCCGGGTCGTCGTCGATGCTCGCCTGGATCTTGCTAAGGGACAGCGCAGCGCGGTGACTTACGGAGTGGGGCATGTGGTGACGGCAGCCCTGTTGTCGGCACACAGGAAAGGGGATCTGGATGGCGGTTCGTTTGGTATTCCCGGTGCCCTGTCCAATCAACCACCAGGGGCGCCGCTGGCACCGCTGACTGCCCCGATCAGCAGCGCTCCTACAGCGCTAACCTTGAGCGAAATCAAGGCGATGATCCCCGCCTCGCAAAAAAACGACCAGCATTTTCGTTATGTCCTCGATAAAACGGTTGCTTTTAAGAAGGATGCACCATGGCGATTACGAAACCTGTCGGTCTCCGTACTGGTCAACGGAACCGTTCTGCCATCCACCGCGACGGCCACACTGGTGGCTGCACCAACGGCATCCACGATCTCTACAAAAGGCGCGGCGACCGCTGCGAAAAAAACGGTAACAACAATCTCCAATATGCAGACATTCACTGCCCAGGACCTGCAATCCATGCAGAAAATGGTGGACAACTCCATCCATGCATCGGCGCAAAATGGCACGGTCGATGTGGAGGCCATGCCGTTCCGTGCGACGCCGACAGTCCACCGTGCTTGGTGGCAACAGCTCTCTCCATGGAGAATCTGGCATGCTATTGAATGGTTCCTCTTTGCGTTAGTGGTTCTTCTCCTACTGAGAAAACCCATCCGGGAAATGATGCAAGGGCTACCCAAACGCCGGGGACTGGAAGCTGTATCTCATGCCGTAGTAGCGCAAGGCCCTGTATCTGAGGACCAGCGGCGTGGGGCTGGCACTGCACCACGGGTACTGAATGATGATGGCGCGGTCCTGGACTTTTCGGGCGTTGGAGAAGGACGACTGGCAGAAAATATGGAGACTATAAAAACCTTAATCCGCAGTGATAGTACCAGGGCGCTGCAAGTAGTGCGCGAGTGGATTGGTGACTTGGGCGAAGGAGAAAGTTGATGGCCGACATATCGCCAGGACGTAGTCATTTAAACAAAGGGATCGACTATGCGGCGACATTTTTGCTGAGCATTGGTCCGGATGAGGCCGCGGTGCTCATGCAAAAACTTGCGCCACGAGAGGTACAACGGCTTGCCGCAGCCATGTCCAGACCCCGCAAAATTAGCCGGGAAGTGCTGGAAACCGTCATGCAGGATTTTGTGGATCGATTGCGGCACCAAACCTCCGTTGGCGGTCAAGGTGATTCCTATCTCCGCGAGGTGCTGGCCAAGGCCCTCGGAAAAGACAAGGCCACAGAAGTTTTGGATCGGATTGTTACGGGTGGTGAGTATGCTGGCCTGGAAATCATTAAGTGGGCCGATGCCAAGACGATAGCTGAAATGATTCGCTTTGAACATCCTCAGATCGTGGCCTCGATTTTGGCCCATCTGGAAGCGGATAAGGCGGGTGACGTTCTGCACAACCTGCCCGACCGCATTATCCCGGATATCGTTTTTCGGCTCGCGACGATGGCCCCGGTGGCTCCCAACGCAATTCGAGAACTCAATGAAGTTCTGGATCAGCAGTTGTCTGGACAAATTACCAATACCATTGTTCAGGGAGATAGTGGTGGTCCGAAGGCGGCGGCGGAAGTGCTGAATCGCCTTGAACCCAGTCGCATGAAGTCCTCTCTGGACTATGTGCGTGGACTGGATGCCGTGCTCGCCCAGAAAATTGAAGACAACATGTTTACTTTCGAAGACCTGAAAGAACTGGATGCCCGCTCTCTACAGTTGATCCTTCGCGACATTGATCGAAATGTACTGGTCACAGCAATGAAAAACGCCTCGGACATCCTTAAAACTCAAATTTTTGCCAACATGTCTGAGCGTGCCGTCGAGATGCTTCGTGAAGAGATGGCTTCGCAGGGCCCTATCCGCCTATCCGAGGTGGAAAGCGCTCAACGCACCGTACTGTCGGTCGCGCAGAAGCTCGATCAATCCGGCCAGATCGTCCTCAATCGTGGCGGCGAAGATGCGGTGATCGGCTGATGCGTAATATTATTCATACAGACTTACCAGCGTCGTCGCCAGAAGGGTCGCGCTTGGCCAACACTAAAGTGTTAAATCAAGCCACTCCAACTAGTTTCTCAGCACAATTGCAAATAGCAAAAACGCAGACTCACAAAGCCTTGCAGCAATATCCAGCAGCATCCCGGAAAGACCCAGGAAGCGCCGCTGGTACAACTACTAGCGGGACTGGAGCACAATCAGTACCGCCATCCAATACAAATGCACTGCTCGCTCCGACACAGGCACCAAGCATCATACCGGTGAATAACCAGACGGTAGACCCGAGGGGTATGGCATCAGCGAGGTCCGGTCAGGGACGATTGCAACCATTTTCGCACGCACAAAATGATATAGCAAAAACAACATCAGGAACCAAACTTTCAACCAACATTACTGCCCTTTCAGAATCAGGCCCACATTCTGCCATGATCCATGGAGCCGTAACCAAACTACACCCGCAAGGGTACAGGACGTCGCTTCAACAATCTGTGCAGCAGTCGTCGACGGCCACACCGGTGGCGCGATCCATGGAGCCATTGCTTCCGCAGGGTATCCGGCATGGCCACGCTATCAATCCGCATCAAGCAGCAACCCAAATCGCGGATATGAGCCCGGGAGAAAGCGTTCTATTGCACCAGAAGGCACGGCACGCACCCAGGGGTGTCGTAATATCATCATATACTGGCAATAATAATCACCAAATAAACATGCACATGCGACTTTATGTCGAAAATAAGAACAAAACACCTGTCGGAATCACGAACAAGGTTGCCGCACTTATGCCACAGGTGGTAGTACCTAATGCTGCTATTCAAGTCTCTCAAAGCACGGCGGCAAACGGGCTCAACAGCCCGGCAACCTTGACAGCAAGTGGGGTGAACCTACTGGTTACCGGAAGCGCCCCCCTCGTAGGGGTTGCTAACCCGTCAGTAGCCACCACCAACTCATCTGCCATTCAGGAATCATGGAACCAGTTAGCGCCCATCGACCTGACTCAGCCGGGCTGGCAGCACGTCATCGCCGGGCGTATTCGGCAAACACAACAGGGCAGCGTGCTACAAATACAGGTGCATCCACATCACCTCGGCCCCATTTCCATGCAAGCATCGAATGGTGCAAATGGCGTGATTTCTGTGTGGCTACAGGCGTCCAACCCCCAAACGCAAGCACTGCTCCAGCAAGCCTTACCGCAGATCAGCCAGAGTCTGTCTGGTCTTGGGTCCAATGCATTCGTGGAGGTGAGCACTAACGCTTTTGGAACTTTCGGGTCTGGCGCACAGGGTCACACTCCCAATCATGGGCGCACTGGAGAATCATCTTCTCGCCCATCACCAACGGTGCCAAAAAACCCGGAATCATTGGCCATTGATTCCGTAACATCCACAGTTACGGGCTTTGAGTCCTGGATATAACGACATGTCTACAGATGAAAAGAACCCCTTGCAGGGCGCCAACCCTTCGCCACCTGAAACGATATCTGCCACCGTCAACCAAGATGATATTGATGCCTTGATGGCGGCAAGTGCGGATGCTACGGAAACAGCCGGTGATACGGCGGTTTCTCAGGATGATATTGATGCCTTGATGGGTCTGGGAATCACTCCACCCGTAAGCACCCTCTCCGTCCCCACACCGCGGTCAACACCGGAATCCGTCCCCAGTTCCGAATCTAAGCGGGGAGATCAGAAAGTGGGTAGGAGCAATGCGGTATCTGTCGACCTTCTCAACCAGGACCGTGTTGCGCGTAGTCGCATGCCGACCATGGAGGTGCTGAATGATCGCTTCGCGCGCGCCTTTCGCGGTAGCCTATTTAATTATCTGCGCGTCAACGCCGACATCATACCCACTTCAGCGCAGATGACCAAATACGGAGATTTCATCGGGAAAATTGCGTTGCCCTCCTACTTTGTAATGGTCAGTATGACCCCACTACGTGGTTCGATGCTGTTTATCCTGGATCCCTACCTATGCTACGCCGTCATCGAGGCGTTCTTTGGCGGCAATGGCAAACTTGAGCCCAAATTAGAAGGACGTGATTTCAGCGTTATTGAACAGCGCGTTTTCAACCAGATCATAGACCATGCCATTGCCGATTTCACCTCCGCCTGGGATCCAATCGTCAAGCTGCAGATGAAAGTCACGCGATCCGATGTCAAGGCGCAGTTTGTGGGCATCGCCGCAAGCCCAGAAGTTGTGGTAGCCAGTAGCTTTGAAATCGAGATGGAGCGCTGGCGTGGCAAGTTCTTTGTGTGTTTTCCATACCATTCCGTCGAGCCCTTTCGTGAACAATTGATCTCGGGCGTTGCCGCAGATCAGACGGAAATGGATGCTACCTGGAAAACAGCTTTGCACAAAGATATTCAGGATGCCTGCGTTGAGGCCACCGTTCTGCTCGCGGCAAGAAATATTACTTTTGGTGAAGCCTCCAAGCTTCAGGCGGGGGATATTATCCCTTTTGATAAACCTGACATCGCGACGCTTTTTGTCGAAGATATTCCCATTGGGGATGGGCGATATGGAGTGTCTAATAGAAAATATGCTTTGTGCATCACCCAATATCGGTCTCCTGATGAGGAAGACATCTTGAAAGCGGTTCAGATAAAGAAGGAATAACAATATGGCTGAAAACTCTGTGAACGCACTCCCCATGGAAGATTTTTCTGCAACCATCGATGAGATCGAGAATAGGGAAATACCGGCTCCTCCTGGCGGCAAGCCCTCCTTAGACATGCTTCTCAATGTTCCCATGCGCATTTCCGTGGAATTGGGGCGTGCGCGGATCCCGGTGAAAAGCATTTTGCAACTGTCTCAAGGGTCTGTAGTGGAGCTTGATCGTGCATCTGGGGAACCCTTGACGATTTATATTAATGGCGAACTTTTTGCCTACGGCGAGGCCGTATTGGTCAATCAGGAACGGTTTGGAGTGCGCCTGACATCGATCGTCAACCGAAGCGAACAAATCAAAAATCCCCGGGAGCCATAAACCATGGCCGGAGGAGTTCCACTGCTTGCAGCCGCCACCGGCAAGGCGAGTGCTTTGGTAACATACTCGTTGCCAGTGCAGACTGTTATTCTGATGACGATGCTGATGTTTGTGCCGGCCATTGTACTGATGATGACTGGGTTTACCCGTATTATCATCGTCCTCTCCCTGCTTCGGCAGGGTTTGGGATTGTCCACGATGCCGCCTAATATTGTATTGATTGGCTTGGCGCTTTTCCTGACGTTCTTCGTCATGCAACCCACTTGGTCACAAATCAACCAGCGCGCCTTGGAACCCCTAGAAGCAGGAACCATTACCGTTACTCAGGCGATAAGTATAGGTGCTACACCATTACGTACGTTTATGCTGAAAAACACCACCAAGGATGCCACTGCAGAGTTCCTGCGCATGGATGGCATCAAAAAGGCATTGCCTACAGCAGCGGCCATTCCCATGCGCGTATTGATACCCGCATTTGCCGTTTCGCAATTGGAATCGGGATTCGAGATCGGTTTTTTAGTATATCTGCCGTTTCTGGTTATTGATTTGCTGGTCGCGGCAGTACTCATGGCCATGGGTATGATGATGGTCTCTCCGCAGACCATTTCCATCCCCTTAAAATTGATGCTTTTTGTATTGTCCGGTGGCTGGCTATTAGTAACGGGCACCCTCGTCAGAAGTTTTTCATGACGCCCGAGTATCCATAAAGGCGATTCAAAATGATCCATGATGGATGGATGTTGAGCGCTGTTACGCAAGCAGCCCACACCGGAGTTTTGATGGCGTTACCACTGCTTGGTGCCGCACTGGTGGCAGGAGTAGTCATTGGCTTTGTTCAGGTGGCCACGCAACTCTCGGATATGAGCGTCGGATTCGTGCCCAAGGCATTCCTTATTGTGCTGGTCCTGTTCATAGGCGGTCCTTGGCTCGTATCCCTCTATACCCATTACATGGCACGGCTCTATATGGAGATCCCGCATTGGGTTCAGCACCGATAACACTCTGCGAGCAGGACACCAATGCCTACCTGCGTGAATATTATCCGCTGATCCTACGTCTGGCTCAACGGATTCAGGACGGTCTGCCCTCGCGTAACGCATACGATGACCTCGTGCAGGCAGGTATGCTGGCCGCATGGGCATGCGCAGGTCACCATCAACGATTCGCTGCGCCGCAAGAATTTGTCAAACTGCTGGCTGTGCGCATTCGCGGCGCCATGTTAGACCTGCTGCGGGAAGAAGATTGGGCACCACGTCGACTGCGAAAAAAAAATAAAACGCTGGAGATCGGAGCGGCCCACTGCATTCAACACCTACAGCGCTATCCTAATGACCAGGAGTTGGCCGAAGCTATGGGATGGTCGGTCCATGAACTCCATCAGCATTGGAGTGAAATCGGACGCGCCGCCCCCCTATATTTGGAGGATGTGCTTCCTGCGCATTCGGAACTCATGGACGACACTGCGCAGCCACATCACCGCGCAGAGCGCGATGAGGCTAAAACATTTTTAACGGAGGCTATCGCTGCCTTATCGGAGGAAGAGCGTACCGCTCTTTCCCTATACGTCTTGGAAGAACTCACCTTGGAAGATGTTGCGTATGTGATGGGATTCAAGAGCAAGAATACTGCTCTAAAGTGGGTTACTCAAGGAATCACCAAATGTCGCGCTTTTTTGTTGGCGCAGGGTCTTGATGCCGAATCAGTCTAGCCGCCGCAGACATCACTTCACTTTTGAGCTACCATTGCCGCTGAGATTGCCAACCAACGCGTTGCAGTGGCCTTTGCATCTACCGCGTAGTTTCCAGATTGGACCTGTCCACGCAGACCTTCAAGACGCGCAAGATGCGCAAGATCAGAAGAAACCGGTTGTGGAACAGCCTCACCCATCACTGGTTGGACAGCTTTTTTTGATGTCGCCGGCAACGATATCGGCGTACGTGATACCGCGTTTTTGGTCTCTAGGGAACTCAAAGAACCACCGCTGGCACTGCTTACACCACCCAATGGATTGTTCATTGCTGTCCTCCCACCGCGAACGGCGAAGAATCAACCTCACCGCCTATATACTGGTGCATCAACTGTTGGTGTGCCTTTCGCCAAAAACGCAACGCACTTTCAACCATCATACCATTATCTGTCGATTTCTGTAAGACTTCCTGCAACAACTCTCTAACCTCCGACGCTATTGCGCCATCGATCTGAAAAGACTCCATAAGTCGCGTTTTTTCATCCGCAACCTGCACCAGTCGGTCATAATCGCCATTCGAGACAGCCAACCTCTCGGCATCAAGTAGCACGTTCATGGCTCTCAGATTTTCCATTACCCCAGCCAGGTGGGCAACATATTTTTTCTTCATCAAGCCATCCCCTTATGATTTACCGGGTGTAAGCAATATCTTTCCATCCGGTTGAACGATTCCAGTGACCACTTTGTCACTTTCTGTGTTGCGTACCAAAAGCGCGGAACCGACACGCCCATCATTCAGGGCAATGCCCTCGGCGCGTATGCGCACATTCCCAAAGCGGGCTTCCAGAGTTACCTGCTGCCCCTGATGAATGATTTCTGGCGCCACTAGGTTTTGTGGGTCAATCTTCGCTCCAATATTTACATTGGCATTTAAAACTTTCCCAACTACGGCCTCCTCAGAAAAACAGACCGGGCCCGTCTCCGCCGAGATCAACTCGCGCCGAACGGTCAAGTCCTGATGTTTTATTACGACACCTGCGCGCAAAAAGTCCGCGGCCAGGACAACAGGTCGCCATAGTGTGAAAGTGAATGGCACATAAATGGTCCAACGCGGCGTAGCACAAGACACCGCCACAGTTGCCGTCCAGGCGCTACGGTCCGTCATTCGTGCCTGCAGCGGACTTCGGCAGGCGGTCAGCCAACCATGCGTCGTTGGTGCCAGCGCAGTTACCTGAGCATCGGGCATAGGATTTTCCCGAATCAAGACCAAGCGCGCCGCCTGCACTACCGAAGTCGCGCGTTCCCATTCGGCCAGATTCCCCGCATGTGCTTGAATAATATATATGCTAAAGAAAACAAGTATGGCGGTATATTTATTGCATATATGCCCTTTATGAATGCAACACACATTACCCCCTTTCTTTTTTCCAGTCTGGACGCTTCAGGTCAGGAGCCCCGGCTAGAGGAGAGTGCATTATCTGTGCCAACGGCGGAAGAGATCCAAGCGCAAGTGTTCGCCACCGCACAAAGGGATGGCTGGACAGTAGGGTATGGCGAAGGCTTCACCGCTGGGAAAGATGAAGGCTGGATCGCTGGAAAACAGGAGGGCCGGATCGCCGGAAATACTGAAGGTTTAGCTGCTGCGGCGACGGAGGTGGTTTTTCTCCGAACCCTCGCCGCAGAGTTGGCCAACTGGGAAGAAGAAACGAGAGAATTCGTAGAGAGGATGACACTTTCTATCGCATTGGATGTGGCTCGTTTTGTAATTCGCAAGGAAACGCGAGAAACCACGGCGGGCGCACTCCAGCAACAATTGCAGAATTTGCTCAAGACACTACCATTGCCCACTCTGACGCCCCACTTGGTCTTGCATCCAGACGATATTGAAAGCCTGCAGGACTCAGCCCCTGGGGCTTGGACAATTACTCCTGATCCACTCATGGAACGGGGTGGGGTGCGCGTGCAGGCCCGATCGCCGGAAACATCCGGACAGACGACTGGTGCCGAAAGATTCACCATGCCGGAATGGGATGCCCGGATCGAAACTCGTTGGGGGGAAGCCCTTTCCAAGCTCACGGGGGCCGACTGATGCGGATGCTAGCCCAAGCCGAAATACATTTGCGAGATCTCACCTCCACCCTTGGCGACTGGGGGCCACCGCCCATTTCTGGTCATGTGCTACGCGTCAATGGCACGGCCCTCGAAGCCGTAGGCGTATCCGCCATGATTGGCCAATATACCCGGCTGGAAACGCCGGAGGGATGGCGTTTGGGTGAGGTCATCGGATTTTCCGGAGACCGCGCCACCATCATGCCCTTTGGCGGTCTACGCGGTATTTTTCCCGGTGCGCTGGTTACCCTGATGGAGCAAAACACTTCGGTACCGGTCGGCTCGGCCCTGCTTGGGCGTGTCGTCGACGCCATGGGCCGACCGCTGGACGGACGTCCCCTGCTTGCTCCAGAGCGTCGCCCGCTGAAAAGCCCTGCGCCACACCCCATGCGTCGCCAACGCATCCGGGAGCCTCTAGATGTCGGAGTTCGTGCTATCAATGGCCTGCTGACGATAGGAGAAGGGCAACGGGTCGGCCTGTTCGCTGGCAGTGGTGTGGGTAAAAGCGTCCTCCTCGGAATGATGGCACGACATGCCGCGGCCGATGTCGCTGTCATCGCGCTGATCGGTGAACGCGGTCGCGAGGTCCGGGAATTTGTGGAAGATATTCTCGGGGATGGTCTACGGCATGCGGTGGTCGTCGTGGCTACAGCAGATGCGCCACCGGTGCTGCGCATGCGTGGTGCCGAGTATGCCACCGCCATTGCCGAACATTTTCGCGATCAGGGCCAGAAGGTCGTGCTGATCATGGACTCCCTCACACGCTATGCCATGGCCGCCCGCGAAGTAGGGTTGGCGGCGGGGGAATTACCCGCCACCAAAGGCTACCCGCCTTCGGCATTCTCTTCCTTATCCTTATTGACCGAACGTGCCGGAACGGGAGAAGTCGGGGCGATCACTGCTTTCTATTCGGTGCTGGTGGAAGGAGATGATCTGCAGGACCCGGTAGCGGATACCGCTCGAGCCATCCTTGATGGACATATCGTTCTCACTCGGGATCTCGCTGCCAACGGGGTTTTCCCGGCCATTGAACCGGCGTTGTCCGCGAGTCGGGTAATGGCGTTGGTAACGACGCCGGAACACCGACAAGCAGCTCAGCAATTTTTAGATTTGTGGGGCCGTTATAGAGAGCGCTCGGATCTGATTGCCATCGGCGCCTATGCCGCAGGGTCCGACCCATTGCTAGATCAGGCTGTATTGCAATTTCCAGCATTGCGTCAGTTCTTGCAGCAATCGCCGACGGAATCTAGCGGGTTCACAGACAGCCTCCGCGACCTGCAAATGGCTATCGGAAGCGCGAACTGATGCGACCGGAAACACTAAAACTCTTGCAGGCCGTGGCCATGAGAAAAGTGCAAATTACGGCACAACAGGCCGCTGAGCAACAGCGCCGACTGCAACAAGCCACGGCACATGAAGTCCTGTTCTTACAACATGCAGCCAAGCTGGAAGTGCGCACCCGAGAATGGCTTGATCAGGATTCAGGATGCCCAACTCACCTGCTTCTCGGTGCCCAGCACTTCCATAAAGCCATGCGCACGGCCCTGGATCTTCAGCATTCCACCATCCTGCACCTTCAGGAAACGCAGGCGGTCACCGCCACTACGGCTGTCGCTGCCCAACGTTTGCAGCGACAGATCATGCATCTCTCCACACAACAGCAGCAAGGGGAAGCAACCACTCAACGGCAGCAAGAACAGCGTCTCAACGACAATCTCTGTACGCGACCGAGAGTTACCTAACAGTGACTACTGACATGATCACCAAACTACTCCGCCAGGATCTTTGGTACGCAATGATCGCCTTTCTCCCGGTTGGTTTAGCCACGGTCGTTGTCGGGTTGTTGGTCACCATTCTACAAGCCTGGCTGCACTGGAATGATGTGTCGCTCTCTTTTGTTCCAAAAATAATCGTCACGGGGATTATTTTTATTTTTGGCTGGTGGATCTTTGTATCCGCATTTACGCAATGGTTTGAACAACTTGCTCAAGCGGTGCCGCTATGGCTGCAACACTGATTACGTTTACACAGGCACAAGTCGACGGATGGGTGGAAACCGCCGTATGGCCGCTCACCCGTATTTTGGCTTTTATATCGGTGGCTCCGTTCTTTTCTTCTAGCTGGTTGCCGACCTTCTGGAGACTTGGTTTTGGCGTTGCAGTCACCTGGGCCATTATCCCCACACTGCCAACCGCCATTACATGGCCGGGCATGGCTGTTGCCGTGATCGTCCTGACGGTGCAAATGGTGATTGGCGTTAGTCTTGGTCTCCTTTTCCGAGCCATGCTGGGAGTCATCGAGCTAGCCGCTGGATGGATCGCTTTGAGCATGGGACTTGGGTTTGCTACTACGGTATCCCAGCAATATGGAGAACAAAGCAACACCCTTAGCGAGCTATTCTCTTTTGGCGTCTTGCTCCTCCTTATTGCCGATGGCGCCGTCCTCGGAATGCTTCATGTCGTGGCCATGAGCTTTCAGGTGTTTCCAATAGGTTTTTTTTGGCCAAACTGGAGCTGGTTGCAGCTAGCCAACTATGGGCAGGTGATATTTACCGACGGCATTCTCATCGCCCTACCGGTCATCATGATGGTACTCGTCGCCAATCTTGGGATGGCGGTGATTGCCCGCGTCGCGCCACAGATCAATCTTTTTGCCATCGGTTTCCCGATCTTGATTCTTGTGGGTATGGCTGGACTTTATGGACTCATTCCTTGGCTACCGCGACTCGTGGAACACATCTTCTCTCTTACTGTGCGGATGGTCTGAACGATGGCAGAAAAAGAAGACCGCACTGAGCAGGCGTCGCAAAAACGATTGGATGATGCCCGCGAAAAAGGGGATGTTGCCCGTTCCCAGGATTTTACTTCGGCCTCCGTGGTTATCGGGGTTGCCGGGCTTTTATTGAAAATTGCCCCAGTGACGGGTGCCGATCTCTACAATAATCTGGTGATCTCCCTGTCACCACCGGTTGGGACGCACGCACTGCTGAATCCTCAGGACCTCTTTCGTAATGTCTTTAACGACTTGCGAACAGTCATCAGCGTTTTTCTGATCGCTGGCACGGTAGCCTTGTTGATGGCGGTCGGCGGAACAATTGTCATCGGCGGATGGACCTTTTCTCCGCAAAAATTCTTCGACATTGGTCGATTGTCCTGGATGCAGGGGATCATGAAACCATTCTCTAAACAGGGCGCCACGCTCCTGCTGGGCGATATCATGAAAACCATGGTGTTAGGTACGGCTATGAGTCTGATGCTCTGGGATCAGAGGGAAGAATGGTTCGCGCTGCTGACAGAGCCGTCCCATGCCGCAATCCCTCATGGTTTGAAGGCACTGGGGGGAGATTTTATGATTTTTGCCTTGCTGCTGCTCATCCCAGGAGGGGTGGACGGCATCCTTCAGCGCCGAATGTTTGCCACCAAGATGAAAATGTCCAAGGAAGAGATCAAGGACGAGTATAAGGAATCCGAGGGTAACCCCATTGTTAAATCGCGTATACGGGCACTGCGCCGCAAAATGGCAAGAATGCGTATGATGAAGGCCGTCGAAACGGCTACGGTGGTGATCGTGAACCCCGACCATTACGCCGTTGCGCTGCAATTTCAGGAATCCATGGCCGTGCCTCAGGTGGTGGCTAAGGGTGCGGACATGATAGCCGAACGCATCAAGGAACGGGCACGCGCTCATCAAGTCCCCATCCTTACCGCCCCACCGCTGGCCCGTGGTCTGTATCGATTCGGTGAGATTGGTGCATCCATACCAGAAGGCCTGTATGAAGCCGTAGCCGTTGTCCTCGCCTACGTGGAACAATTGAATCGCGCCAAAGCAGGTTGTGGGGCAGCACCGCGCGACTGGGGATCGCTTGAACTTGCCGCCAAGATCGGCAAAGAATTTGAGGAGGCAACCCAACATGGCTGATCCACAAACTATCAAAGCCTCGTCCGGCGCCATCCCAGCTCCTGTTGAACTGTGGGCGAATTATCAGTCGCTGCTCGGGCCACTGGTACTTATCATGATCCTCACAATGATCGTGGTTCCCCTACCACCCATTCTGCTCGACGTGTTGTTTACCTTTAATATCACGTTTTCTCTGCTTATCCTGTTTGCTGCGTTGCACGTCAAAAAACCACTCGATTTTTCAGCGTTTCCGACCGTGTTGTTGCTTGCCACACTTCTTCGCTTGGCGCTTAACGTCGCCGCGGCACGGGTTATTTTGCTGCATGGGTTTCACGGTACTCAGTCCGCGGGGATCGTGATTGAAAGTTTTGGTCGCTTCGTCGTAGGTGGAGATTATGTCGTGGGCATTGTCGTCTTCGCCATCCTGATCATTATCAACTTTGTCGTCGTTACCAAAGGATCTTCCCGCATCGCTGAGGTCGGCGCTCGGTTTTCCCTAGATGCCATGCCTGGCAAGCAAATGGCTATAGATGCAGACCTAAACGCGGGCATGATCACGCAAATCGAAGCACGCCGCCGTCGTGATGAGGTCAGCGCCGAATCGGATTTTTACGGTTCTATGGACGGTGCTTCCAAGTTCGTGCGCGGCGATGCCATCGCCGCCATACTCATTATTATCATCAATCTTGTTGGTGGCCTGATCATTGGCGTATTCCAGCACAATTTATCACTCGCTGCCGCTGCGAAAACATACACCCTGCTTTCGATTGGAGATGGATTGGTCGCACAAATTCCTTCTTTGGTCATTTCCATGGCGGCTGGCATCCTCGTCAGTCGTAGTGGCACTGAAGGTGAGGTGGGTCACTTGGTTAGTGGGCAAGTGCTCGGAGGCAACCGCAAGGGGTTGCTTATCACCGCCGTTACTTTAGGTATAACAGGCATCATCCCCGGCATGCCCCACGTTGCTTTTTTGTTTTACGCTGTATTGACGGGTATTTTGTGGCAGGTG
>NZ_JAAZTY010000002.1 GCF_018854775.1 Acidithiobacillus ferriphilus | reverse complement strand
GGCTCCTGCGGCAAAACGACGGTCAAAGAGGTACTCACCGCCATTCTTAACGAGTCCGGCCCGGTGCTTGCCACACTCGGCAATCAGAATAATCACGTCGGCGTGCCTCTGACGCTCGCCAGACTCGGTTCGGAGCATCGCTACGCGGTGCTGGAAATGGGCATGAATCACCCCGGCGAACTCACCCTCCTCAGCGGGCTGGCGCGGCCCACTCTGGCCCTGATCAACAATGCCGCCCCCGCGCATCTGGAGGGTCTCGGCAGCGTTGCCGCCATTGCCGCAGCCAAAGGCGAAATTCTCTCCGGCCTAGACAATCGCGGTATCACGATCCTCAATGGCGATGACCCTTTCGCGGATTTCTGGTCGGAACGGGCGCCGGGCGAAGTCTGGCGCTTCAGCTTGGAGCATCGCCCGACGCGGGTACGCGGACACTGGCACGCCCACGAACAGGGTGGCGGACATCTGGAGGTGCGCGCTCCGCAAGGGCAATTCACTCTGGAGATTCCCTTGCCCGGTCAACACAATGGCCGCAATGTCCTGGCGGCCACGACCGCGGCGCTGGCGCTCGATATTCCCATTCCGCAGATTCAACGGGCGGTGGCCGGACTGAAGACCATCCCTGGGCGTTTACAGTGGCGCTCCGGCCTTCATGGCAGTCGGCTTCTCGACGACACTTACAACGCCAATCCGGCTTCTCTGGAGGCCGCCCTGCGCGTGCTCGCCACGCAGGGCGGCCAATGCATTCTCGTCCTGGGTGACATGGGTGAACTCGGTCCCGAAGCCGCACTTTACCATCGGCAGGCGGGGACACTGGCGCGGCAACTCGGTATTGAGCGCCTTTACACACTCGGCCCGCTGGCAGCAGAAGCAGCCGATGCCTTCGGCGTCGACGCCGAAGCCTTCTCCGAATTGCCCCCTTTACTAACTGCCCTGCAAAGTCGCCTGGACGGAGACACCGTGGTACTGATCAAAGGCTCCCGCGCCGCCCACATGGAACGCGTCGTACAGGCACTAACCGGGGGGGACGCCTGATGCTCTACGCCCTCTTTATGGAACTCGGCAACCTTTATCACGGCTTTTACGTGTTTCACTATCTGACCCTGCGCGGCGTATTGGCCGTCCTTACCGCATTGCTCCTCTCGTTGTTCATCGGCCCCTTCTTTATCGCCCGCCTGCGTCGGTACAAAATCGGTCAGATGGTCCGCAATGACGGCCCCGAAACCCACCTGAGCAAACAGGGTACACCCACCATGGGCGGCGCCCTGATCCTGCTGATAGTCGTCCTGACGACGCTGCTCTGGTCGGATTTGCGTAATCCGCTGGTCTGGGTGGCGGTGCTCACTACCCTGGCCTTTGGCGCCATCGGCTTCAGCGACGACCGGCGCAAGCTGCGGCGCAAAAACAGCAAAGGACTCTCGGCGCGGGCCAAATATGGTTTACAGTCGCTGGTGGCCTTCGCCGCGGCGAGTATGCTCTACGCCCTGGCCAACAAGCCGATAGAGACCAGCCTGATCCTGCCTTTTGTACCACATGTACTGATCCCGCTGGGCATCGGCTTCATCCTGTTCAGTTATTTCGTGATTGTCGGCACCTCCAATGCCGTCAACCTGACCGACGGACTGGATGGCTTGGCCATTGTACCGACAGTCATGGTCGCAGCGGCTTTAGGAATATTCGCTTACGTATCCGGCAACGCGGTCTTCGCCCACTACCTGGATGTGCCCTGGGTGCCGGGCTCTGGACAAATGCTGATTTTCTGCGGGGCACTGGTGGGCGCGGGACTCGGTTTTCTCTGGTTTAACACGTATCCGGCCGAGGTTTTCATGGGCGATACCGGCGCCCTGGCGCTGGGCGCGGCGCTGGCCATCGTCGCCATCATCGCCCGTCAGGAACTCGTGCTGGTCATTATGGGCGGCGTTTTTGTGGTAGAAACCTTATCCGTCATCATCCAGGTGGCCTCTTTCCGGCTCACCGGCAAACGGGTCTTCCGCATGGCGCCCCTGCACCATCATTTTGAGAAAAAAGGCTGGCCCGAACCCCGGGTGGCGGTCCGCTTCTGGATCATCACCGTGATTCTGGTCCTCGTCGGTCTTTCCAGCCTGAAGATACGCTGACATGGACCTCAACGGCAAAAAGGCATACATCGCCGGCATGGGCAAGACGGGACATTCCCTCTTGCGCACCGCCCTGCGCCTGGGCGCCCGTTGCCAGGTCGCGGACACGCGCCGGCTAGAAGACGCCGCCAATTTGCGGCAACGTTACCCAGACGTCGATTTCCATTTTGGCGATCTTCCCGAAGACCTGTTCCTGGGTGCGGATATCATTCTGCTCAGCCCAGGACTGATGCCGACATTGCCCGCCTTGCTCCGCGCCAGACAAGCGGGCATAGAGATCATCGGCGATATCGAACTTTTCGGCCGTATCGCCCGGACGTCCATCGTCGCCATCACCGGCAGCAATGGCAAAAGCACGGTCACCTCTTTGCTTGGCGAGATGGCACAAGCCGCCGGACTACGCGCCGCCGTCGGTGGCAACCTCGGCATCCCCGCCCTCGACCTTTTGCCGGAAACGGGTCCCGAGCCGGATCTCTATGTCCTGGAACTGTCCAGCTTTCAGCTCTCTGCCTGCCAACATTTTCGCCCACGCGCCGCCGCCATCCTCAACCTGAGCCCCGACCATCTGGATTGGCACGGCGATTATACGGCCTATGGTGCCGCCAAGGCGCGCGTTTTCCAGGCGATGGGGGCGGGGAATACCCTGGTACTGAATGCCGAAGACACCTTTACCGCCGCCCTCCCCGCTCAGGTTCCGGCAGGGGTGCAACTGCGGTTCTTTGGACGGGCAGGCGATCGCGACGCCTATACCGCCGATGGTCAGCTCTGCCTGCGCGCCGACGGTCCGTTGCTGGCCTTGGATCAACTCCTGCTACGCGGTGGGCATAACACCGAAAATGCGTTGGCGGCGGCATTGCTCGCGCGCGCCGTGGATATCCCACTTACCGCCATTCGGCAGGCCTTGCGCAATTTCTCCGGTTTGCCCCACCGCCTCGCCTGGATTGCTGAGGTGAACGGGGTGAACTACTACGACGACTCCAAGGGCACCAATTTGGGCGCCACCCTCAAAGCCATGTCCGGCTTGCCGGGACCCCTGGTGATGATCCTGGGCGGCGATGCCAAAGGGGCCGACCTGAGTCCGCTACGGGAAGCCTGTCGCGGTCAACGGGGGGCCGTCGTCCTTGGTAAGGATGGCCCGCAAATAGCCGCGCTGCTGGCTGACGTGTTACCGGTGCAAGCTGCCGACAGCATGCCAGCGGCGGTACAGGCGGCAGCGGAGATGGCGCGGAGTGGCGACCAGGTACTGCTCTCACCTGCCTGTGCCAGCACGGACATGTTCATCGATTATCAGGATCGCGGCCGTCAGTTTGCCGCAGCCGTGCAGACCGTGACGGGGAGAGTGGCATGACCAGGCCAAGTTGGTGGTTAGCGGAAGACGGCCCTGCCGATTATGTTCTCTGGTGGGTCATTCTGACCTTGCTCGGCTTCGGCTTCATCATGGTCTACTCCGCCAGCACGCCCATCGCCCAGCACGAGACCGGCAATCCTTTCTTCTTTGCCGAGCGGCAGGGCCTCTACGGCATTTTTGCCGCTGCGATACTCTATTACGCCAGCCGCATTGATCTGGATTTCTGGGAGCGCATCACTTTCCCACTGATGGGCCTTTCCATCATCGCCCTACTTATTGTTTTCATACCATTTGTCGGCGTATCGGTGAATGGCTCCCATCGCTGGATCAACTTCCTCATTGTCCGCCTGCAACCTTCCGAGTTGCTGAAATTTGCCTTGCTGCTTTTCCTCGCCCGCTACGTGGTACGTAAGGGGGAGTTGCTGGGCCGTTTCAAAGAGGGGCTCTGGCCGATTTTTGTGGTGCTCGGTCTGCTGGGTGTGCTCCTGCTCCTGCAACCGGATTTCGGCTCTTACGCGATGGTGGTGCTCCTCACCGGAGTGATGCTCTTTCTGGGCGGCCTGCCCTTGGGTTACGTCATCCTGGCCGGCGCCGTATCGGGTAGCGCACTCGGAATCCTGGCCATATCAGCGCCTTATCGCCTGGCTCGCATCACGACCTTCCAAAACCCCTGGGCAGATCCTTACGGGGCCGGATTCCAGTTGGTGCAATCTCTCATTGCCTTTGGGCGTGGCGGCCTCTTCGGAGTCGGTCTGGGCGACGGGGTAATGAAATATTTCTACCTGCCCGAATCCTATACCGACTTCATTCTGGCGGTGATCGGCGAAGAGCTCGGCATGATCGGGGTGTGGTCCCTGACGATTCTCTATGGCATCGCCTGCTGGCGGATCTACCACGTCGGCCGCCGTGCCGCGGCGGCCGGTGATGCCTTCTTCGCTCTTTTCTGTTACGGCACGCTGACCTGGTTTGGGGGCGAGGCGGTTATGTCCATGGGCGTGAATCTCGGCGCTCTGCCGACCAAAGGTTTTGCCCTGCCGCTGATCAGTTACGGCGGCAGCGCCCTGGTCTTCCTCTGCGCAGCCCTGGGTGTCGTCCTCGGCGTCAGCCGCCGTTATCCGGCTGTGCCCAAAAGCAAAGTCGTCGTCCGGGAGGAACTCCAGAATGGCTGACAGCGTCCTGATCGCAGCCGGCGGCACTGGCGGCCATGTCTTCCCGGCCCTGGCGGTCGCCGACGCACTGCGCGCCCAGGGCGTGGAGGTCGCTTTTGCGGGAACGGCTGCCGGGATGGAAGCACGCCTGGTGCCGGAACGCGGCTACCCGCTGTATACCCTGGACATGCAGGGTCTGCGCGGCAAAGGCATGGGGCGCTGGCTGCGTGCACCCTGGCGGGTGAGCAAGGCCATCCTCCAGGCCCGGCAGATTTTGCAGCGGACCCGGAGCCACGTGGTCCTGGGCATGGGCGGTTACGTCGCCGCACCCGTCGGCATCGCCGCCTGGACTCTGGGACGCCCACTCTGCCTGCATGAACAAAATGCCATCGCCGGGCTCAGCAATCGTTTGCTGGCCCCGCTGGCCAGGCGTATTTTTCTCGGCTTTCCCGGCACCCGTCTGGCCCGCGGTGAGTGGGTGGGGAATCCGGTGCGCGCGGCCATTCGCGCCTTGCCGACACCGCAGGAACGCTTCCACAACCGGAAAGGGCCGGCGCACCTGCTCATCATGGGCGGCAGTCAGGGCGCCAAGGTGCTCAACGAAGTCAGTGTCGCCGCGTTGAGCGGCATGACCGCTGCCGAGCGCCCTGCCATCTGGCACCAGACAGGTAAGGATCACGTGGAAAGCACGCAGGCGGCTTACACGCAGGCGGGCCTTGACGCTCGGGTAGAACCCTTTATAGAGGATATGGCCGCGGCGCTGGGTTGGGCCGACCTCGCCCTCTGCCGCGCCGGCGCCGCCACCATCGCCGAACTCGCCGCCGCTGGTCTCGGCGCCGTCCTGATCCCCTTTCCCTTCGCGGTGGACGACCATCAGGCCGCCAACGCCCATTTTCTGGAGGAGGCCGGTGCGGCCAGGATGCTGCGTCAGGAGGGACTGGACGCCATCCAATTGCGCGACGTGTTGAACCCCTTGCTGACCGACGCCGCACTCCGCCTGCGCTGGGCAGAAGCCGCGCGCGCGCAGACCAAGGGCGACGCCGCCGCCACCGTTGCGACAGCGTGCGTAGAATATGACGGAGGCAACAATGCGTAACTGGGTCCGCCAAATCCACATGGTCGGCATCGGCGGCAGCGGCATGCGCGGCATCGCCGAAGTGCTGTTGAATCTCGGCTATGCCGTCTCCGGCTCCGATTTGCATCCCGGCAGTTCCACTCTGCGCCTGACGGACTTAGGGGCGCGGATTTTCAGCGGCCACGAAGCGGCCAATGTGCGCGGCGCGGATGTGGTCGTGATTTCTTCGGCCATTCCCGAAAGCAATCCAGAGGTACAAGCCGCCCGCGAACTGCGCATCCCCGTCATCCGCCGCGCCGAGATGCTGGCGGAGTTGATGCGCTTCAAGCAGGGCATCGCCATCGCCGGCACCCACGGCAAGACCACCACCACGAGCCTGGTGGCCAGTATTCTCGGCGTTGGCGGACTGGACCCCACCTTCGTCATCGGCGGCCGCTTGAAGAGCGCAGGCACCCATGCCGCCCTCGGCAGTGGCGAATATCTGGTGGCAGAAGCGGACGAATCTGATGCATCCTTCCTCTATCTCTCGCCCGTCATGGCCGTCGTCACCAACATCGACGCCGATCACATGGAAACCTACGGCGACAGCCTCGATAATTTGCGCGGCGCCTTCCTGCAATTTCTCCAGCGTCTGCCCTTCTACGGCCTCGCCGTCCTCTGTACCGATGAACCCATGGTCGCCGGCCTCATCCCCGAATTGCGCACCCCCGTACTGCGCTACGGCTTCGGTGACGATGTGGATTTGCAAGCGCGCGATGTCGCCGTGCACGGCATCGGCAGTCGCTTCGCCGTGTGGCGGCGGGTGGACAGCGACTATGTCCACTGGCTGGACGTAGAACTGGGCATCCCCGGCCGCCACAACGTCCTCAATGCCCTTGCCGCCATCGGCATCGCCAGCAAGGTGGGCATACAGGAATCCACTATTGCCAACGCTCTGGCCGACTTCCGTGGGGTCGGCCGCCGCTTTGAGCTG
>NZ_JAAZTY010000199.1 GCF_018854775.1 Acidithiobacillus ferriphilus | reverse complement strand
TTTTCCGTCGCCCCGCCGAGAAACGCGCCTATTGTGCTGGGCACGTGATGCCGTGTCAATTCAGGGGCGGTGAAAATCTCCCGTGTACTTACGGACACCTGCGGGTGCAGCAGCACATAGTGACTTTCCGGGAGGGCGTCGAGCGCTTGCAAACGCTCGCCCAGACCCTCCGCCCAGGCACCGCGTCCGAAAATAAATACAGGAACGTCAGCACCGAGGCTGGCGCCAATTTCCATGAGTTCTTCGCGGCGTAGACCGGTACGCCACAGCCGATTGAGCACGATGAGGGTGGTGGCGGCATCCGAGGAACCTCCGCCGATACCCCCGCCCATGGGCAGAAATTTGTCGATGTGAATATGGACTCCTTCATGGACACCGCCGACATCGGCCAGACATTTCGCGGCGCGGATACTCAGATCGTTCGCTTCCGGCACGCCTTCCGGTCCGCCGCTGCGGGAAAATCGCCCGGCGGGGCGCGAGTCAAACTGGAGTTGGTCAGCCAGATCGATAAACTGAAATACGGTCTGCAACTCGTGATAACCGTCGCTGCGCTGGTCGATAACGCGAAGCATCAGATTCAGCTTCGCGGGTGCGGGATAATTTTCGCTCATGGGGCGTTGTGGCCTCCCATACGCCACTGGGTGATGGCAAGGCGTAGGGTGATGCCCGCCGGACCCATGGCTTGGAGCAGTTTGGGCATGCTCAGGCCGCCTACTGACGCATATTGGAGATAGTGGATTTGCCAGGGGCCGCTGTGGAGTACGGTGGGCAGGCCGGCTGAATTCTGCCGTTCAGTTACCGCCGCGCCGTGCAGGCCAAGCATCCAGTCTGGCAATTCACTCGCGGGTAGTTCGACGTGGAGGACCAGTGCGAGGAGGGTATCCAGGTTGTTTGCTTGTCGTGTCGCGCCATTGGCCAGTTGCAGATGCGCGCCTTGCGGGTCGACTTCGATGCGCGCGACCGTACGGCCGAGAGGGTCATAGATGGAAAGTTCCTGGTGTTGGGGGGATTGCTTCCAGCGGAATCCGAAATCTTTGCTCGTTTTCGGTGTGCTGAGAGCGGCCTGTCCGCTGGCTTGCCAATATTTTAGACTGGCGACGACCTGATTTCTCTCGGTCGTTGACAGGATGATGTGAGCGGACGGTTGGATGGGGGGCGTGGTGGCGCAGGCGGATAATACGCCGGTGAGCAGGAGTGCGGCCAGTGTGTGGAGCGGCCTTCGTACAGGGCGCCGGACGGATGCTCTGGGATAGGGAGTCATCATGGCTGGCGGGCCAGATTGCTTTTGAGGGTGGCATCGTCCGGGTGTTTTTGCAGCGCACTTTGCCAGACCTGCCGGGCATCTGTGTGGCGCCCTAGTGACCAGAGAACTTGCCCGAGGTGTGCGCTCACCGCGGCATTGTCAGGTAAGGCCGTATGAGCCTTCTGCAGATACTCCAGAGCCTGGAGGTTGTCGCCCCGCACGTGCCGCAGCCAGCCGATACTATCCAGAATCTCGGGGTTGTCAGGACTCAGGCTCAATGCCTTGCTCAGTAGCTTTTGTGCTTCGACCAGGTTGCTGTGCCGTTCGACCAAGCTGTAGCCAATGAAGTTGTAGGCTTGTGCATGATCCGGTGCGAGGCGGATAACTGTACGCATGGCTTTTTCCATGGCCGGATAATCTTTCAATTGCTCATAGATGGCGCCTTGCGCGTACCAGAGTCCAGGTTGGTTGGGCATGCGCTGCAAGGCCTGCCTGACTACCTGTAGGGCTTGGTGAAGATGGCCGCTGTCTTGCAGCAGGTTTGCTTCCAGCAGCGGAATCTGTGCCTCATGCGGGCGCGCGGCCGCCAGGGCCCGCAGTTTTTTGATGGTTTTGTCGTGGTGCCCCAACAGATATTCCACGCGCGCGCTGCGCAGCTCTGCCTCAGAATACAGAGGACCGGGATGAATGCGCTGGTACCATTGCAATGCTTCGGCCCAACGATTCTGTGCCTCGTAGAGGCGCCCCAGATAGTAGAGTGGGGCGGGGGACTGGGGCGCCAATTCGCGGGCGCGCTGCAAAGCGGCTTCCGCATTTTTCCAGTTGCCGCGCTCGACGTCCATAAGGCCGAGAGAAAGGATGATATCGGGGTCATCGGGGTTTTGTCGTGCCATGTTCTGGTAGAGGCGATAGGCCTGTGTCAGGCCACCCATTTTGAGGTAGAGCGCAGCCAGATATAGACGGGCGAGCGTGGCTTCCGGGTGGCTGGCCGTGAAACTTTGAATGCTGTGCAAAGCGGCGGTAGTGCCTTGGGTGGCTTGCTGTGCTTCGGCGAAACTGATGGCGGCTTCCTGCCAGTCCGGACGGAGACTGAGCGCTTTCACCAGCCAGGGGATGGCGTGTTCTGGTTGTTTTTCATCGAGATCGATACGTCCGAGCGCATAATAGGCGGCTGCGGATTGCGGGTCTTTGTCGGCTAGCGCACTCAACAATCGTCGCGCCTCACCGCTGCGTCCGTGGGCCACCAGTAATTCAGCGAGTTGCAAGGTGACCTTCGGGTTGTTGGGAAAGCGGGCAAGCGTGGCCTGTAGTAACTGAATGGCTTGCTCATCCTGACCTGTGGTGAGGAGCAGCGCGGCTTCAAACTGATCTGCTTGGGCGTTCCCCGGAGCGGTCTCGCGCCAGCGTTTGGCAAGTTGCAGAGCACCTGGAAAATCGCCGAATTGCGCGGTGATCTGTGTGGCGCGCCCGAGGACATTGGCTTCTGGCGCCAGTTTGGCGGCTTCCCGCCAAGCTGGAATGGCCAGTTGTGGCTCCCGTTGCACGGTGGCGAATTCGGCTACTAACAGATAATAGAGCTGCTCCCCGGTCATGCCATCCGAGGCGGGGTCGGCGGCTGCACCTCCGGCGGCGAGGCTG
>NZ_JAAZTY010000198.1 GCF_018854775.1 Acidithiobacillus ferriphilus | reverse complement strand
GCAGGCGGTGCAGATCGTTAGCCATACTGGTAATGGCCTGCTCCAGATGACGCACCTCCAGAGGCCCGCCAATAGGCTTGAGGGATTCCGGCATGTCGCCCCGGCCAATGCGCTGCGCCTCCACTGCCAGCCGGGCCAGGGGGCGGTTGATCTGGCGAACGATGAGCCAGGCGCCGAGCAATGTACACAGGGCGATGACGCCGAGGCGCATAAACATGAAGCCTTGCCCGCCGAAATTCATGGGCGACGCGCGCATGCCCAGCCAGGGTTCATGGCGGCCACCGCGAATCCACAGCCAAGTGGCATCCGTATCACTGGGACCAATCCGCAATGCGGCCCCCGGAGACATCCGCGCCAGATAACCAGCGCTCTGGCGCAAAAAATACTTGTTGGCGGGAATGCCGGGCAGGTCGTGGGCGGGTCGCCATTGCAGACCACCAGCGGATGAGCGTTCGGCACCAGCGGCAATCAGGGCGTGATCCGTCTGCCAGAGAAATTCCGCGAAGCGTTCGGCGGCAGGATTCAGCACATATTGATGAAACAGGACATAGACGGCGCCTTGGGTTCCCAGCAACAGAACTGCCAGCAGGAGCACGGTCCGCCCCAATGTGCTGCGCGGCCAGAAACTCCGCACATGCATCAAGGCTCCGCGACGAACAGGTAGCCATGACCCCAGACCGTGCGGATATGCCGGGGCCGGCCGGGGGAGCTGTCAAGCAGACGGCGCAAGCGGGAAATCTGCATGTCGATACTGCGATCATCACTTTCCAGTTGTCGGCCACGGGTCAGCCACATGAGCTTTTCGCGGGTCAGGGGCTGGCCCTCATGCTGAATGAGTGTCGCCAGGGTCTGGAACTCGGCACTGGTGAGGGACAAGCTTTGCCCGCCCAGTTGAATCTCCTGCCGGCCCATATCCACGGTGAATCGGCCGCATTGGAAGGGGGCTGTTACCGCTTCGGGGCGAGGGACGGCGGCGCGGGCGCGGCGCAGGATTGCCTGGATGCGGGCCACCAGTTCGCGAGGGTGAAAAGGCTTGGCGAGATAGTCGTCGGCGCCCATCTCCAAGCCCAGGATACGGTCTATTTCATCGCCGCGCGCGGTGAGCATGAGGATAGGAACATCATGATGCTGGCGCAGTCGCCGGCAGATTTGCAGGCCGTCTTCATGGGGCAGCCCCAGATCGAGAACGATCAGATCAATGGTGGTTTCGGCGAGCAGGGTTTCGATCTGGCGCCCATCACTGATGCCCCTTACGGCAAAACCAAAG
Source organism: Acidithiobacillus ferriphilus (assembly GCF_018854775.1). GTDB lineage: Bacteria > Pseudomonadota > Gammaproteobacteria > Acidithiobacillales > Acidithiobacillaceae > Acidithiobacillus > Acidithiobacillus ferriphilus. The sequence continues at coordinate 1,308 of NZ_JAAZTY010000198.1, read as the reverse complement.
CCCTGCAGGTGCGACTCCACCAAACTGCGCAGGCGCAGGTCATCATCCACCACCAAAATCTGTTTTTGGATATCCATGTGCACATGGTAATCCCTTGTTCTCTCGTGGGCCACGGTCAAATGTAACAAAGCCTCCCGACCGCCGCCAAAGTGACAGTCTGTTACGTTTTAACAGGCCTGCAGCAAAGATTGTTACAGGCATTCCCGCTACCATTTTTCTCTGTTGCGACGGCTGCGCGGGGAGTTGCTCTCTCGATGCTTGCGGATAGCGCCGCTTATTCCCGTATATCAACTGAGTGAGGGTTTTACATGAAAAGCGCGAGGTATCTGCACGGCCAGGTGCGGCAGAAAGCGGGGCGTTCGGCTCCGGGTATGGCCCGACTGGGTGTCCTGCTCGGGGTTGTCGCTGCGGCTGGCTGCGCTGTCGGCCCGCATCTCAGCACACCGGCCGTCCCGGCGCCCAAGACCTATAACGCCCATCCCATCAATCTGCACAGTGCTCAGCAGCGGGTCCAGTGGACCACGCAAGAGGCACAGGCCTGGTGGTCGCTCTTCCGTTCGACGCCGTTGAATGACTATATCCGCCAGGCCATGCAGGCCAACCCGGATGTACAGGCGGCGCAAGCGGCCCTGGCGCGCGAGCAGTCCTTGATCGCGGTGGCCCAGGGCGGACTACTGCCCAGCGTGGGTGCCGGTGCCGGAATCAGTCGCGGGCGGGCACAACGGACCGGCGCGAACGGCGGGGCGAGCTACCGCATTCCCGGTAATCTCTACAGCCTGCTGCTAGGCACCGTCGACGTCCACTACAGCCCCGATGTATTTGGTCGGCAGGCCGATCTGGTCCACGCCGCCAAGGCCCAGGCGGCGGTCAGCCGCGCCAGTCTACATCAGAGTGAAGTTTTTTTGGCGGCGGCGGTGAGCCGGGCGGTGATCAGCGGTGCGGCGGCGCAGGCGCAGCTCAATGCCGCACAACAGATTGCCGCTGCCGATGCCCATCTGCTGCACCTGCTGCAGCAGGAGTATCAGTTGGGTTATCAGAACCTGCAAAGTGTGGATCAACAGGAGGCCATCACCGCGGCGGCGCAGGCGCGCATTGCACCCTTGCAGGCGGATGTGGCGGCGGCGCGCCATGGCCTGGCGGCCTTGCTGGGCCAGTCTCCCGATGCAGACCTGTCTATGCCGACACTCGCCAGCCTGCAATTGCCTGCCAGCCTGCCCACCAGCCTGCCTTCGGCTTTGGCCGAGCAGCGCCCGGATATTCAGGCGGCAATGGCAGAGTTGAAGGTAGCGGCGGCGCAGGCGGTGGCCA
>NZ_JAAZTY010000197.1 GCF_018854775.1 Acidithiobacillus ferriphilus | reverse complement strand
ACCACGAAGCGCGGGTCCTGCTGCCCCAGCCAGGCCACCAGCGCGCCCATGGCGGTGGCGGGCACGGCCTGCTCGCCGACATTGAAATCCTGCATGGGGAAGTCATCCAGCCGGGCGATGTCCAGCACCTGCTCGGTCACCGCCGTTTTGGCGGCAGGACCACCACCGGCCCGCGCGAAGTTCTCCCGCACCAGCGCCCAGGCTTCCGGACTGAGGGCACGTTGCTCCAGCGCCGTCTTGATCTCCGGCGATTCCGGGGTGTCCTTGGGATAGAGGTTGTGGGACTTGGCACCCGAAACATGCACACCCGCACCCTTCAACTGCTTGAGGATGAAGGCGCTGTGACGACCACTCAGGGCGTGCTCCGCCGCCCTGGCCACACCGGTCAGCACCGCCTCCATAAAAGCCAGACGCTGGCCGAAGGAGAAGCGCGCGGAGTCGACATAGGCCCCTTCCTGACCTGCGTCGTCGAAGTCCCTGGCATCCACGAGGATGACTTCGTCGAAGTCATGGGCGCGCCAGTAGGCGATCATCTCGTCATTCGTCATCAGGGAGACCATGGAGTGATGCTCCTGACTGAAGCCGTTCCAGACCAGCACCGGCAGGTAATTGGTGACCTGCGGGTAGGCAAAGTGGAAGTGCTTCATGGCGCTCAGCACGTACGGCTCGCCGAAACCGCCATCGCCGATGGTCACCGGGAAGAGGGTGCCGGGATGCAGCAACGCGCCCGCCATGGCGAAGTGCTGTCCCTGCCCCAATGGACCCGCCGGCGCCAGCAGGCCGGGGATGGCGCCGGAGAGATGGCCAAGCAGACCATGCCGCTCGCGGAAACGCGCCATCATGTCATTCATGTCGCGGATACCCATGTCCTCCAGCGAGCTGTCGAGGAACATGGCGCTGTAGAAACCGGGGGCGTGGTGGCCCACTTCGGTGACGATGTTGGTATGACCGAGCATCACCAGCGCCGCATAAGCCTCAACGCTGGAGGCAAAGCCGCCGGGATGGCCGGAGGACTTGGCGGCGCAGACCTGCAAGGTGCAGTAGCGCAGGGCGTCGGCCATGAGCAGGGTCTGGTAGACGGCTTCCTTGGCCGCGGGATGAGGGACCGCCTTGTGGCCGACGGCGATGGCGGCACTGCGGCCATACTCCGCAAAATTTGGCCATGATTCACCAAAGTGGAACATACCCGCGCAGAAGGCGGGAGCGTTAGCGGGCAAGGTGCTTTGGGCGGTCATGGCGTGATGATCCTGTGACAAAAAAAGATTGCACCCACTCTAAGCAAGACCGTATGATTCCGCAATAGGGTATCGTTTCCACCATGCGGAATATTCCATGTCAGACTCTGCCAGCGACAGAAACTCCTCCATCCAAGTCATCGACCGCCTGCGCGCCCTGCTGGACGCCCTCGCGGCGGAGGGCGGCAATGCCACCCTCAAGATACTCGCCGCCGTAACCGGACTGGCGCCCTCCACCGCCTTCCGCATTCTCGCCTCGGCACAGGACAACGCATTGCTCACCCGGGACGCCGTCGGCCATTACCGCTTCGGCCCCCACCTGCAAGACTGGGCGCAGCTCGCCCACGGCCGCAGCGACCTGCGCGCCATCGCCCGGCCCATCATGGCCTGGCTGCGCGATCAGGTGCAGGAGACGGTGAACCTCACCATTCAGCAGGACGACGAAGTCGTCTATGTGGAGCGCGCCACCTCGTCGCGGATGATGCGGGTAGAGCAGGTGATTGGCAGTCGCGCGCCCCTGCATACCACCGCCGTCGGCAAGCTGATGCTGGCGCTGAATGGTGAGGTGGCGGTCGAGCGTTACGCCACCCGCACCCACTTACCGGCGCTCACCATACACACCCTGCATGACATCCCGACACTCTGGAAGGACGCCCGCACGGCTCTGGAGCGCGGCTATGCGCTGGATAATGAAGAGGCGGAAATCGGCGTCGGCTGCCTTGGGGTACTGCTCCGTGGGCCGCTGCCCTGGAATGCCGGATTGAGCATCTCCGCACCCATGGAGCGCCGTCAGGAAAGCTGGGTACCGCTGTTGCAGGAGGCCGCGCGGCGGATAGATACGCGATTGCAGGGACAGACGGTAACGCTGGATATGGGGGTTTTATGACAGCCACCAATGGGTTAACGCGACACCACCTCCCGCATCACCGCCAGCGCCTGCGCCGCCGCCGCCTCCCAGGTATAGAGCGACGCCCGCGCCGGCCCCGCCGCCGCCAGCCGGGCGCGCAAGACCTCATCCTCCGCCAGCCGCCGCATCGCCGCGGTGATGGACTGCACATCCAGCGGGTCGCAATACAGCGCCGCACCACCGCAGGCCTCCGGCATGGCGGCCACGTCGGCTACCAACACCGGGCAGCCCGAGGCCATGGCCTCGATGGGCGGCAGACCAAAGCCCTCGTAGAGGGATGGGTAAACCAGCGCCAGGGCGCGGCGATAGAGTGCCGGCAGCAGTTCGTCGCGCAGGTAGCCCAGCATCCGCACCTCGCCGCGCGCCAGCATTTCCTCCAGGATTGCGGCGAAATTAGTCTCCTGCCAGCCCATCTGCCCCACCAGCACCAGCGGGTGCGCCCCACGGATGACAGCCGGCAAGGCCGCGTAGGCCGCCAGCAAGCCCGCCAGATTCTTGCGCGGCTCCAGGGTGGAGAGAAAGAGGAAAAAGCGACGCTCATCTCCCAGCAAAATCCCATCCAGTGCCGTTTCCACTTCCGCAGCCGGAGCCAAAGCGAAACGCCCGCTGATACCGGGATAGACCACATGGGTCCGCCCCGCCACCTCCGGGAAGTAATGCAACAATTCCGCTTCCGTAAAACGCGAGTCCGTCAGAACGGCCCCCGCGCGCGCCATGGCCGGTCGCAAGTGACGGTTCAAAAAGGCCACACGGGCCGGGGGGTGGACCTCCGGATAGCGGAGATGGGAAAGATCATGCACCACCAGGACAGACGGAGCCTTGGCGCGCGGCAGGACGAAGCTGGGTCCCAGGATCAGATCCGGTCGCCAGAGACGTTCCAGCCGGGTCAGTTGCCGCCCCTGCAAGACAAACTGTAGCTCCCGCCCCAGGGGAATACGCTTGCGCCACTGCAAGGGGTGGGGAATGCGCAGGCCGGGTTGCCGCGGCGGCTCCCGCGCCCAGGACCGCGCCGTAAAGTAGGCCAGGGTCGCCCCCTCATCCGCGGCCAACTGCTGACACAGCGCGGCGGTATAATGCCCGATCCCCGCCAGCCGCCCCGACAGCGTGGTGGCCTCCACCGCCACGCGCGGCAGCCCGTCACCCTGGGGGACTGCGTCCACGACGGTGGGCGACGACAGGTCGT
>NZ_JAAZTY010000196.1 GCF_018854775.1 Acidithiobacillus ferriphilus | reverse complement strand
GTCAGCAGTTGCAGGGGGAAAACATGGGGCGCATGATGCCCGCCGACCATCACCCGCGGTAAATCCATAAGGTCAGTACCCGGCAAGACACGGCCCCGCCGCACCGTCACCGCGGCAACAAAGCCGGCGCGTCGGGCCGCCGCCCGTTCGCGCAGCCCCGCCGCACCATAGGGATAACAGAACTGAGTCACCGGCACCGCCAAAAGCCCTTCCAACTCGCGCTTGGATCCTGACACCTCGTCGTCCAACTCGGACTCACTCAGCTCCGGCAAACGGGGATGATGACGGCTGTGCGCCCCGATCTCCATTCCAGCCTCCCGCCAGCGATGTAGCTCATGCACGTTCATCAGTGGCTTATGTGTACCTAACTGCTGCGCATCCCAGTGATTGGCGGTACCGATGGCGGCACTCACCACATAGCAGGTTGCCGTAAAACCATGGCGCTGCAACACCGGCAAGGCGTGTTCGAGGTTATCCCGATAGCCGTCATCCAGAGTAATCACCACCACTTTGCCTTCCCGCTCTCCGCGCAGATAAGGCATGGCTGCAGACATGGACAGTCCCTGATAACCCAACCAGTGCAGCAGCGCCATCTGCCGCGCAAAACGCCGGGGCGAGATATAAAGGCCGCGCAACTTCACGCCTTGCGGCGCCACCGCAATATTGTGATACATCAGAATGGGGACAGGTTTCACGCGGGTGGATCAAGATGTATCGTGTAGCGCACCACATAAGTCTTTTTATCCTGAGACTCATGATAAATGCGCGATAACATCTCCCCAACAATGCCGGTATTGAGAAATTGCAGTCCAGCGAGGAAAAACAGTACACCGGCAATCAGCATGGGGCGTCCGGAAATCGCCGCGCCATAGCCAAATTTATCCACCAAAAGATACAGCAGCATGATCGAACCGATGCTTGATAACGCCAGCCCGATTACCCCGAAAAAATGCATGGGCCGCTGACTGTAACCAAGAAAAAACTTCACAAAAAGCAGGTCAACCAGCACCCGGAGGGTACGAGTGATGCCGTACTTGCTCTGTCCGGCCCGGCGCGGGTGGTGGCGCACCGGCACTTCGACAATGCGATCCGTGTAGGTCAACGTAGAAAGCCAGGCCGGGACAAAACGATGCATCTCGCCATAGAGACGCACCCCTTTGATCACGGAAGCCCGATAGGCCTTCAGGGTGCACCCGTAATCGTGCAGATAAATACCGGTGAGGTGGCAGATCAAACGATTGGCCAAACGCGACGGGATCCTACGCAAGAGCAAGTCATCCTGGCGGTCCTTCCGCCAACCCGCCACCACATCCAGGTTTTTCTCCAGCAGGTGCCGGACCAAAGGCAGAATGTCTTCGGGATCATTCTGCAGATCCGCATCCAGGGTCACAATCACTTCGCCCCGAGCGGCATCAATCCCCGCCTGCATGGCCGCTGTCTGGCCGAAATTGCGCTGCAGGTGGATGACCTTGAATCGCGCGCCCCGCGCCTCCGCTTCGCGGTCCAGGGCGGTGGCACTCCCGTCCCGGCTACCATCGTCGACAATGATCACCTCGGCATCGGCGTCCCCCAAGGCATGGCTCAGAGCCGTACAAAGCGGCAAGATATTGTCGATCTCGTCGTAAAGCGGAATAACGACAGAAATAAAGGCCATTCACCCATTCCAGTGCTGGAGATAAGCGCGGGTAGCAACAGCAGGATCCGGCGCTTCGAGAATGCCGGAGAGCACCGCCACGCCGCGCGCGCCGGCGGCCAGCGCCACCGGCACCCGTGCTGCCGTCACTCCACCGAGCGCAATGAGGGGCAGAGACGATTCAGCGGCCATCGCCGCAAAGGCCTGAGGTTCCAGCGCCGCCGCACCCGGATGACTCGGGGTAACGAAAATCGGCGAGAGAAAGGCGTAGCGCGCCCCGAGACGCGCCGCCCGCTGCAAACCTACGGCATCATGACAAGATACCCCGAAAGCCGCGTCAGGCCGTACGCCTGCATCGAGCTGAATTTGCGTCAGATGACGTCCGCTCCGCGGCCAGTCGGGCAAGGAATCGGAATGGTTGAGGTAGACCTGCGCGCCCTGCGCCAGCGCCTCGGCGCACAGTGTCGACAGTACGGCGGCGGTGGGGGCATCCGGCACCGTTTTGCAGCGCAGCACTAACCAGCGCAATCCAGCGCCAAGCGCGGCTTCCAGAGACTTTCGGAAATCAAGTAGCGGCAATCTGTCGGGATCGGCAATCAGACAGAGGGGCGGCTGGGGCAAAGCCTCCGCTAACACCGCCGCCGTTATACGCAAATTCGCAGGGAGACATTCCAGCGCCGGGATTTCCCAGGGATAGAGCCAACGTACCTCCTGCCCTTCCCGTCCATGGGCAGTGCCCGTCCAGTGCCGCACCCGGTAAAAATGCAGGCGCACCGTACGCTCCGGATAGGTATAATCAAGCACCCGGAACGGCTCTGGTGCCGTAACGGTGATCCCCAACTCTTCCCAAAGCTCCCGGACCAGAGCCTGTTCCGGCGTTTCGCCGGGATCCACCTTGCCGCCGGGAAACTCCCAGAAGCCTGGCCAGGGCTTACCCTCGGGGCGCAGCGAAATCAGCAGGCGCCCCGAGGCATCTTCAATAATTCCAGTGGCGACAGGAACGGTGAGCATCAGCTACGGTAATCGGCGTTAATACGGACATAGTCATAGGACAAGTCACAAGTCCAGATTTGCGCCTCGGCGGCACCTCTGCCCAGATCAACCCGCACCGGGATTTCCTCCTGGGCCATCACGGCCTGTCCGGCCGCCTCATCATAATCACGGTCGCGGGCACCGTCGCGGACGATGCGCGTATCGCCCAGCCAGACCTGCACCCCATCCACTTCCAGGTCGTCCACGCCGGCGGAGCCGATGGCCGCCAGCAGGCGCCCCCAATTCGGGTCGGAAGCAAAGAAAGCCGTCTTGATCAACGGACTATGAGCCATCCGGTAAGCCACCTGCAGACACTCGGCTGCATCGCGCCCACCCAGGACATGGATCGGAATAAATTTGGTCGCCCCCTCGCCGTCGCGCACAACAGCCTGCGCCAGCCACTGCGCCACCGCCGTGATGGCGTCTCTCAGTCTGCCGTAGCGGGGATCCGTTGCTAAAGAGATGGGCGGCAGCGCCGCCTGCCCGGTTGCCATCAGGATGCAGGCATCGTTGGTGGAGGTATCGCCATCCACTGTAATGCGGTTGAAGGATCGCTCCATGGCTTCTTGCAGGCATTGTTGCAAGGCTGCTCCGTGCAACGGGGCATCGGTGGCGATATAGGCCAGCATCGTGGCCATATCCGGACGAATCATCCCTGAGCCCTTGGCCATACCCGTCACCGTGACGGTCACGCCATCCATTTCCAACTGCCGGGAGCAGGCCTTGGCAATGGTATCCGTGGTCATAATGGCCGCTGCGGCCACCTCCCAGTGATCCTCGGCGAGCGTTTCGATACAGCTTGGCAGCACCCCGGCAATTTTCTCCGCAAGCGCTACCGGTTCGCCAATGACGCCCGTAGAAAACGGCAAGACGGCCTCCTGCGCGCAACCCAACTGCCCGGCCACCACCTGACAACTAGCCTCTGCTGCCTGCAGCCCAGCGGCGCCCGTACCCGCATTGGCATTGCCCGTATTAATCACCAGCGCCCGCACGCCGGAGCCGTCCGCCAGGTGACGCTGTGCCACCAACACTGGCGCCGCGCAGAAACGATTACGGGTAAAAACACCCGCCACCTGAGATCCTTCCGCCAAATGGATCAAGGTCAGGTCGGTACGATTCGCATAACGAATGCCTGCCGCTGCCACGCCAAGGCGAACCCCCGCAATGGGCAGGATATTCCGGGGAGGGTGGAGACCAACGGCCATACGCTTTCCTTATTGCAACCGCCCATGACAATGCTTGTATTTTTTACCGGAACCGCAGGGGCAGAGCTGATTCCGCCCCACTTTATCCTCATTGGCTACCGGACTATGACCAGTTTCCTGTTCACCAACGACCCCGAGCCCCGCCGCAGTAAGACCTGCATTTTCTATGGCGGGCACTACTG
>NZ_JAAZTY010000195.1 GCF_018854775.1 Acidithiobacillus ferriphilus | reverse complement strand
CTCCTTGTGTCATGGTAGACAACGACGATTGAAGCCACTGATTGGGTTCCAATGCTTGATTGGCATTGTGGATGATCTTCTAATTTATAAAAGTAAAATATATTTACTATTATGATTTACCATGATTTACTATTGACATGTCTATCCGCCACGCTACATTGCACCAACTCAAAATCTTCGCTGCCGTAGCTCGACACACAACCGGACTGGAAGGCAGCCCTACGCGCTGCAGGCAAAGCCGCGCAGGCGGAAACCTACCAGAGGGAAACCCTGAACTTTGAATCGCCGGATGTGTTCCTGGGCCGACTGACCGCGTTACGATGGTCGCTGGTACGCCAGATCATGGGTGCGGGGGAAGTGTCCATCAGGGAACTGACCCGGCGGGCAGGCCGGGATGTGCGTCCTGATGGAGTATTTCGCTGAGATGGACCTTGGTGCTGGCCAAGGTATAAGTTGCCATATCGGAAGTGCAAACGTCAACAATTGAGCAGAACGGCAAAACGTAATAAAATAGCACCCCGCCCAGGTGGCGAAATCGGTAGACGCAAGGGACTTAAAATCCCTCGGCTTATGCCGTGCCGGTTCGAGTCCGGCCCTGGGCACCACATTTAAAATCAAATGGAATAGAGAACCCCGACGAGTGAGGTCGATTAAACCACGGTATTCTCGTATTTCTTTCTGTCAAAAACCGGGGGCGGTCTCTGCTTTCGCGCACGGCGTCAGCGAATAGCCTTCCGGCATCAAGTTTTGCTCACCAAGCCATTGGAGCGTAACGCGCATGGCTTGCTCGACCAGATGGATGGCTTCCTGGGCATCGTCGACATCGTACAATTCGAACGGTGACATTTCGCTGGGTGATGCATCCGGATATCGGGAAACCGTATAGAAGTTGTCCAGCGGTACCGCATATTCCGCGCGAAGCGTATTGCTAAGGTCTTGCACGGAATGAGACCTTGGTATTGCGCCCTTTAGCAGGATGATGGCACCCTTAAAAAGTTTTTCGGCAGACTGCTGCGAGAAAAAACAGGACTGTGCAAAGCTGCCGCCGTCCCTTAGTTGTCTTGCCGCCACCAGATCGGAACCAGACTGTTTTAGCCAGCGCACAGCGTCAAGTTGTTGGGCGCTAACGTTCATAGATAGCCTCCTTCTCGTGCCATAACCGCACGAAGAAATGATTTCCGGCTGCTATTTTTTGTTGTATTTCGCCCCGTGTCATGGCGATGATGTCGCAGTGGAACGGTACGTCCGCCTCATCACAGACGTCGCCAATGAGGCGAAGCCGCTCCTTGAAGGGCAAGTCTGTTTTTGTCGAGCCCATCTCGACCAGGATATCAATATCCGAACTTGCTGATGGCTCTCCACGCGCCACGGATCCGAATATCCAGACATGGTTTGGATCCAGTTTGTTTTTCAGCAAAGGAACAATCCGCACTGTCGCCGCATTGCGCATACTGCGTGCCTGATTTTGTGCTTGCAGTCGAATCCGATCCCCAGCCAACATGGCGATATTTCCTTATCCGCTCGAAGGTGCGCTCTCAGTTTGCAAACAAGATAGACCCGTAATGGCTGGCCTGTCAAAAACCAGAGGCCCTGCAGGGCGCCCGTAATGCCCTGCACGGATGTGTCCATCAATTCGTCGGCCAGCAGCAGGTCACTCAGATGCGCGGGGACGGATTGCCTGCCGTCCACAAGGCGGTGAGCGGAGCGGGAGTTTATGGGGAAGGCGGGGCGGCGCAATTGAATAATGTCGCACCCTGCATCATACTCATGGCCCATGAACGTTCAAGAAACTGTAGACAGTTTACGCAAAGTTCTGGAAAGCGTCATCGCTCCCGGCGTGGAATCTTTGCGCCTGCGGCTTGACGCGCTGGAAAGGGATCTGCAGGAGAATGGACAGAGCATCGACCGTCTGGATGCCCGCGTGGATCGTCTCACCGGAAGAATGGAAGAAGGGTTCTCCCGCATGGATGCCCGTATCGATACCTTGAGCTCAAGTATCAATGCCCGAGTGGATCACCTGACCGAACGCATGGAAGATGGCTTTTCCCGCATGGATACCCGGCTGGACGCCCTCACTTCCGCCATTCTGAACATGTGACAACCAAGCTATCGCCTGCCTTGACCCCAAGCATGTCTGCATGTGAAGGTGGGCAACGCCGCAACATAAAAAAGACCCGCCGTTTCTTCAATAGCGGATCAATCGGGGGGATAAAACAAGCCTTACCACGTTACATTCTTTAACAATATAAACAGATAGCTATTATGAGGTTATCCGTCGCCAGATGGACTATTTTCTGTCTTCTTTAAAACACGGAGTCGATCTTCATTGGCCACTTCTTTTAATACCCACCAGAAGTACATGCTTAAAAACACCACCGGAAACACGATGTATCCCGTCAACCAGAAGAACGTCGGATTATCCGCTCCAGCTGGAATAACAAACGACAAATGTGACATATCCATTATTTTACCCTCGGTCTAATTTGATAATCTATAACCAAATTACGCGATATAGAAGACGATAAAAAAGGCTACCCAGAGGATAACTATCCCCCTCCAGTAGGTGAGAACATTATACGATACCCAACGCTCTGCCTTGGCTCGATCAGGTGTACGGGATATTTTCATGATGCTTGCCAGTAACGCCAGGATCCCCGCCACGAAGTGCACCAGAAACCATAAGCTGGTAATATCGTAAATCCCGCCATAACCACTACCGATGCTTAACGTGGTCCAGCTGTAGACTATTCCGCCAATCATTACCAAGGAGATGACAAGCAGGGTGGCCAAATTGCCAATAATACCGCCATCATCGCCCTGATCCAGCTTCTTACGCGCAAC
>NZ_JAAZTY010000194.1 GCF_018854775.1 Acidithiobacillus ferriphilus | reverse complement strand
TCGGACTACCAAGATCGGCTTCATGAATTACATCGGAAAACCGGTTTAGCCGGGTGTGCACATGGCGCTGCTGTGGCAAGGTCGCCCAATGTACCGCCAGTACCGGCGTGTCTGGATGCCGTCCACCGGCGATTAGGCCGCTCTGGATCTCCGTTGTCTGTGCCAGTCCCATGTAAATTACCAGTGTATCCGCAGCCTTTGCGAGATGGACCCAATCTATCGGAGGGCCCCCCGGGGCCGCATGTCCCGTTACGAATAGGACGGATTGGCTGATTGTGCGGTAAGTAAGTGGCATGCCGACAGCGGCAGCGGCGGCGATGCCACTGGTGATGCCGGGCACTACTTCATAGTCGATACCAGCCGTCCACAGGGCTATACATTCCTCACCACCGCGTCCAAAAATGAAGGGGTCACCACCCTTGAGGCGAACTACCCGCATGCCTTGCCGCGCGGCGTGAATCATGCGTGTCTGAATGCTCATTTGAGAAGTTGAGGGCTGACCGCCACGTTTGCCGACGTTCACCAATTTGGTATCTGGCCGTGCCATTGCCAGGATGCGGATATTAACCAGTGCGTCATGGAAGATAATGTCGGCCGTGCCCACAAGCGTGGCCGCCTTCAGGGTGAGGAGTTCCGGGTCGCCGGGGCCCGCCCCAACAATCCAGACTTTTCCAGCGCCGCCGTAACCAACTCCGCTCATAGACGAAACCGCTCCATTCCAGAAGCGTTGCGGCGAATCATCCCCGCCGCGACTGTTTGGTGGGTCACTTCATCAATCAGAATGAACGCACCGGTCGAGCGAATGGCGTCATACGCATCGGCGGCGAGCGGCTGCTGCACATTCAGCGTGATGCTGGCGATGTCATTCAGTCGCAGGGCATTGGCCGGGTGCTTCTGCTGCGTATTGACGTCGAGTAACGTATCGATTTCCGTGACGCGCGCGGTGACTTGCCTGGTCGTGTGTTTCAGCCAGTATTTGCGACGCAGATCGAGCGGATCCTCCGACAACCAGCAGACGTCGGCGGTGACGGTTTTGAGCAGGCTGGCCGGACGATCGGCGGACGCGAGCATGTCGCCGCGCGAAATATCCAGGTGTTCCTCCAGCAACAGCGTTACCGATTGGCCGACGACGGCCGATTCCAGCGACCGATCGAGTATCAGGATGTCTTTCACCGTCGCCGTCGATCCGCCTGGCTGCACTACCAGCCGGTCGCCCCTGCTGACTTTTCCGGCTTCGATACGGCCCATGTAACCGCGGAAGTCGTTGGCTTCGTGACCATTGTGGCGCGCCACCAGTTGTACCGGGAAACGCAGCGGTTCGTCATGGCATGCGTCATGGACGCTCAGGGATTCGAGCAGTTCGATCAGCGTCGGCCCCTGATACCAGCGCATCCTGTCGCCCGCAGTGACCACATTGTCGCCCGCCAGGGCGGACAACGGAATCGTGCGGATATCCTTCAGGCCCAGCCGTTGCGCGAATTCCCGGTATGCCTGTACGACACGGTCATACACCGCCTGGTCGTAATGCACCAGATCCATCTTGTTGATCGCGACCACGACATGCTCGATCTGCAGCAGGTGGGCTATGCTCGAATGGCGCTTGGTTTGCACCAGTAATTCCACACTGCCATCGTCGCCCAGCCGCACTTTCGAGACATCGATCAGGATGACGACGGCGTCGGCGGTGGATGCTCCAGTGACCATGTTGCGCGTGTACTGTTCATGGCCCGGGGTATCGGCGATGATGAACTTGCGCCGGGGCGTGGCGAAGTAGCGGTAAGCGACGTCGATGGTGATGCCCTGCTCGCGCTCGGCTTCCAGACCATCCGTCAGCAGCGACAAGTCGATCGTGTCGCCGGTCGCGCGCCGGTGCTTGGCGCGCGACATGGCACTCAGCTGGTCGGCGAAAATACCCTTGCTGTCGAACAGCAGGCGGCCGATCAGCGTGCTCTTGCCATCGTCTACCGAACCGGCAGTAATGAAGCGCAGCAAGCCGCGTTCTCTGGTCAGTTCCTGCAAAAACTGTTTGGGAATGGTCGCGCTCATCAGAAATATCCTGCCTTCTTGCGTTGTTCCATTGATGCTTCCGATGCCTGGTCATCCATCCGCGTCGCACCGCGTTCCGTGATTTTGGTCATGGCGGTTTCGGCGATGACGGCTTCGACGGTGGCGGCATCCGACGCCACCGGGCAGGTGCATGAAATATCGCCGACCGTGCGGAAACGCACGGTTTTGGTTTCTATCGCCTCGCCTTCTTGGGCCGGGGTCAGAGCGGTCAGCGGTACCAGAAAGCCGTTGCGTGAAATGACCTGGCGCTCATGGGCAAAATAAATCGGCGGCAGCGCCAGTTTTTCGCGGGCGATGTATTGCCAGACGTCCAGTTCGGTCCAATTGGAGATCGGGAACACGCGCATATTTTCGCCGGGATGAATGTGGGTGTTATATAAATCCCAGAGTTCCGGGCGCTGCGCCTTCGGATTCCATTGCCCGAACTCGTCGCGGAATGAAAAAATCCGCTCTTTGGCGCGCGCCTTCTCTTCGTCGCGACGGGCACCGCCGATGCAGGCATCGAACTGAAACTCAGCGATGGCCTCCAGCAGCGTGACGGCCTGCGCCGCATTACGCGAATCGCTTGCGGGGTTACGCAGGCGCACGGTGCCGCGCCGGATCGATTCCTCGACCGAACGCACGATCAGTCGTTCACCCAGTTCAGCAATGCGTCGGTCGCGGAATTCGATGACTTCAGCGAAGTTGTGGCCGGTATCGATATGCACCAGTGGAAATGGAAACCTGCCCGGACGGAAGGCCTTCTCGGCGATGCGCAGCAGCACCACCGAATCCTTGCCGCCTGAAAACAGCAGCGCCGGCTTGCCGCATTCGGCCGCAACCTCGCGCATGATGTGGATCGCTTCTGATTCCAGCCAGTCCAGATGGTGATTGCTGGCGGCATCAATAATGTGCTTTTCGACTGCAGTGTTCATTATATTTACCCTGACGTTTTTTGTGACGCTGCTGATTTGATGCGAATCACTTTGCCGTCAACGACATGCAAGCCGCATTCTCTGGTATCCGGACTTTCCCACCACCAACGACCCGCGCGGATGTCCTGGCCGGGGGAGATGGCGCGCGTGCAGGGGGCGCAACCGATGCTGGGGTAACCCTGATCATGAAGACGATTGTAGGGCAGCTCAAAATCACGGATATAATCCCAAACTTCCGCATGGCGCCAATCGGCCAGGGGGTTGAACTTGGGCAATTCATGGGTGGCGTCCCATTCCCGGACGGCGAGGTCCTGCCGCGAGAGCGCCTGCTCCCGACGCATCCCGGTCAGCCAGGCCCCTTTACCCTGCAATGCCCGCTGCAAGGGTTCGACCTTGCGCATATGGCAACAGGTCTTGCGCAATTTCTGGCTTTCATAAAAGGCGTTGGGCCCGTGTTCCCGGACATAGCGCTCCACTGCCCCGTGCTCCGGAAAATACACCTGAATGGGGAGGTGGTAGCGCTCCCGGGTTTCCTGCATCAGCCGGTAGGTTTCCTCCGGTAAACGGCCGGTATCGAGGGTGAATATCTCCATCCAGGGCGCATGCTTCGCAATCAGGTCCGTGAGCACCATGTCTTCCGCCCCAAAGCTGCTGGCAAAAGCCGCCGGGGCATACGGCGCATTGCGCAATGCCCCGAAAAGGAGGAGCACGTCCTGTATCTTGGTCTCTGCACTCATGGGTTCCTCACTGCCTCCCTGTGTGCAGGAGACCGGGATCTGGCGGTAATAAATCCTGTCGCCGGACAAAGTCCCCGAATGTCTCGCCGGGCCAGCGATGACCGGCAAATCGCTTCAACAGGGGCCGTAGGGTATCCAGCAGGGCTGCCTCGCCCATCGCCTCCCGGTAAAGGGTATTGAGGCGCATACCGGTCCGGTCGCCGCCCAGATAAAGATCGTAAAGGCCGGGCGCTTTGCCGACCAGGCCGATCTCCGCGAGATAGGGCCGGGCGCACCCGTTGGGGCACCCGGTCATACGCACTGTCAATGCTTCTCCTTCCAGACCGGTATCGGCAAGCAACGCCTCGATGCGATCCAGAAAAACCGGTAAATAGCGTTCGGCCTCGGCCATCGCCAAGGGGCAGGTGGGCAGCGCTACGCATGCCATCGCGTGGGTACGGACAGGGGTGAGATTCAGCAGTCTGTCGAGCCCGTATTCAGCAAGCACGGTTTCGACAACGGAGCGTTCCGCGGGGGAGATGCCGGCGATCAGTAGATTTTGATTGCAGGTCAGCCGGATTTCGCCATGGTGCAGACGGGCGAGTGCATCCAGCCCGCTGAGGAGCGGAATATCGCCATCGGCAACCCGGCCACCGGGTATGAAGAGGGTAAGGCAGGCTGTTCCGTCATCATTTTCGAGCCAGCCGAAGCGGTCTCCCGAAGTCTCGAAGTGGAACGGGCGTGGCGGGGCCAGCGGGAATCCGGTGCGTTGCTCCACCTCCGCCATGAAGCGATCCAAACCCATGCGGTCCACCGTGTATTTGAGCCGGGCATGGCTTCGATCACTCCGGTCCCCGTGGTCGCGTTGGGTGGTGAGCACGGCTTCGGCAACGGCCAACACTTGTCCGGGGGCGCAAAAACCGCAGACATCCGCCAGCCTCGGGTAGGTATCGGGTTTGTTGTGGCTGCGACCCAGGCCTCCCCCAACGCACACATTGAATCCCGCCAGTCGCCCCTCCTCGTGTATGGCGATGAACCCAAGATCCTGCGTGAACACGTCGACGTCGTTGTGCGGCGGCACTGCGATGGCAATCTTGAACTTGCGGGGCAGATAGCTGGGCCCGTACAGGAGATCCTCCTCCGGCGCGGTTATCTGCTGGCCGTCGAGCCAGATTTCATGATAAGCATGGCTCCGCGGCAGCAGGTGTTCGGCAATTTTCTGCGCCCAGCCGTATGCCTCGGCATGGAAGGCGGAGATCTGAGGGGCGGAACTGGCGATGACGTTGCGGTTGACATCGCCGCAGGCGCTGACCGTATCGAGCAGTGCCCGGTCGAGGGCTTGCAGCGTCGGCTGGAGATGCGGCTTGAGCAGTCCGTGAAATTGTATGCTCTGTCTGCTGGTGATACGCAGACCGCCATTGCCGTAGGTGCGGGCGATGTCGCCCAACGCCAGCCATTGTGCTCCGCTTAATACGCCACCCGGCAGGCGCAGCCGGGCCATGAATTGATACAGGGGCTCCAGTTTCTGCTGGTGGCGTTCCGCCCGCAGGTCGCGATAGTCCTGCTGGTAAATGCCGTGGAACTTGATGACCTGAACGTCATCTTCCGCCAGTGCACCGGTGACGGGATTGCGCAGACTCTCCCGCAACGTACCGCGCAGCCCCCGGCTCTCCGCCTTGATCCGTTCCACGTCGGAAAGTGCTTTGTCATTAATAGACATCTCGGTGGTATCTCCCCGTCTGTTTCAATTCCAGAATATATTCCTCGGCCTGAACCTGCGTGCGCCCGGCCGACTGAACGATATCCACCAGAGATTGCTGTACCGCCCTGCCCATCGCTTCGGCCCCGCAAACATACACGGCGGCACCTTCTTCAAGCCATGCGAATATGTCACCGGCACGCTCCCGTAAGCGGTCCTGGACATATATCTTGCGTTCCTGGTCGCGGGAGAAGGCAACGTCGAGCCGGCTGAGGTGCCCATCCTTGAGCCAGCGCAGCCACTCCCGCTGGTATAGAAAATCGGTGCTGAAGTGGCGGTCCCCGAAGAAAAGCCAGTTATTTCCTGCAGCACCCAGCGCCTCCCGTTCCTGCAGGAAGGAACGAAAGGGGGCCACCCCGGTTCCAGCCCCGATCATGATCATTGCCTGTCCGGAATCTTCGGGTAGCCGGAATTCGGCGTTAGGCTCGATAAATATGGGTACAGGCCGACCGATGGCGACACGATCCGCCAGAAATGTCGAGGCAATCCCCAGACGCTCCCGCCCGTGGCGGCTATAGCGGATGGCGGCGACCGTCAGGTGGATCTCGCCCGGAACGGCCAGAAGGCTGGAGGCGATGGAATACCGCCGCGGCGGCAAGGGCCGCAGGCAGTCAGCGAAGGATTGCGCGCCAAGCCCCTTGACGGGGTATTGCCCGACGACGTCGATGATTTCCCGGCCGTCTGTCCAGGTGCCGAGGCCGTTGACATCCCGTTCGGCAATCGCGCTTTGCAAAGCCTTCGCATCGCTCAGGCGCGCGTAACGCTCCAGAAATGGCCATGTGATTCTGGTGATTTCATAATGCGCGGCAAGGGCCTCCACCAGCGGCATTTCACCCTGCCTGGTCCGTACGGGAGCCTTGTGGTCCAGTTCGAGCCGGTCGAGCAGCTCTTCCACGAGTTGGGGCGGATTGCTTGGGGCAACGGAAACGATATCGCCTGGTGCATAGTGAAGACCAGATTCGTCGAGGTCCAGTTCGAAATGCCAGACTTCTCGGCTCGATCCGCGGCCCGAGAGATTCACCTTGTCCAGCAGAACGGCGGGGAAAGTGGCATGGCTCGAGTATCCCTGTTTTGGAGCGGGGGCGGGAAGCGATGCTGCCGGAGAGAAATCGCCAACGGTGAGGGCTTCCAGAACCTGCCCCATCCAGTATGTAACACGCTCTTCATAATCCACATCGCAATCGACACGGGGGACCAGGCAATGCGCACCAGCGGCCACCAAGGCAGCATCGAAATCTCTTCCGGTCTGGCAAAATCGAGGGTAACTCGCGTCGCCCAATGCCAGTACAGAGAAGCGGAGATGGCGCAAGTCCGGCGCTTGGCGGTCCGTCAAAAGGGCGTGCAGGTCACGGGCGCTGTCAGGGGGCTCGCCGTCGCCATGCGTGCTCACGATGATGAGCAGCGTGCGATCCCGCCGCATCTTGGCGCGACCATACGTCAGCATATCCTGGAGATCAGCCTGCATGCCTGTGGCTCGTACCTTGGTTACCAGAGCCTCC
>NZ_JAAZTY010000193.1 GCF_018854775.1 Acidithiobacillus ferriphilus | reverse complement strand
TTCCCCCGCCGATTTGGGCACCCGGGTGGCCGAGGTACTGGGGCGCTGATGCGCATCGCCCTGGCGCAAATCAACTGCCGGGTCGGCGATGTGGCGGGCAACGCCGATCGTCTGCTGGCCGCCGCTGCTGCGGCACAGGCCGCGGGGGCCGACCTGCTGGTGACACCGGAGTTGGCTCTCAGTGGTTATCCTCCGGAAGACTTGCTCTTGCGTGCAGACTTTTTGCAGGTCTGCGATGCTGCCTTGCAGCGTCTCGCGACAGAAGCGCCTCTGCCCATGTTGGTAGGGCATCCGCAACGTGAGCAGGAGCGTCTCTACAACAGTGCCAGTCTGCTGCGCGGGGGGCGGGTCGAGGCGGTTTATCACAAACACTGTCTACCGAATTATGCGGTATTTGATGAGGCGCGTTACTTCACGCCGGGGGCGCAGTCGCTGGTGTTTGCCTATGCCGGACTGCGGTATGGGGTGGCCATTTGTGAGGATGTCTGGCATGGGCCGGGAGTGGCGCACGCCGCCCAGGCCCAAGGCGCAGACCTGCTGCTGGTGCTGAACGCGTCGCCTTATCACCTGAACAAACAGCGTGCCCGGGAAGATCAGGTGGGTGCCCTGGCCGCCCAGTGTCATCTGCCCATCATTTATGTGAACCTGGTGGGCGGCCAGGATGAACTGGTCTTCGATGGCCAGTCCTTTGCGGTAGACCAGCATGGGCTGTTGGCGCTACGCGCATCCCAGTGTGAGGAGATGCTGGCGTTGCTGGATATCGACAAGGATCACGACGATATCCGTATACAGGCTGCCGGGCCACTGCGACCGCTGCCGGATGAGACCGCCGAAGTCTACGAGGTATTGCGTCTGGGCGTACATGATTATGTGGAAAAAAATGGCTTCCCTGGCGTGGTGCTGGGTCTGTCCGGCGGGGTGGACTCGGCGCTGACTCTGGCGATAGCGGTGGACGCCCTTGGTCCGGAACGGGTCCACGCCCTGATTATGCCCTCCCGCTATACGGCGGAGATGAGTATTGTGGACGCGCTGGCTGAGGCGCAGAGTATGGGGGTGCGCACCGACATCGTGTCCATCGAGGGGCCGTTCAACACCTATCTGGAGACGCTGGCACCGCTTTTTGCCGGACGCGCGGCCGATACCACGGAAGAGAATTTGCAGGCACGTACTCGCGCCGCGTTGCTCATGGCCTATTCCAACAAATTCGGCCATCTACTGCTGACCACGGGTAATAAGAGCGAGATTGCCGTTGGTTACGCGACCCTGTATGGCGATATGGCCGGTGGTTTTGCGGTGATCAAGGATTGCCCGAAGACCTTGGTTTATCGTCTCGCCCGTTACCGCAATAGCCTGGGTCCGGTGATCCCGGAGCGGGTGCTGACCCGGCCACCCTCGGCGGAGCTGGCGCCGGATCAGTGCGATCAGGACAGCCTGCCTCCTTATGAGGTCCTGGATGCCATTATTGCCGCTTATGTGGAAGAAGATCGCAGCGCTGCGGAGCTCGTTGCCGCCGGTTTTTCGGTGGAAACGGTGACACGGGTGCTAAGGCTTATTGACCGTGCCGAATATAAACGTCGTCAGGCGGCACCAGGCGTGCGGATCAGCGCCCGCGCATTCGGCAAGGATCGGCGTTATCCTATTACCAATGGTTACCATTCCTGGGAAGCCCTGTTGTCTGCAAGAGGAGTTCTGCGATGAAAAAAATTGAGGCGATCATTAAGCCCTTCAAACTGGATGATGTGCGCGAGGCTCTTCAGGAGTTGGGTCTGGCCGGCATGACGGTCACCGAGGTCAAGGGTTTTGGCCGTCAGAAGGGACATACGGAACTCTATCGTGGCGCGGAGTATGTGGTGGATTTCCTACCCAAGCTCAAGCTGGAGGTGGTGGTCAGCGATGATATGGCGGATCGCGCCATTGAAGCCATTGAGCTGGCGGCGCGGACCGGCAAGATCGGTGATGGTAAGATTTTCGTCAGTGCGGTGGATCGGGTGATACGCATCCGTACCGGAGAAGAGGGCGATGAGGCGGTCTGATGAGAATAATGGCGGGACGCTGATCGCCCCGCCGGAGTCTCCGCTTAGGGCTTCGCGCTACTGCCGAGATCAGAAAGATACTTGCTCTTCGGATAGTTATAGGCGAGTACGGAGGCAGTGGTCCGCGCCAGATTTGGCAGATTCAGATGCCGGTAGGAGCGCGCCAGATAATAGAGCGCCTCTTCCCGCGCGGGGCTCAGCTGGTAGCGGGTGATCACTGTATTGCAGCGGTTCGCCGCAGCGACATAAGCGTGACGCACATAGTAGAATTTGCAGATGTTCAGGTTGCGCTGGCCGAGGAGGTCGATGATCTTGGCCATGCGCAGGCGGGCATCAATGGCATAGGCACTGTCTGGCCAGCGTTTCGCCAGCGTGTCGAGGGTGCTGAAGGCCTCCTCGGCAGGTCTGGGGTTTTCCTCCACACCCTGAATGGCCTGGTAATAAGCGATGCCTTTCAGATACCAGGCGTAATCCACGTGAGGATTGGCCGGGTGCAGTTTGATGAAGCGCTCCGCCGCCGCCACCGCCGCCTTGGAATCCCCGCGCTGATAATAGCTGTATGCCGTATTGAGTTGCGCTTGTTCGGCGTAAGGGCCGTATGGGTAGCGGGTCTCGAGATCTTCGTACTGCTTAATGGCAGAGGTGTAGTCGCCGTGCTCCATGGCCTTTTGGGCGGGTTGGAACAGCGTCTCGGCAGACTCGTGGCGATCCGCAGAGCTGTCAGGTTTATTCGGGCTGCTGGCACAACCGGCGATCAGGGCGGTACAGCACAGGGATATCAGTATGCGTTTGCTCATGAAGGACAATAGTCTATAGTGGCGAACCATGAGCGACGATAGTACGGGTATTCCCATGATTTTGCCAGAGGAGCAGGCTGGCCAACGTCTCGATGCGGTGTTGAGCCAGTTGCTGCCGGAAACCAGCCGCAGTCGTATCCAGACCTTGGTGCGGGATGGCCGGATTCTGGTGGATGGTGTGGTCGAAAAGCCCAGCGCACGGATTCGCGGTGGTGAACAGGTAGAAATCAACTGGCCGGAGATCGAGCCCAGCACTTGGCTGGCCCAGGATTTGCCGCTGCATATTCTGTATGAAGATGCGGATATCCTCGTTGTGCACAAGCCGGCAGGGCAGCTTACCCACCCCGGCGCCGGTCATGCCGACGGCACGCTGGTCAATGCCGTGCTGGCCCATGTGCCGGATAATGCCTACCTGCCCCGCGGCGGCATTGTCCATCGGCTGGACAAGGACACTACGGGCCTGCTGGTGGTGGCGAAAAGCGAGATGGCGCGACAGTCACTGATCGACCAGCTCGGTGACCATACCATGCATCGCGAATATCTCGCGCTGGTGATGGGGCCGATGACCGGTGGTGGCCGGGTAGACGCGCCCATCGGCCGTCATGCTCACGACCGCCTGCGGATGAGCGTGCGCGATGACGGCCGACCGGCGCAGACCGAATATCGGTTGGTGGAGCGCTTCCCCCGCCATAGCTACCTGCGCCTGCGTCTGGCGACGGGGCGTACCCATCAGATACGTGTGCACATGACACACATCGGCCACCCGTTGGTGGGTGATCCGGTCTATGGGGGGCGGATGATGGTTCCGCAAGGGTTGGATGAGGTCGCGCTGGCCCATTGGCGGCAGTTCCGCCGCCAGGCTTTGCATGCCTGGCGTTTACGCCTCTACCATCCGGAAAGCGGGGCGCTGATGACCTGGGAAAGCCCGCTGCCTGAAGACATGACCGAATTGCTGACTCTGCTGCGCGATGCGCGTGATGGCCACTGAAGAGGCTGGTTATTGGGTGCCGGACTGGCCCGTGCCCTACGGGGTACGCAGTGCCATCACCGTGCGTAGCGGCGGTGTCAGTCAGGGCGCCTATGTATCGCTCAATCTCGGCGACCATGTGGGCGATGCGCCGGAGGCGGTGGCAAGGAATCGGGAACGGCTGCGGACCATGCTGGAATTGCCTGGCGAGCCCCGTTGGTTGCGGCAGGTGCATGGCACGGGGGTCGCCGCCCTGACGGTCGCGCCAGCGCGCG
The DNA here is from genome assembly GCF_018854775.1 of Acidithiobacillus ferriphilus. GTDB lineage: Bacteria > Pseudomonadota > Gammaproteobacteria > Acidithiobacillales > Acidithiobacillaceae > Acidithiobacillus > Acidithiobacillus ferriphilus. Next base: position 18 of record NZ_JAAZTY010000193.1, on the reverse strand, counting down.
CTTTGGAAGCGGATGGCG
>NZ_JAAZTY010000192.1 GCF_018854775.1 Acidithiobacillus ferriphilus | reverse complement strand
CCTCCCCCCGCCAGCCCTCCACCCAACCAATGCCTTCCCCCAATGTATCCCGGAGATCCAGCGGCTGGTACACGTTTCCGCAAGGCAGTCGACGGAGGATTTCCTCCTGTAGACGCAGCGACTCGAAAACTTCCTGAAAACGTACAGTCATACGCGCCGCGACATCGCCTTCTGCGGCGGTGGCCATCCGCACCTGGAGCTGGTCATAAGGGCTGTTGGGGAACTGCACCCGCAGGTCCCAGGCTTGGCCGCTGGCCCGTCCGGCGACCCCCATGAGTCCCAGCTGCGCCGCCCGTTTAGGGGAGATTATGCCGAGTTGCACCACCCGATCGCGCAGGCCGCCGTGCTCGGCAAGAATTTCCTGCAGACGCCCGACGGCGGTTTTAAGTGTCTGTCCGGTACGCTGCAGGGTTGCGGCGGCCGCCACCGTGAGATCGCTGTCCACCCCGCCCGGCAAGACTCGGTCCATGAGATGGCGATGCCCGAAATAGTGCTGATTCTCGCGCAGCAGGTCCTCTTTGAGGGCCTGAAACTGAGTCAGGGCGAAGGCTAGTCCGGCGTCGTTGCCGATGGCACCGAGATCACCGAGATGATTGGCCAGTCGCTCCCGTTCCAGGCAGAGGGCGCGCAGCCATTGGGCACGTTCTGGCACCTGCGCGTTGGTAATCTGCTCAACCGCCTGAGCATAACTCCAGGCATAAGCCACCGTACTGTCGCCGCTGATCCGTCCGGCCAGATGTGCGCCCGCGGCCACATCCAAGCCCTGAAAGAGGCGCTCGACGCCCTTGTGCGTGTAGCCGAAGCGTTCCTCCAGGCGCAGGATTTCTTCCCCCAGGACCTGAAAATGGAAATGCCCCGGCTCGATAATGCCGGCGTGTATAGGCCCGACCGGAATCTCATGGATGTCCGGGCTGCTCGCGGGTAGGAAGGTGTAGTCGCGATCTGCGGCGATATCCAGATCTTCTCCAGAAAAATCGGTGCGCAGGGGAAATTGATCGGCTGGCCAGGCTGCATGCCGCAGCCAAGGACGGCTATCGTTTGTCCCCGTCGCGCGGATGCCCAGCAGATCATACAGGGTACGTTCCATGCGCAGAGCGCCTGGGAAAACGGTGGCCAGACTCGGATAGGCTGCAATGGCGGGGTCCACGATCATTTCCGTGCTGATGATGCCGGTTTCGGACAGAAACGCCGCATGGACGAGATAGCCTGCCGCTTCCGTGGTGCGGCGGTCCTCGCCCCAGAGCGCCAGCAGGCGTCCGCCTTGCGCACGGATGTTCTGGGCGGCGAGCGGCCAATACTCGTTGTCGAGGCGACCGGACCACACTGGTAACGGCGTGCCCCACCGCTTGAAATCAGTCAGTAGGCGCAGTGCAGGGTTGGGCATGATGGCGTCCTTATCCGTGGAGGAGCAGGGCGGCATGCTGCATCCACTGGACCAGTGTCCAGGGGATGAACACCCCGAGCACGATGACGAGGGTCAGTTGGATGAAGACCGGGATGATGCCGGCGACGGGCTGGTGGGCGATGCCTTCGGGGGCGGGTCCGAAGACCATTCCCTGCAGGCGCGGGAAAATTCCGGCAAAGGCTACGCCCAATCCCAGCAGGAGCACCGGCGTGAGCCAGGGCTGGTCCTGCAAGGTGCTGGTGATGATGAGAAATTCACTCAGGAAGAGGCCGCTGGGTGGCATCCCCAGGATAAAGAGCACCGCCAGCATGAGTGCCCAGCCCAGGACGGGGCTGAATGCCAGCAGGCCGCGGATGCGCTGTATTTCCCGGCTGCCGACACTCTGTACCGCTTGTCCGACCGAGAAAAACACGGAGGACTTGGTCAGGCTATGGCTGATCATGTGCAGTAAGCCCGCAAAACTCGCCAGTGGTGCGCCGATCCCGAAGGCGAAGGTGGCCAACCCCATGTGTTCAATGGAGGAATAGGCGAAAAGCCGCTTCACATCCCGCTGCCGCAACATGGAAAAGGCCGCCACCAGCAGGGAGAGCAAACCGAAGCTCATCAGCAGCCGTCCGGCGAAGTCCGGACCGAGGGCACCGTCCACCAGCACTTTGGCGCGCAGCACGGCGTAGAGGGCCACATTGAGCAATAGTCCGGAAAGTACCGCCGAAACCGAGCTGGGGCCGCTGGCGTGGGCATCCGGCAGCCAGTTGTTGAGCGGGCTCAAGCCGATTTTGGTCCCGTAGCCCACCAGTATAAAAATGAAGGCGATGGCCATGACCTGCGGTTGCAATTGACGGCGCACGGCTTCCAGATGCGTCCACAGCAACGCGTCCGCACCGTGCCCCAGCACTTTCTGGGCGGCGAAATACAGCAGGATCGTACCGAATAGCGCCATCGCCAGACCGACACCGCAGAGGATAAAATATTTCCAGGCGGCCTCCAGGCCTTCCGCAGTGCGGAAGAGGCTCACCAGCAAGACCGTGGACAGGGTGGCGCCTTCCATGGCCACCCAGAGGATGCCCATATTGTTGGTCAGCAAGGCCAGCAGCATTGTCGTAAGGAAGGTCTGGAACATGGCGTGATAGAGGCGGACACGCCGACGGGAGAGCGACCAGTGGACGATTTCCTGCCGCATATAGCTGCGGGAGAACCATGCCGTACTGAATCCCACCACGCCATCCACCAGTATCAGCAGGATACTGAGATCGTCCACCATGAATTGTCCGCTGCCCGCGGTAAATGCGCCGTCGCGCAACACCCGCGCCGACAGCGCCAGTATAGCCAGTAGGGTTAGCGTATTGATGCCGATAAACAGGGCCGCACCCCGGCGCCCGTCACCCCAGAGGGCGAGCAAGGGGATGCCTGTCGCCGCGCATATCAGCACCAGTAGAATCGGCATCATTCCTCCCGGATCTGTTCCAGATGCTGGAGATCCATGCTGTCGAAGGTCTCCCGTATCTGAAAGAAGAACACGCCGAGAATAACGAAACCGATCAGGGCGTCCAGGGCTACGCCCAGTTCCACGATCATCGGCATCCCCAGGGTGGCGCTGGTGGCGGCGAAGAAGAGGCCGTTATCGATAGCCAGGAAGCCGACCACCTGGGAAATGGCCTGGTGCCGGGTGATCATCATCAGGAAAGCGAGCAGTACGGCGGCGAGGGCAATGCCGACCATGCCGCGGGTCACCGCGCTGGTCAGGGCGGTAATAGGTGCAGCGAGGGAGAAAGCGAAGATGACCAGAGCGATGCCCGCGAGCAAGGTCAGGGGGATGTTGAGCACCGTCTCGACATCGCCACGCACCTGAAGACGCCGCAATAGACGATGCAGGGCCGTCGGGATCAGGATAGCCTTCAGGCTCAGGGTCAGGGCTGCGGAAAGCCATAACTCCGTTTGTCCGGTCAGCAGCGCCACCAGCGCTGTACCGGCGGCCAGGACTACACCTTGCCAGGCGAGAAGATGAATCAGAGTGAGTAAGCGCCGTTGCGCCAGCATGGCGAAAGCCAGCAGCAGGAGGAGGGCGGCGAGGAGCCTCAGCAGGGGGATGCCCCAGGCGAGTCCCTGTGTGGTGATCATCATGTCATGCCCCCAGCATGAAGAAACTCAGGAGTCCTACGACTCCGAGCAGAAAGGCGGTTGCCATGAACTCCGGCGCACGAAAGAGGCGCATCTTGGCGAGCAGGGTTTCGACCAGCGCCAGGATAAGAGCGGCGGCCGCGAATTTCAGCAGCAGGATCGGCAGGGTCAGGGGCAGTACCGCAATTTCTGCGGCGGGCACGATACCCCAAGGCAGGAACAGGGCGATGCCGATGGACACATAGAGCACCAGCTTGATCTGTGCGCCCCATTCCATCAGCGCCAGGTGCCGTCCCGAGTATTCCAGGAGCATGGCTTCGTGGATCATGGTCAGCTCCAGATGGGTGGCGGGATTGTCCACGGGAATCCGCGCGTTTTCTGCCAGCAGCACCATGAAAAAGGCGGCAGCGGCGAAAACCATGCTGGGGTGCAGAGCAAAGCGCAGTTGCTCCAGATGGGCGACGATCACGCTGAGCGAGGTGGACTGGGAGAGCAGGGATGCCGTGAAGAGTGTGGCCAGCAGGGCGGGTTCCGCAAGCCCCGCGATCAGCATTTCCCGATGGGCGCCCAGGGTGGCGAAGGGCGTCCCCGTATCCATGGCCGCCAGCACCTGAAAAACCCGCGCCAGGGCGAACAAACCCACCAGGGCGATGACATCGGCAGCCGGTGCCAGGGGCAGACCGGTGGCGAGAATGGGGATGATTCCGGCCGCCAGACAGAACGCTCCGAAAATCCCGTAGGGTGCAAAGCGGAAGAGCCAGGACGTTCCTTCCGCCTGCAGGGATTCTTTATGGAACAGGCGATAGAGATCGCGGTAGTTCTGCCAGCAGCCAGCCGGTCGCCGGTTCTGCAGAATCGCCCGCAATGCCCGCAGTAGCCCGGCAAAGAGTGGCGCGAGAAACGCCGCCAGCAACACCTGCGCCAGTTCCAGCAGTATGGCGGTCATCGCCAGATCGCCAGCAGGATCAGCAGGGTCAGGAAACTGTAAAGCAGATACAGGGTGATGCGACCCTGCTGCAGGCGCAGCACCTGAGCCGAGAGCCAGAAGACGATGCGGTTCAGGGGCTGGTAGATGCCGCGGTACACCGGTTCGCCGATCCGTACCTGCCAGCGGCCGGCATCGTCAGCCTGCCGCTCCGCCTGATAGAGTGGGGCGAAGATGCGCAGGAGGGGTTGCGCAAAGCCCAGTGGGCTATCCTGCATGGCCGACGTCCGGACGGGAAAACCGCAGGCCCAGACCGGCACGCGCCGCAAGGGCCGGCCAAAGAGGCTCCAGATCAGGAGAAAACCCAGACCCAGGGCGGTCGCCATGCCGAGGAAGAAAATCACCGGACTGTAACTGGCGCGTTGTGCGGAGACCGGGGTCAGCCACAACCCTTGCTGGACGGCGAAGCCCTGGCCGAGCATCTCCAGCAACACCGGATGCAGCAGATTCAGCAGAACACCCGGAAAGAGTCCGAGAAAAATACAGGCGAGACTGAGCAGGGCCATGGCCGACCGTTCCCAGCGTCCGGCCTCGTGGACATGCCGGGTGCCACGCGCCTGGCCGAGAAAGGCGATGCCGTAAAACTTGACCATGGCATAGGCCGCCAGAGCGACCGCCAGCACCACGCCGGAGGCTGCCAACGGTAAGACCGCACTGAGGGTGCTTTGCGGCAGGGCGGGGGATAGCAGAAAGGCTTGCAGGAGCAGCCATTCGGAGGCAAAGCCGTTAAGCGGAGGTAACCCGGCGATGGCGAGGGTGCCCAGGAGCATAAAAAACGCGGTCTGGGGCATCCGCCGGATCAGGCCGCCCAGGTGATCCATGGCCACGCTGCCGGCTCCGTGCAACACGCTGCCACTGCCGAGAAAAAGCAGTCCCTTGAAGAAAGCATGATTCAGGGCGTGATACAGGGCGGCGGCCAGGGCCAGGGCCGCCAGGGCATTGAGCCCATGTGCGCGGAAGATCAGGGCGAGGCCGAAAGCCACCATGATCAGCCCCATATTTTCCATGGAGGAATAGGCCAGCAGGCGCTTCATGTCGGTTTGGACGGCGGCGAAAAGCACCCCGAAGAGCGCCGTCGCCAGGCCCACCACCAAGACAAAAGGACCCCACCACATGGCCAGCTTGCCGAGGAAGAGAAAGTCCACCCGCAACATGCCATAGAAGGCCATCTGCAGCATCGCCCCACTCATCAGCGCGGAGACCGGGGCGGGTGCGGCGGGGTGGGCATCCGGTAGCCAGATATGCAGGGGGAGCAGCCCCGCCTTGGCACTGAAACCGAAAA
>NZ_JAAZTY010000191.1 GCF_018854775.1 Acidithiobacillus ferriphilus | reverse complement strand
TGGATCGGCTGGGTACGGAAAGCCCGGTCAATCTCGCGATCAGTTTGCATGCCAGCCGCGATGATATCCGCGACATTCTCGTGCCAGTAAACCGCCACTATCCGCTGGCGGAACTGCTCGCCGCCTGCCGCCGCTACCCCCTGCCGCCCCGGCGCCGTATCACTTTCGAATATGTGATGCTGGATGGTCTCAATGATGCCGACGGCCATGCCCGGGAACTCCTCCGCTTGCTGCGGGACATCCCCGCCATGGTAAATTTGATCCCCTTTAATCCCTTTCCCGGTTCAAATTATAAAAGGTCGCCACAGGCGCGCATCGATGCTTTCCGCGACATCATCCTGCGCGGTGACGTGATAGCGGTTACGCGCCGACCGCGTGGCGATGACATCGCCGCCGCCTGCGGCCAGTTGGCCGGGCAGGTGCGTGATGGCCGGCGCAGTATTCCCCTGGCGGTGCATTCATGAGAAGGTTCGCGGGACTGGGTATGGGCGTGCTTCTCCTGAATGGTTGCGGGCTCTTTGGCGGCAATGAGGCGACTACGCCTGAGCAGCAAATGGCCGCGTTTATCGCCCATGAACACAAGGCCAACGCCGCCTCTTCAGGCTTCAAGCCGACACCCGCCAATACCGATAAAGCCAAGGCAGGCATCTATACCTCTCTCGGTAGCGCTTATTTGCAGGATGGTCATCCCCGGCAGGCGATCCGTGAATTGCGGTTGGCGATCGCCGATAACCGCAACTACGCTGACGCCTATAATATCATGGGCTTGGCGTATGAGCAGTTGCGGCAGAAGGAACTGGCACGTAAAGCCTTTCTCCGGGCCCTCTCCATGGATCCAAAAAATCCAGAGTATCTCAATAATTATGGTGCTTTCCTCGTCAATTCCGGTAGCTACGCGGAAGCTCTCGTCGAGTTAAAGCGGGCCACGGCCGATCCTTTGTATAGTACGCCGCAGTTCGCCTGGATCAACCTTGCGCAAGCCTACGCGGGGCTTAAGGACTTGTCGGCAGCGCGCGACGCCCTGAACCGGGCACTCTATCTGGTCCCCAACTATCCGCCCGCCCTGCAGATGCTTGCCGAGCTGGACTTTAAGGCGGGTAAGGCAGACGCCGCCTTCGATCACTTGCGGGTGGTCTTGGCGCAGGAGCCCGATAATGCCGATGCGCTCTTGTTGGCGGGGCGGATCGCCGCCCAACAAGGGCGAACAACGCAGGCGCAGTCTTTTTGGCAGCGTTGCGTGACGGCATCACCCTATTCTGTGGCGGGCAAGCAGGCGCAGCAATTATTATTACAAAATGGTTGAGGTGGCGGAGCCATGGACCCGATAACCGGAGACGATATTTCCCAGGACTTACGGACAGCGCGGGAAGCGCATGGCTGGAGCCTGCGCCAGGTTGCCGAGCGATTGCGTATTACCGAAGTGCAGGTAAAGAATTTGGAAGAAGGTAATTACGCCGCCTTGCCCGGTGCGGCTTTCGCACGCGGTTTTCTGAAGAATTATGCGCGTCTGCTGGAGTTGGATCCGGAACCTCTTCTGAAGACGTATGATGCTTCCAACGAGGGGTCGGGGCTGCACCCATCGGAAAACGTGCTGCCCAACTGTGAAGGTCCGCTGCTGGATTATAGTCGACGCATGCTGACGTTCTCCGCACTGGTCATGATAGCCGTTATTGTGGCGGCCTGGTGGTTCTGGAGTCAGCAGCAGGCGCAGAGTTTGCCTGTCACCATGACTGCTTCGCCGGCGGCGGTGAAGCATCCGGCGGTTTCTGCGCCGGCGGTCAGCGCCGCACCCAGCATATCACCGGTCGTTCTGGCGCCGCATGCGGCGACTCAGGCTTCGGCGGTGGCGCCTGGTCAATCTGCTGTTCCGGTTGGGGTAACCCAATTTGCGACCGCAGCGACTGGTCCTGGGCTGACGTTCCAGTTCAGCGCGGACTGTTGGGTGCAGGTCAAAGACGCCTCCGGAAAAACCCTGCTCGCTGTCCTGGGACGTCGCGGCAATGTCTTGCGCGTCGATTCCGGCTCGCCGCCCTATCATGTCCTGGTAGGCAAGGCCAGTGCTGTTGTCATCAGCTATAATGGTAAGCCAGCGCCACTGCCCGCCAACGCTCTGGGGGTGGCCAGATTGCAGATTGGTACCGCATCGACCATCAGTACCTCTGTCAGTGGCGCCCATGTTATGGCCGTCACCCACAGTCAGGTGCCATCCTCCGCACTGCCGATAGCGAGTGTGGTTTCATCACCGGCAGCGGTGCCCAGTACCGCAGCCGTTTCCAGCGAGGCCTCCCATGCACCATGAATCTCCCATAAAACGGCGTAAGACCCGGCAAATTCACGTGGGTAACGTAGCCATTGGCGGCGACGCTCCCATTAGCGTACAAAGCATGACCAATACGGAGACCCGTGATGTCGCCGCCACGGTCGCGCAAATCCGGCGTCTGGAAGCGGTCGGCGCCGATATCGTCCGGGTGTCCGTACCCAGCATGGATGCCGCGGAAGCCTTTAAGGCGATCCGCGCCCAGGTGGAAACCCCTCTGGTCGCCGATATCCACTTCGATCACCGTATTGCTTTGCAGGTGATGGTAGATGGTGTCGATGGTCTGCGCATCAATCCCGGAAATATCGGTTCTCTGGATAAAACGCGGCTGGTGGTGGAAATGGCCAAGGACAAGGGCATTCCCATCCGTATCGGGGTCAATGCCGGGTCCTTGGAAAAGGATATCCAGGAAAAATACGGGGAGCCCACGGCGGAGGCATTGGTGGAGTCTGCCTTGCGCCATGTGAGTATTCTCGACGAATTGAATTTTCATGATGTGAAAATCAGTGTCAAGGCCTCCGATATTTATCTTGCCGTGAGCGCTTACCGGCTGCTCTCGGAAAAGGTGGATTACCCGCTGCACCTGGGTATCACCGAAGCCGGCGGTCTGCGCTCGGGCACCGTCAAATCCGCCATCGGGCTTGGTCTGCTTCTGCGCGACGGCATCGGCGATACGATCCGGATTTCCCTCGCGGCGGACCCCGTCGAGGAAATTCGCGTCGGCTTCGATATTTTGAAGAGCCTGCACTTGCGTCAGAAAGGGATTAATCTCATCGCCTGTCCATCCTGTTCCCGCCAGGAGTTTGACGTCATTACCACCATCAATGCCTTGGAGGCGCGTCTGGAAGATATCCTCGAACCCATGGATGTTTCGGTGATCGGCTGCGTGGTGAATGGTATCGGTGAAGCGAAGGAGGCGGATATCGGCTTGGCGGGTGGGGATAAACGCAGCATTCTCTACTATCGTGGCAAGCAGGTCGAGCGGGTGGAGAATATCGATATCGTCGATATACTGGAAAAGCGGATTCGGGCGGAAATCGCCGAGCGGCAGGCAGCGCGACATGACGCCTGAGCCTCTTCCTGCGCTGCAAACCGGGAACATGCATGGCGGGTAAAGTGTTGCAGGCCGTACGTGGTATGAATGACATTTTTCCGGAAGAGAGCGCGGGTTGGCAGGCGTTGGAAGGTGACCTGCGGACATTGCTGGCGCTCTACGACTACGGCGAAGTGCGTTTGCCGCTCCTGGAATCGACGGAACTGTTTGCCCGCGCTATTGGCGATGTGACCGATATCGTCCAGAAGGAGATGTATACCTTTGACGACCGCAATGGAGATAGTCTCACCCTGCGGCCGGAGGGGACGGCGGGGTGCGTGCGTGCCGCCATCCAAACGCAGAGCATGCGCGGTCAGACCCCGCGTTATTATTATATGGGGCCGATGTTTCGCCATGAGCGTCCGCAGAAAGGACGCTACCGGCAGTTTCACCAACTGGGTGTGGAGGTCTTCGGGCTGCCTGCGGCGAGCACCGATGCCGAGGTGATCGCCCTATCGGCGCGAATTTTGCGGACGGCTGGCGTTACCGCTGCGCTGCAGATCAACTCGCTGGGAAGCCCGGCGGCGCGTGCCCATTACAGAAGCATGCTCCTGGATTATCTGCGCCCGCGCCGGGCGGAGCTCTGCGCCGACTGTCGGGAGCGTATGGAGCGCAACCCGCTCCGCGTGCTTGACTGCAAAGTACCCGCCTGTCAGGACATCGCACGCATGGCCCCGCATCTGGCGGACCATTTGGACGAAGACTCTGCAGCGCATTTCGCCCTATTGCAGTCGCTGCTGACAGCGCTTGATATCCCTTACCAGGTCAACCATAGCCTCGTACGCGGGCTGGATTACTATAACCGCACGGTCTTCGAATGGGTGACGGATGCGCTGGGCGCGCAAGGTACGGTACTGGCCGGTGGTCGTTATGACGGTTTGGTCGCACAGTTGGGCGGTGCTGAGACGGCGGCGATCGGATTTGCCGTAGGGCTTGAAAGATTGCTCGCTTTGCAAGCGCTGCAGGGGCGGGTGGCAAAAGCCGCTGCTCCTTTGCTGTTTATTGGCGCTCTGGAGGATGCCGCGGTTGCTCCTGCGTGGCAAATCGCCGAGCGGTTGCGAGACGGGGGTATCTCCGTGGTCACCAGTGGCGGGGCCAC
>NZ_JAAZTY010000190.1 GCF_018854775.1 Acidithiobacillus ferriphilus | reverse complement strand
AACCTATTTCGGGACCGTGCCGCACAGCGGTGGTAGCCGCCGTATTGTGGTAGATTTCGCGGGTGGCGGTTTAGGCCGACTCCCGGCGAACACCCCCGTGCAGGCGCATGTTTCCGTGGGGGCAGGCACTCGTTTAATCCATTCCGCGGTACGCTTCGATCCGACCAATCATCAGTGGCAGTGGCGGGCTCAGATCCTGCCGCCAGCGAATCATCCAACCAACGTTCGCGTCTTTCTGGAATCGCGTGACCACACCCTCAGCGACACCTGGACCTATCTGCTGCAGCGCAGCAAGAAGTCTTAGGAGCATGCGGCGCGAGCCGTCATGCTTCAGTCCCCGTTGTTCGTCAACTGTTGCGTTGTGTAGCTGGGATTGATCTGGAAGCGATCCCCGTGGGCATGTGCAAATGCCGGGGCGGTCAAACCACCCATCAGGATAATGCCCCATACGACGGCAGCTCTGACCATCCTTTTACCGCGTACAGAGGTACGACGTGCCGGAGTTACAAAGGTGGCGTTGAGAAAATGCCGCAACGCGTCTTGCGGAGAACGCAGAAACGGTTTTGAGGCCATCGATGAACGGTGCATCACCGGAACCTGCTGACGGCGCAACCATGCCGCAGGATACTCGGCGTGACGCGTGGCGGGCAATGAGAGCGCCAGTCTCGCATGAAGTTCATCCCCCTCCGCGAGGGACCCGAGTGCAGCCTGCAGTGCAATGAATGCGTTACCATTTCCCGCGCCGCTTGGCGCCTGTGTAATTTCCTCTTCCACCCAACGCCGCTGTGCGGGTGTCAACGCCAGATGGTCCAGGTAGCGCTGCGTCAGAGCGGGTGTGATATGCGGGACCTCACCACGAAGTAGCGGTGATCTGGAAATGTTAACGGCATCAGCATCTTTAAACACGATAAAACTCCATGATTTGGCGGTTTTCCTAAACCATATGCATGTAATACAGCAGTTATCGTGCCACAGCCGCTATCGGTTGTTTTTCGCGCCGGCAGTCCAATAGTTGACCATACTGAACCGTATTTTCGTCGCTCTAGGGCAACAAAAAGAAAATAATCTGTGGCGGCACACGAAATGAAAATCGTCGATAGCATGGGATTAAAATCCATCGTTTATTGATCCTGTGTAGAGGGGTTGCGACACCCGGCTCTTCCGTCGCTCAATAACGACATTCGCCGCCCTTTCCATCTTGGGAACTACGCGGCCCTTTCAAAGCGCAGCGCCGCCGAATTCAGGCAATAACGCAGCCCCGTCGGCGCCGGCCCATCGGGAAATACATGCCCCAGATGGCTATCACAACGGGCGCAGCGGATTTCCGTGCGGATCATACCGTGACTGGCATCACGAATCTCGCGGAGGTGGTCGGGCGCATAGGGTTCTCGGAAACTCGGCCAGCCGGTCCCCGACTCAAACTTGGCTGTAGAACGAAACAGCGGCAGGCTGCATAACGCGCAAACAAAAGTCCCATCACCCTTTTCATGCAGCAGTCCGCCGCAGAAGGGCGGCTCCGTACCATGCTCAAAAAGCACGTGACGCACCTCGGCAGACAATCCCCTCGCCATTTCTGCGCGCTTCCCGGCGTCAATCGGAGTCAGATCAAAACCAGCGGATGAACAGGTCATTGCCATAATCTCCATTAATTTTTGCGCAACAACTGCGGAAAACGCGCGCGCAGCTTTTCCACTTTCGGCAGCGCCACCGCACAAATATAGGGTTGATCGGGATGTCGGCGAGCGTAATCCTGATGCGTGTCTTCGGCGGGATAAAAATGCGTCAAGGGCGTGATTTCGGTGGCGATGGGCGCCTCAAAAACACCCGCCTGGTTCAATTGCGCCACATAATCCCGCGCCAGCACCGCCTGCGCATCGTTCAGAGTAAATATCGCGGAGCGGTACTGTGTCCCCACATCATTTCCCTGCCGGTTGTGCTGCGTCGGATCGTGGGCTACCGCAAAAAAAACCTGCAACAAGCGGCCAAAGGATAGTAACGTCGGATCGTAGTGAATCTCCACCGCCTCAGCGTGACCTGTTGCGCCACCGCACACCGCCCGGTAATTCGCCGCCTCCGCCGCGCCGCCCGTATAACCAGACAGCACCCGCGTCACCCCGGCAAGATCCAGATACACCGCTTCCACGCACCAGAAGCAGCCCCCCGCCAGTACCGCCATACCAGGTATATCGGCGGCGAGATCCTCCCGGTCGGGAGCAGGAATCGTTAAAGCCATGACATGCACTCCATGAGCGCCCATCGCTCCTGACCGGAGCGGGCATTGCCCTGAGCATAGCGACAAATTTTCAGCAAACCAAACGGCAGCAGGCTGATGTGCCAGATTCCAGCGCATTTGCTAGTATTTACGCTCTGGCGGGATTCGTTTTGCAAAAATTGAGGAGAGCGGGCATGACAGATGAAGATCGGCACCACGGAACAAAAAGGCGCATTGCATTCAGAAAAACCGCAGGGCTGCGTTTAGCGGCACTGCTTTTCAGCCCGCTGGTGCTCGCCGGTTGTGCAACCAGCCCGAATCTCGAATCTGCGGAGCATCTGGTGCAAAGCAACTTCCATGGCCAGGCCCATGTGGTCAAGGTCTTTCCCGGCCCCACCCAAAAGCTTACCGGCATCGTCGCCGAGAACAGCCAGCATCAGCAGGGCATACTCTGGATGTTGTCCAACCGCTACCTCCTGCTCGGCCCGGTGGTGAACGATAAGGGCCACGATATCACCCAAATGGCCACAAAAAAGTATCTGGGCCAACCCAGGAAGGTCCCTGCCGAGCATATCGCCCCGGCAGCCATGAAGGCGCCGGGCTTCACGATAGGCCATACAGGCCCGCTGATCGTGGTGTTTATGGATCCCAACTGTATTTACTGCCATCTGCTCTGGAAAGCCTTGCAAAAACCCGTCGCCGACGGGCAGCTCCGGGTAAAATTAATCCCGGTCGGTTTTCTGAAAGACTCCAGCGTTGCCAAGGCGGCCACGATTCTCGCCGCCAAAGACCCGGCAGTCGCCTGGGCGAATAACGAGAAGGGATTTAACGAGAATACCGAGGAAGGCGGCACCCAGCCCTTGGCGCAGATCCCTCCACTGGACATAGCGGCCATCCACACCAACACCGCGTTGCTGCAGGCCAGCGGTGAAGAAGCGACACCAGCCCTGCTTTTCTGTCGGAAGAATTCATCTGACACCAACGCAACAAAGGATAAAGCCGGCCCGCAGATGACCCTGGAACATGGCATTGCCATGCATGCACTGCCCGCGCTGATCAGTTCGCTCGATGGCAATGTGAGCGCGGATGGCTGCACACCCTGATCTCCGCAAGACTGGCCCACTTCAATACCGGGCAACTTCCCCCACAGGCAGCCCTTGGTTATATTCCGCTTATGCACAGTTCCACACATGATGATCTGATCATCCTCGGCGGCACCTTCGACCCCATCCATTACGGGCACCTGCGTGCCGTGGAAGAGGTGCGGCAGGCTCTCGGCGTTGCGCAGGTGATGCTGATCCCGGCCGGGCACCCGCCTCACCGTCAAAGCCCCTGGGCCAATGCCCGCCATCGTCTGGTCATGACCCGCATCGCCGTCGCCCACCATCCGCACTTCACGGTCAGTTCCTGGGAAGTGGAGCGGGAAGGACCGTCCTACACCGTTGACACCCTCACCGCCCTGCGCCAGCAGCGCCCGGATGCGCTACTCGCCATGGTCATCGGCATGGATGCCTTCCTGCGCTTCGACACCTGGCACCACTGGCAGCGTATTCTGGATCTCACCCACCTCATTGTTACCGGGCGCCCCGGCTGGCCTGCCGCCGAATTACCGGAAGCCCTGCGCCAGGCTCTTTATCAGCGCCGCTGTGAAGATGTCGGTACCCTGCGCCAGACGTCGGCCGGGCGTATTTTGTTTCACACGGTCACCGCGCTGGAGATCTCCGCTACCAGTATCCGCAGCCTGCTCGCCAATCATCAAAGTCCGCGTTTCCTGTTACCGGACGAAGTATTGGATTATATTGACGCCGAAGGGCTCTACCATAGCCCGTAACCCAACACAAAGGATCATGACACTTGGCGACAGCAGAAACCCTCCGCGACCTGGCCATCTCCGTTCTGGATGAACACAAAGCGCTCGATATCAAGAGCATTGATGTCCGCAAGCAAACCGACATCACAGACTATCTGATCATTGCCTCCGGCACATCCGACCGCCACCTGCGGGCGCTGGCCGACGCCGTGATGGCACGCATGCGCGAAGAGGGTGTAAAACCTATAGGCAAGGAAGGTCTCACCGTGGGCGACTGGGCGCTGGTAGATCTCGGTGACGTCGTCGTCCATGTGATGCGCCCGGAAGTGCGCGATTTTTACCAGTTGGAACGGCTCTGGGGAGAGCTTCCGCAGATGCGTGGCCAAAACGAGGGGCGCTGATCCGCGATGCGCCTCTGGGTGCTGGCCATCGGCAGTAAAATGCCAACATGGGTAGAGACGGGCGTCGCCGAATACACGGCACGGATGCCTCCGCAATTGCGCGTCGAATGGCGCGCACTGCCGCTGGCGCGACGCGGACGCAGCGGGGACCCGGCACGCTGGCGGCGCGAAGAAGGCGAACGGATTCTGGCGGCCACCCCAGACGGTGCCGAACGGGTGGCGCTGGAGGTGGCCGGCAAGCGTCTGGACAGCGAGGCCTTAGCGCAGCGCATCGACACCTGGTTCGCCGGCGGGCGCGATGTGGCACTATGGATCGGCGGCCCCGATGGCCTTGATCCGGCCCTGCAACCGGACTGGCGCTGGTCCTTGTCGCCCTTGACCCTCGCGCACCCGGTGGTGCGCGTCGTACTGGCTGAACAACTATACCGAGCCTGGAGCATTCAGGCCCGATTACCTTACCATCGTGGCGGAGAGGAGTGACGCTGACGTGAACACGCTATGGAACCGAAGTCTCTATCCCCGCCTGGGGATGGCACTGGCCCTGGGTCTGGGCCTCAGCGCCTGCGCGCAGATGGTGCAGGTCAGCCCGCAACAGAGCGTCTCCGACGCCGTTGCCGTACAGGCGGGCCGGGAGCGCATCCTCGCCCTCTCGCCCGCGGTCAATGCGCGGCAACTGGCGCCGGTACAGAAAGCACTGAACGCCGCGCGGGAAGCCGTGGCGCGCGGCGATCGTGTATATGCCGAGCGTCAGACCCTGCTCGCCAGGGTTCTGCTTGACAACATCCAGACCCGCCTGAATGCGGCCCCGAACAGTCAGCGAGCGGCGCTGCAAAGTCAGATTGGCAATTTGCAGAGTCAGATTGCCACGACCCACCAGCAAATTGACGCCACCAAAGCACAAATCGCCAAGGAGGCTTCATGATGCGCGCCCGTCACTTCATCGCCGTCGCCCTGCTCCTTGCGCTGCCCGGTATAGCGGTGGCCGATATCGCCACTTCGCAGGCCTTGCAGCAAGCCCTCCAGCGACTGGAAAAGGCCCAGCGCAGTGGCCCGCCCATACCTCCCGCCACCCTGTCCGGCCTGCACAGCAGCCTGCGGATGATGACCCGCGATCAGGTCAACCCTGTGCTTTTCCAGGTCGATCGCGCCATTTTCAACGCGCGCCTCGCCGGTCTTAGCGAACAACGTCAACAGGTGACAGAACAAGACCGGTTCAACGGCCTGCGACACCAAGTGCAGTCGTTGACCCGCCAGTACCAGGCGCTACAGAACGAATACGGCAAGCTGCGCGAACAACTGGCGAGTAAAACCATGAGCGGTGCCCGAATCCAGCACCTGCAAGCCGAAATCCAGCAGCAGCAGGGTGCCATGCCCATCCCAGGCGTCACCGCCACCCCGCTCACGACGCAGCCCGGCTATAGCAAGGCACTGACGGTATACGCCCAGGTTCGAGCCGCCAGCGACGGGGTACATGTCACCATGCCGGTAAACAGCTTGTTCAGCAGCGACGCCCGGCTTTCCACCAGCGGCAAACAGCGTTTACAGGCTATTTCCGGCATCCTCAAGCAGACGACGGCCAGTGAAATACTCGTGCGGGTAGCCCCTCAACCCCTGGGCGCCAATGTCGCCACCCAACGCGCCGAAACCATTCTCCGCACCCTGCGCCATGATGGTATCCCCGGTACGGTGCTGGCACTGGCCACCGGCCTCGGCCTCAGTTCGGGGACCGCCGAACTGTTGTTGGTGAACGCCAGCCCGACTCCGTGACCCGCCTGATTCTCGCCTCGGCCTCACCGCGCCGCCTGGCCCTGCTCCAGCAGTTGGGCTATGCGCCGGAGGTTTTGGCCACCGACGTGGATGAAACCCCGCGACCCGGCGAGACTCCGACTGCCCTCGCTCAACGCCTGGCCCATAGCAAGGCACTCGCTGCGGCTCAGACCAACCCGGAAGCCGTCATCCTGGCGGCAGACACCGTCGTGGCGCTAGGGGATCGCACCTTCGGCAAGCCCGGCAACTTCGCGGAAGCCATGCAAATGTATGCAGCACTCGGTGGCCTCTGGCATCAGGTGCATACGGCTGTCGCTGTGCTCCACCGGGACCAGGTGGCACTGCGCCTGTGCAGCAGCGCCGTGCGCTTACGCCCTCTTGCCAGCACGGAGATGCGCGCCTACTGGGATACCGGCGAGCCGGTTGACAAGGCCGGGGCTTATGCCATTCAGGGCATCGGCGCGGTCTTTGTCAGCGGCTTGCAAGGATCCTATAGCGGCGTCATGGGCCTGCCCCTTTTCGAAACGACTGAGATGCTTGCCGCTTGCGGCCTCTCCACCCCTTACCTCTCAGGATACCCATGAGCGAAGAACTGCTGATCAACGTCACCCCCCAGGAAATCCGCGTCGCGCTGGTGGATAACGGCGTCCTCCAGGAGCTCCAGGTCGAGCGCAGCGGTCATCGCGGTCTGGTGGGCAATATCTATAAAGGCATCGTCCGCCGCGTCCTGCCCGGCATGCAGGCCGCTTTCGTCGATGTCGGCCTGGAACGCACCGCCTTTCTTCACGCTACAGACATTCAAGATGACAGCGATGAGGTACAAGGCGAGACGGACATCGAAACCCGTGCTGGTCACCACGAGGTTCGCAACGTCTGTGCCCTGCTCCACGAAGGACAAGAAGTGTTGGTGCAGGTCATCAAGGACCCCCTCGGCAGCAAAGGCGCGCGCCTCTCTACCCGCATCACGCTGCCAGGACGTTATCTGGTTTACATGCCCTTTGTGCCGCGCATCGGCGTCTCCACCCGCATTGAATCGCCTGAAGAACGTTTCCGGCTCAAGGAGCAGCTCAAATCCGCGATCCCGCCCGAAGAGGCCGGCGGCTACATCATCCGCACCCTCGCGGAAGGCGTAGAAGAAAACGATTTCGCCGGAGATATCGATTTTCTCCGGCGCCTGTGGGACTCCATCCGCGCCCGGCTGGAGCGCAGCCCGGCCCCCGGCCAGATTCACAGCGACCTCAACCTCGCCATGCGCATGATGCGTGATGTGATGTCCGACAACATCCAACGGGTACGCATTGATTCGCGGGAAACCGTCGATGCCGCTCTGGCCTTTTGTCAGGGCGTCATCCCGGAAGTGGCTGATCGCATTGAACACTACAGCGGTGAGCGTCCGCTCTTCGATCTTTATAACGTCGAGGACGAAATTGAGCGCGCCCTGCAAAGCCGGGTTACCCTCAAGTCCGGTGCCTACCTCATCATCGACCAGACCGAGGCGCTGACCACGGTGGACGTCAACACCGGCGGCTTCGTAGGGCGGCGCAATCAGGAAGAAACCATCTTCAAGACCAATCTGGAAGCCGCCGCCGCCATCGCCCGGCAGATGCGGCTGCGCAACATCGGCGGCATGATCATCATCGACTTCATCGACATGGAAGACGAAGAGCACAAACGCCGCGTCCAGCGCGCACTGGAAAAGGCCATCCAGAGCGACCGTACCCGCTGTAACATCACCCAGATCTCATCTCTGGGCCTGGTGGAAATGACCCGCAAACGCACCCGCGAAAGTCTGCGCCAGACCCTTTGCGAACCCTGCCCCTACTGTCATGGCCGCGGTTTCATGAAAACCGCAGAAACCATCTGCTACGAAATTCTCCGCGAGATCGTCCGTGAAACCCGCGCTTATCCGGCGGAGCGCTTCGTGGTCCTGGCCTCTCCGCAGGTGATGGAGAAGCTGTTGGACGAAGAAAGCACCAGCCTCGCGGCACTGGAGGAGTTCATCGGCCGGCCCATCAAGGTGCAGGCAGAAGCGACCTATACGCAGGAACAATACGACATCATTCTGATGTAGCAGAGCAAAGACGCGGCGGGACTCTTTAAATTATGCAGATTCCCCGCAGCCCATATCAACATTTTGTTTTCTGGAAGGCTTCCAGCAATCCATCCGCAAACGCTTTTTGCGTCTGTTTCACCCTTTCCCAGTCTCCGATAACGGGGGCTTTCAACAACGATGCGATAGCGCGATGGACCTCCCAATGCAGTCCAAACAAGAGCGAGTTTTCCGCAAGACCCAAACGCCGCATATGTTCATCCATGACACAGCGAGAAGCCTCTGCCAGTTCATCACTATTGATCAACAGCGGATTATCGAGGATCACCTTTTTCAAAGCCCCTTGGTCGGATACCTGTTTGGCATAAAGTCCGAGCAAGCTGGTCGGGTGCTGTCGATGATAGAATGGACGCTGGACGAGAAATTCCCGCAATTGCGTCACGGGCATGGGCTTGGCGATAGCATAGCCTTGCAATAATCGGATGCCCATGACCGATATCGCATCCAGAATTTCATCCGTTTCAACCCCCTCCACCACCAGGTCCACTCCCATGCCGACCGCCAAATCCCGGATAGAGGCAATAAAATCCAAATCCTGAGGCCGCTCCTCCAGCAAGCGGATGAAGCCCTGATCCAGCTTGATTTCATCAATGGGCAACGCCTTAAGACGCAGCAGAGAGAAACAAGCGCTGCCCACATCATCCAGAGCGAGACGAATACCCAGATCCTTGATGTCGTGCAAAACAGATAACGCAGCATTACGCCCCAGGAAATTGCTGTCTCCTAGGATTTCCAGCGTAATCCGGGAAGGATCAATGCCGCTGGCTCCCATAACGCCTGCCAGACAGCGGACGCAGCGGTCGTCGAAAGATTCCTGGGCTACGTTAAAGGATACCCAGAGCGACCATCCCAGAGCATCCAGCCCGGCCAGATCGGTCAATGCCTGGGTAAGGACCATCCAGCTGAGATCGGTAACGTCCTCGGCCGTGAGCAGTGGCAGGAACTCTCCCGGATGAAGAATTCGCCCATCCTCGTTCCGTAGTCGCGCCAATGCCTCCACCCCCACGATCTGGTGAGAATGGGTGTCGAGGACGGGTTGGTAATGGACGAGCAGTTCACCGTTTCGCAACTGTTTTTGGACAGCGTTCAGCCGCAGTGGCACCGGTTCCCCATAGAGGGTCCAGAAATGCAAGCGATCCGTCTTGTGACTCTTACACTTATAGAGCGCCTGGTCGGCGTAGCGGAGAAGCGTGTCCGGATTATTGATACCATCATCGGTAGGGTAGATGGACATCCCGGCGCTGAGATCGATCTCTGCCTTGTTTCCGTCAGGAAGATCGATGGGTTGTCGGACCACCCCCCCGATCTTCTCCAGGGTGATGTTGATTTCCTCTATGGAGATGCAATCTTCCAGAAGCAAAACGAACTCATCACCGCCCAGACGAGCCACAAAGTCCGTGCGGCGTACGCCTTCCCGCAAATGCTGACCGACGCTCCGCAAGACCAGATCACCGGTCTCGTGGCCATAGGTATCGTTGACGAGCTTGAAACCGTCGAGATCCATCATGACGACGCCTAAAAGGTATTCATGGCGATCGGCGCGGGCCATGGCCTTTTCCAGTTCCGCATCCAGAGCACGGCGATTAGGCAGGCCGGTGAGCATATCGAAGAGCGCTTGCTGTGCCAGTTCACCCATCAACTGATGGCGCTCCGTCACGTCCACACAGGTCCAGAGGATACGTTCCACGCCATCCGGTTCGTCCAGTCGTTGACCGGAAAGATCCATATAGATGACACATCCATCCATGCGGCGGTAGGGTACATCTCTGACTGTGCCATGCCCCTCTTTCAGCACGGTTTGCGTGGATGCATTCATCCCCGCATAGATTTCTTCTTCTGAAAAAAACTCCCGTATCGGGTGGCCTACCACATCCTCCATAGAAGCGACCCCGAACATCTCCAGCATCCGTGCATTGATCCGTTCGATTATCCGTTCTGGATAGCGCATCACGTTGATGCCAGAAGTTTGTACATTCAGTAGCACTTCGTTGAAAGCGTTGGCTTCCCGTTCCTTGCGGAGGATATCCAGACGATCCAAGCCGTAGCCCACATCCTTGGCTAAATCTTCGAGAATCTTCCGGAGGTCAGCCTCAAAAATGCGTTCTTCGCCACGATATACCGCCAGGACAGCCCACAGCTTGCCACCCCGGTAAATGGGTAGCGATGCGCTCGCCCCCATCCCAAAGGCTTGAGCGCGTTGCACCCAGGGATGCATGTGCGGGCTTTTGGTAAATGACACATTATAAACCGCTTGTTGATCGCGCCATGACTGGCCTACAGGACCTTGCCCTTCGGGAGATTCTGCGGACACTGAAATGCAGATGTCCTCCAGATAGTCCACCGCCCCGGCAGCGGCAAGGCTTTTAAAAACACCCCGTTCACCGGGTCGAGCAATCCATGCCAGCCGTATATTTGTGTGCTGGACGGTCAGTGCGCAGAGAGTTTGCAGCAGATCCGCTTCGTTCTCCATATGGGCGATGGCTTCATTGGCACTGGAAAGCAGCACACTGAAATGGGCGAGTTGCTGCAGTTGCTGG
The DNA here is from genome assembly GCF_018854775.1 of Acidithiobacillus ferriphilus. Taxonomy (GTDB): domain Bacteria; phylum Pseudomonadota; class Gammaproteobacteria; order Acidithiobacillales; family Acidithiobacillaceae; genus Acidithiobacillus; species Acidithiobacillus ferriphilus. The sequence continues at coordinate 2,786 of NZ_JAAZTY010000190.1, read as the reverse complement.
TGGTGCCTGGATTGCGTGAGGGCGGCGCCCACGGATTGAACCATCTGTGCGAGGAGATTTTGCAGGGCGGGGGTAAAGTGGTGCCGGGTATCACTTTCGATCATAAGCAAGGCAAATGGATCCGGGCTATCGGATAAGAAGATAGGATAAGCCATAACGCTACGCACGCGGCGCGGCGCGGGGATGCCATTGACCTCTGCCATCGCCGCATGTTCCTGGGGATCCAGTGGCCCTAACGATACTTTCTCGCGGAAACAACGCGCCGGGAGCAAATTGCCATAGGGCAAATGGGTGGAATCCAGGGGAATCTTCATCTGCGCCAGGGACTTCTGCAGGTCAGAATCATCGGCACGGGCAGCGGTGATGCGCAGCCATTCCGCACCGGGCTCGGGAAGAGCCACATAGGCGCTGATGGCTTTGGTCTTTACGACGATGGTGTCCACCACCAGCCGATACATCTCCTCTGCATCCTTGAGGTTGATGAGCGATTGTTGAATATGGAGCGCCGCCTTCTGGTATTCATGTAGTTGACGGATACGGGCATAGGCGATTTGGGTGGCTGTATCCGTGGCTGCAGTGATCAGGAGCAACAAAAAGGTGAGCAGCAGATAGGGCCATTCGTTCTCCCAGAAGAGATGAGCCAGCGTTGCCGCATCCCATTGCGTGCGCACAATCCATGGCAAGCCCGGTATAGGCGTTGTTATTTCATCTACGGGGCGGGGCAGGGGCAGGCCCGGCGGGAACCAGTGTCCATCCTTCCAGAGGGATATCGCCTTGCCGTCGGAAAGACTCAGGACCACCCCCTGAATCATCGGAGGGATCTGAATGCTGCTCATTCTTGACAGGAGAAATGGCGATCCGATAAAACCCAGCACGCGGCCTTCGTTATCCCTGAAGCGTTCGCGCAGGGGCAGTACCCAGGTCTGATCCCGCGTGTCAAAGAATGGTGTCCCCAGAGATTGATTCGGATCGTCTTGCAGCGCATGAAATACCTTGTCCGAAGCAATGATGGGATGGGAAGACGGCTTTTGACTCGACCAGACGATGAGATGGCCGGCGGGATTCTGAATATTGATGGCGATGATGGCCGGATGTGTTTGGCGAAAAGCCGTAAAAACGGCCAGCGCTTTGGCGCTGGGGATCAGCGTTCCAGATCCCTTTTGGAGGAAGCTATCCCGAAGAAACATCAAATCATGAAAATGGGCACGGATTTGCAGTGCCACCCCGTCTGCGACAACATGCCCCGCCTCTGCGGCTTTGCCATGCAATACAGCATGGGCGGCATTTCTGGCATTTATCGTATTGGATACGAGAAATCCCACGATCAATAAGGTAATACCAACAAAAAAAGCGTGGATAGAGCGCTCCGGCCGTTTGGCAAAAGCGGACAGCAGATGAATGAAAGGCACGCTGACCTTCCTTAAGAAGGATCGGTTACGAAAGGCCCTACGGATCATGGAACCAAACCCCTGATGGGCTGTTCTTCCTGTAGATAGGCGATGTTGGCAAAAAAAGCAATGCGTTGAGGCCGGTCACGCAGCGGGCTCTTGTCCGCCTATCGATTAACCGCTAAAGTGAGGATCACCGATGATTATTGTTGACTGGCAAAATTTTTATGACTAACCGTCGTCACAACAGCTTTTTTGAAGGTATCGGAATAAGAAGCATGTTTATAGTCATTTTTGCCGCACTGGGCGGAGGTGTGGCTTATCTTCTCCGTCCAGCGGTCCCGCTTATCGGGCAACTACCTTTCAGCATCGTCATGACAGACGGAAAAAACCTTCACGGTCTTGAGCGCCTCGCACAGCCTTACGCACAGCAATCTTTAGAGTATTTAATCGCTGGCGTGGTGATTGGTGGCATGCTCGGGATAATTGCCTCATACCTCTATGCTCTGACGCAAGACGACGACAGACATCATCGCACCCCACCCAGGCCATAACAGACACATGACAGCATAAAAAAGCGCCGCAAAAGAGCGGCGCCCTGTGGCGATCATCCGAAAAAGGATTATGCCTCGCGCACGTCCTCAGCCTGCATGCCTTTCGGGCCGCGAACGCTATTAAACGTTACGCGCGCGCCTTCCGCCAGAGTCTTAAAGCCGCTGCCCTGGATAGCAGAATGATGCACAAACACATCCTCCTTGCCATCTTCCGGCGTGATGAAACCAAAACCTTTACTGTCGTTGAACCACTTTACTGTACCAGTTGCCATGTTTAAGAACTTCCTAACATTACGTTAAATTCGGACGACTTGTCCAGTAGGACACCATAATGACTTTTATACATGTATGCAAGGACTTTTTTGCAGCAAACCCGACTTTCCCGATCAGGATGGGATGCTCCGGGTTCGCTAGTGACGGTGCAACCGCCTTTCCAAAATCAGACTGCGCCGCACCCCGGCGTTGATTGCATGGTCATGTGATTATGAAGTTTAGTTACAGTTTGCCATAGGAATGCAATCCGGAAAGGAAGAGGTTGACGCCAAGAAAGCAGAAGGTGACTACCCATAGACTCATAAATGACCACCACGCCATCTGCTTGCCACGCCATCCCTTGCTGGTGCGCGCATGAAGATATCCCGCATAGTTCAGCCACACGATCAGCGCCCAGGTTTCCTTGGGATCCCATGACCAAAAACCGCCCCAGGCCTTGGCCGCCCACACAGCACCGAGGATGGTGGCAATCGTGAACAATAAAAAGCCAAGAGCTATCGCCTTGGACATCATGTTGTCCATAATCTCTCCGCTGGGAAGCGCTCGCGCGAGAATCCCGCCACCGCCGCTT
>NZ_JAAZTY010000019.1 GCF_018854775.1 Acidithiobacillus ferriphilus | reverse complement strand
GGCCTGTTCGATCAGGGAACGTGCCGCTCGCCGAAGTACGCCTTCAATGCCCAGGCCCAGCTCTCCCATACCACTCTCAAAAACGGTACTATCTTTCACGGCGCACTCCTCGTTGCTCATTGGTCGGCAAACCCTTTGTAGCAACAGTGCGCCACCTCACTCAAGTCAGATGTAATCTGCCCGTACACCACTTTCGATCATAGCTCGTCGGGAGGAACGGTTTATATGCACGTGAATAACGTGACAGGACCGCTTGGCCTCGTAGGCTATGCCCTTGACGCACTCAGACAGGCTGTACATGGAATGCAAGCCTCCAGACTCATGCTGGTTCAATACGAGAGCCTGGTGGAGAATCCTGGGATGGTCTTGAATGAAATATACAAATTCATTGGACAAGATGCGTTCCAGCACGATTTCGATAATGTGCATCAGGAGACAGTCTCTTATGATGAAAAAATGGGCACCCCAGGTCTTCATTCTGTGTTGATGGTTTGTATGGCTATGTGCAAACTGAGGTGGGAAGTCTTTGCTCGCATCAAACCCGACCAACCTCCGTTTTGTGCAAAACATGGTTGCAAGCCCACTTGATTTTTTGCGGGCTCCATTTATGATACGCATGTGCTGAACATGCACATGCAAGGAGAAAGCAATGGCAACAGCCAATGAACGCATTCCGGTTCTGGTGACTTCGCAGGAGAAGGCACTGATCGCCAAGATGGCCCGGGACGCTCATATGTCGATGGGAGAGTTTCTACGCCGCGCCGCCTCGTCGTTCTGCCCGAGCGAGGACGAGAAGATGCTGGAGGGGATGATTGACCAGATGTTGAAGACAACTGCCCAGGCGAGTGCTGCCGTTGACGACGCATTGTCCTTTGTGGATACCTCAAACAAACGTATTGCAGCCATGGAATCTGGGCGGGTGTATTGATGGCAATCACGAACAAGATGTGGGATGCGTTAACCACCGTCATCAAGATGAATGACAAGGTTGAGGCACTGGCCGGCACAGCAAAGTCACAGCAGGAAAAGATTGAGAATCTAACGGAGCGGGTAATTCGGCTTGAAACAGCGTTGGAAATTGCATTATCACGTCCGGTTACCACAAGGACTGATGCGGTCCAACTGGAACTCAAAGACTGATCGCGTTCCGCTGCCTACCGTCCAATGGGACGTTCCAACCAGAAGCATTTAAGACCATCCGATCGATCAAAGCCGCTGGGCTTGCGGTTTCCAACCTTGTTTTGCATATTGCCGTTTGTATAGCGCCCACATACAGTTGCGTTGAGACGCATGACCCATAAAAAAACCGGCCCCAAAGGGCCGGTTTGCTGACGCTACAGACGTCGGGGAGTGGGGCTTAGAAACCGCCCATACCACCCATGCCGCCCATACCACCCATGTCACCACCCATGTCACCACCGGACTTGTCGTCTTTCTTCGGCAGTTCGGTGATCATGGCTTCCGTGGTGATCATCAGGCCGGCAATGCTGGAGGCCTTCTGCAACGCGGTACGGGTGACCTTGGTCGGGTCGATGACGCCCATCTCGAACATGTCGCCATATTCGTCGGTGGCGGCGTTGTAGCCGTAGCCGTCTTTACCGCCCACAACCTTGTTCAGCACTACGCTGCCTTCACCGCCGGCATTGGCGACGATCTGGCGTAGTGGCTCTTCGATGGCACGACGGATGATGGCAACACCCATGTCCTGGTCGTGGTTGGCGGTCTTGAAGCCTTCCAGTGCGTGACGGGCACGGACCAGCGCCACGCCGCCGCCGGGGACGATGCCTTCTTCGACAGCCGCACGAGTAGCGTGCAGGGCGTCTTCGACACGAGCCTTCTTTTCCTTCATTTCCATCTCGGAACCGGCACCGACCTTGATGACGGCAACGCCACCGGCCAGCTTGGCCACGCGCTCCTGAAGCTTCTCGCGATCGTAGTCGGAGCTGGCATCTTCCATCTGACGACGGATCTGCTCAACGCGCGCCTTGATCTCGCTCTGCTGACCAGCGCCATCGATCATGGTGGTGTTTTCCTTGTCGATGACAATTTTCTTGGCCTGGCCGAGATCGGCGAGGGTGGTACTCTCCAGCTTCATACCGATTTCTTCGGAAACCACGCGACCGCCGGTCAGAATGGCCATGTCTTCGAGCATCGCCTTGCGACGATCACCAAAGCCAGGGGCCTTGACCGCAGCGACCTTGATGATGCCGCGCATGGTGTTGACGACCAGGGTAGCCAACGCCTCGCCTTCGACATCTTCAGCGACGATCAGCAGCGGACGACTGGACTTGGCGACCTGCTCCAGGATGGGCAGCATGTCACGGATGGAGGAGATTTTCTTGTCGTGCAGGAGGATGTAAGGATTCTCTAGCTCGGCAACCATCTTGTCCTGGTTGTTGACGAAGTAGGGGGAGAGGTAGCCGCGGTCGAACTGCATACCTTCGACGACGTCCAGCTCATTGGCGAGGCCGGAACCTTCTTCCACGGTGATGACGCCTTCGTTGCCGACCTTCTCCATGGCTTCGGCAATGATCTTGCCGATGGAGTCGTCAGAGTTGGCGGAGATGGTGCCTACCTGAGCCACTTCCTTTTGGGTCTTGCAGGGCTTGGACTGCTTCTTCAACTCTTCGACGATGACGATGACCGACTTGTCGATGCCGCGCTTCAGGTCCATGGGGTTCATGCCGGCGATGACGGCCTTGAGGCCTTCGCGGATGATGGCCTGGGCCAGAACGGTAGCGGTGGTAGTGCCGTCACCGGCTTCGTCGGAAGCCTGGGAGGCGACTTCTTTCACCATCTGCGCGCCCATGTTCTCGAACTTGTCGGCCAGTTCGATTTCCTTGGCGACGGAGACGCCGTCCTTGGTGATGGTGGGGGCACCGAAAGATTTGTCGAGCACCACGTTGCGGCCCTTGGGACCTAAGGTGACCTTGACGGCATCGGCAAGCACGTTAACGCCGCGCAACATCTTCTCGCGGGCATGTTCGGCAAAGGCTACTTGTTTAGCTGGCATAAATACTCCTCAAAATATGTGGATAGGGTTGGGATATTCAGCAATGCTTACTTTTCGACGACCGCCATGATGTCGTCTTCACGCATCACCAACAGTTCTTCGCCGTCTACCTTGATCTCGGTGCCGGCATATTTAGCGAACAGCACGCGATCGCCGACTTTGAGGTCGAGGGCGCGAATCTTGCCGTCTTCCAGAATTTTGCCATGGCCAACGGCAACGATTTCACCCTGTACAGGCTTTTCTTTGGCAGTGTCGGGAATGATAATCCCGCCCGCAGTCTTTTGTTCTTCTTCCAGACGACGGATGACGACACGATCATGCAAAGGACGCAATTTCATTGAGCATTTCCTCGTTTTATACAGGTTAGTGGATGACTCCATCCTGGGTGCTGTTAGCAGTCACACCCATCGAGTGCTAATGATAGGCGCTGAGAATGTTCTGTCAAGGGGCGGCCGGAGCTGAGGTGTTCGTTTAGGAAATACGGGTCCAAAGGGATTGCAGACTGCGCAGGAGCACAGTATCGGCGCCTTGCAAGCGATGATTGACGCCCGGTAAGGGGCGGATAGCCAGTTCCGGCGCATGGGCGCGGGCGGCGAACTGATAACTGAGGGCAAGGGGTACGTCCTTATCGGCGCTGCCGTGGAGAATTTCTACGGGACAACGCAGATAAGGCGGGAAGCGCAGAAAATCGTAGCGCCAACTGTCTGCCACCAGATCAAAGCGCATGTGCAGTTCGCCGAGGCCATAAGGATCTCCCCAGCAGCGCAGGTTGGTGTCCTGCCAGGCTTGTTGTTCGTCAGCGGGCAGGTTCCGGAAAATTTCCTGAATAAAGTTGTAGGCGGGGGCGATGAGTAACAGGGCGCGGATCTGTTTTGGCCAGCGGGTGGCGGCGATGGTGCCCAGCCAGCCACCCAGGCTGGAGCCTACCAAAAGCACTGGACGGTTTTCCAGCATTTGCAAAATCAATTGGAGGTCCGCCAGATAGCGGGACAGAGTCAGGGCCTGAAACAGTCCGTCCGAGCGTCCGACGCCACGCGGATCAAAGCGTACCCAGGACCAGCCTTGCGCTTGTGCGTTGCAGGCGAGGAGTCGTGATTTGGCGCCCTCCATGTTGGAGGCGAAGCCGGGCAGAAAGACGCCGACGGGGTCAGTATGGGTTTCATGAATGAGTCCGCAAACGCGTTCCCCGTTGGGATGAACCAGAGTAAAAGGTCTTTCGGCTGAGAGGGACACAGGCTGCTCCGCGCAAAAAAGGGCGACTTTAATCGCCCTAAAACCACAAAGGAGGAAAGAAACATGCGCTGCAGCCTGCTACTGACTGCAGCGAAAAATATTAGCAAATTACAGGAACGCTGGCAAATTACATTCCGACCGGTCGGATAAAAGAAGGGCGGACCGTGAGGTCCGCCCAAAACCACCAAAGGAGGAAGAAACATGCGCTCGCAACCATTACAGCCGCTTGCAAAGGATTAGAGAACGAGGTCTGCAGAAAGTTCCATGCCTCTGGGATTTCTTTCTGAGACCCCGTATCCTCTGCGTGGTGGCGCAGTTCTTGCTGCCTTAAGGAACGGATAACCTGCGGAAAATGTCCGCAGGGTAATGACAGCGTGGTGAGGAGCGATGCAGGGATGAAAATTGGAGCAGGGAATAGGACCATTCGGGCCAGGAACGCATCGGTGTGGAGTGCCATTTTCGGTTTCCTGCTGCTGTTTTGGCTACCGTTAACCCACGCTGCACCATTTTTGGCGCCGGACCAGGCCTTTCGCTTTGACGCGAGACTGAGCGGCCACGACCAGTTGCAACTGCGCTGGAATGTGGCGCCGGGATACCACCTGTACCGCGACCGGATAAAATTCTCCGTGACTCCGGGCAGCATTATCCTCGGTCGTTACACCTTGCCCACGGGGATGATGCTGAATGATCCCGCCTTTGGCAAAGTACGGGTGCTGGAAGGACAAAATACCCTCACGGTACCTTTCACCATCCAAGGAACGGCCCCTGCGTTCATTGAACTAAAAGGCACCTATCAGGGCTGTGCCAATGCCGGCGTTTGTTACCCTGAGCAGACCAAGACGATCAGGCTGGCTTTGCCCCGGCAAGCTATGGCATCTCCGGCGGCGCCTGTTGTGCAGTCACCGAACGTGGTGGCCACATCTGCCGCGATCAGCCCGACGAGTAATGCCGGGGCCATCGCGGGGGCTTTGCAGGGTCGTTTCTGGCTCACGTTGGGGCTCTTTTTCCTCTCCGGGCTGGGTCTGGCGTTCACACCCTGTATTTTCCCCATGATCCCTATTCTCTCGGCGCTGATTATCGGGCAGGAGGCAGGGCACGGCCAGCAACGCTCACGTGCCTTTGCGCTTTCCATCGCCTATGTGCTGGGGATGTCACTGACTTATACGATCGCCGGAGTGCTCGCGGCGGTGACTGGGGCCTATATGCAGGCAGCCTTTCAGAGCCCTTGGGTACTGGGGGTTTTTGCATTTATTTTTGTGCTGTTGGCACTATCCATGTTTGATTTTTACGAACTGCAAATGCCGAGCAGTATCCAGACGCGCCTGGCGGGCACGGGACGGGGCGGACATCTGTTCAGTACCTTTGTCATGGGGGCACTGTCAGCGCTGATTGTCGGACCTTGCGTGGCGGCACCCCTGGCGGGCGGGCTGCTCTTTATTTCGCAGACGGGGAATGTTTTCCTTGGCGGATTATCGCTCTTCGTGCTCAGTTTGGGGATGGGGGTGCCCTTACTGATCATCGGCACTTCCGCTGGCCATTTGTTGCCGCGCGCTGGCGCTTGGATGGATGCCGTCAAAGCGGTTTTTGGCGTATTGATGTTGGGCGTCGCTATCTGGCTACTGGCTCGGGTTTTGCCGGCGCCGGTGAGTCTGGCCTTGTGGTCAGCGCTGGCGGTGATCAGCGCCATGTATCTTGGCGCGCTGGATGTGATGGCGGCGGGCGCTTCGGGCTGGCGCCGTTTCTGGAAAGGTGTCGGCGTCTTATTGCTGGCCTATGGTTTGGTTATGGGCTTGGGGGCACTGAGTGGGGCCAGTGATCCGTTACAACCACTGACACCTTACACGGCAGGACCGGCGCATCAGGAAACTCGGCCGGGTGCGCTGCACTTTAGCGTGGTAAAAACTCCGGAGGCTTTACAGAATGCGCTGGCGCAAGCTCACGGCAAGCCGGTACTGGTGGATTACTGGGCAAGCTGGTGCGTGGAATGCGTGCGTATGGATAAAGTCACTTTCGCCGATCCGCGGGTGCGGGCCGCTTTACGGGGATGGGTGCTGATCCGCGTGGATGTAACAAAGGATGATGCCGCCAGTCGTGTCCTCCTGAAACGTCACAATCTGGTCGGCCCTCCCGCCTTCATCGCCGTAGGTGCCGACGGCAAGATGGCCGCGCAGCAGGAAGGGTATTTAGGATCAGAGGCGTTTTTGCAGTGGCTGCCGAAATCTTAGAGTAGTCATGCCGATGCTTTTCAGTGCCCCGCCGCCTTCTTTACTGGCCAGCCCTTGAGTACATAAAGTGTCCCGCAATACGGGCAGCGGACTTCTCCGGTTTCTTCGATCTTGAGAAAGACCCGGGGGTGCCCGTTCCAGCGGCTCATGCTGGGCATGGGGCAGTAGAGGGGGAGGTCTTTGGCTTCCACCTCGGTATAGCTCTGGTCACAGCACTTGATGGGTTGGGTCATGGGGTCAGCCAACGTGATGCAGCCATTCCGGATGGTCATCGCGGCGCCCGGTTACGGTGTCGAAGTAGCGGCTTTGCAGCATTTCGGTGACCGGACCACGATGCCCTTCGCCGATGACCCGGCCATCAATCTCGCGGATGGGGGTGACTTCCGCCGCGGTGCCGGTGAAGAAGGCTTCGTCGGCAATATAGAACTCGTCGCGGGTCAGTTGCTTCTCGACGATGGGGATGCCGGCTTCGCGGGCGAAGCGCAGGATGGTATCGCGGGTGATACCCTCCAGGGCGCTGGTCAGTGTCGGCGTGTAAAGAATGCCGTCGCGGATCATAAAGATATTTTCGCCAGAACCTTCCGCGACATAGCCTTCACGATCCAGCAGCAGGGCTTCATCATAGCCGCAGGACGAAGCCTCGCGCTGGGCCAGCATGGAGTTCATGTAGTTGCCGGTGGCCTTGGCCTTGCACAGGTGCACGTTGACATGGTGACGGCTGAAGGAACTCACCTTGACGCGGATCCCTTTTTCCAGCGCTTCCTGGCCCAAATAGCTGCCCCAGCTCCAGGCGGCGATGAGTGCATGGACCTTGAGTCCCTTGGCGGACAAGCCCATACCTTCAGCACCGTAGAAGAGTAGGGGGCGGATATAAGCGGACTCCAGCTTATTAGCGCGGATGACTTCTTTGGTGGCGTCGTTGATCTGCTCTTGCGTGAAGGGGACCTCCATCTGCAAAATCTTGGCGCTGTTGAAGAGGCGTTTGGTGTGTTCCGGCAGGCGGAAAATGGCGGTGCCCTGGAGGGTGGCATAGGCACGTTCGCCCTCAAAACAGCCCATGCCGTAATGTAGGCTGTGGGTGAGGCCATGCACGGTGGCCTCCCGCCAGGGGACCATCTTGCCGTCAAACCAGATAAAACCGTCGCGTTCCGCCATGGACATCGTCACATCTCCTGTTAATCGCTATAACTGCCAATGAGTTCCTGCCAAATCTCCCGCACTCCATGCGCTGCGGCTTGTAGCGCGTCCCAATCGGGAACCGCTGCAGTGCGAATTTCGTTGCCCTGCAAATTCAGCCAGCGCCGGTTTTCTTCCTGGCGGTACAGTCGCCAGGCTTGCCCGAGGACGGCGCCCCGTTCCGCGTTCCAGATACCCGCGCGGGTCAGTGCGGCTATCCCTGCGGCGGTCCCGGTATCCTGGCATAGCGTCGGCTGCCGGGAGCAAGCCCCTAGCATAGCAAATTGTACGAGAAACTCGATATCTGTGAGGCCACCGGGGCTCAGTTTGAGGTGAAAGGCGTCCTGAGCGATGGTTTTGCTCCGATAAATGCGCTGCCGCATGCTGCGGACGTCTTCCACTAACTGCTCGGGATGGCGCGGCCGACCGAGGATTTCTGCACGCAAGCGGGTAAAACGGGCACCGAGTTCCCTATCCCCGGCGACCCAGCGGGCACGGGTGAGGGCTTGATGTTCCCAGGTCCAGGCGGATTCGTGCTGATAGCGGCTGAAGGCATCCAACGTCGTGACCAGAGGCCCGGATTGCCCACTCGGGCGCAGGCGCATGTCGATTTGGTAGAGCAGACCGGCACGGGTGAGGGTGCTGAGGATGTGAATAAGCCGTTGTCCGAGACGGGCAAACCAGGTAGGGGCAGGAAGGGGCAGGGTACCGTCGCTTTCGGTGTCGAGGGATGCGTCATAGAGGTAGACCAGGTCGAGATCGGAGGCAAGGCCCATTTCCCGGCCGCCCAGTTTGCCGAGGGCGATAACGATGAAGGGGGCCACTTGGCCGTTGCCGGTCCGCACGCTGCCGTGGCGGCGCTGCATTTCCGCTTCGGCCCAGGCCAATGCGGTTTGCAGGGTAAGCTGGGCGAGGTCACTGAGTTGGGGGAGCAGAGTTTCCACAGGCATCTGGTTCGTCCAGAAGGCGGCGGCAAGGCGCAGGACTTCGGCGTTTTTGAAGCGCCGCAGGGCATCCATTCGTTCTTCCATATCTTCAGCGAGCTGTAACTGTGCAGCGAGGGCCTGCGGCCAGTGCTCGGGGCTGATGACTGTGTCGCCGAGTACGTCATCCAGCAGGATGGGGAAGCGTGCCAGTTCCTGTGCCAGCCAGGGGCTGTGCAGTAACTCCGCGATGCGCATGAGGTACGGTGGATTTTCCGCAAGCAGGGCGAGGTAGTTGGCACGCCCCAGAATGGCCTCAATGAGGGTGAGGAAGCGATGTAACCAGGCGTCGGTGTCTGGCTGGGCGCTGCAGAGATCGAGGGCCAGTGGAAGCAGGCGATCGAGGCGTTGACGTCCTTCTGTAGAGAGGCGGCTGGCCACATCGCGGCTGTGAGTGAAACGCCAGAGGCGCGTCCATACGGCTTCCGGTGCCGTGAAGCGCAGGACCTGGAGCAGATCGCTGGGAACGGTTTCCAGCGCATTGGTCTGAGCGCGTTGCCAGAGTTTCTCTCCGTTGCTGTTTTTACCCTGGCGATCATCCTTCCCGGAGGCCAGGGTGCGCTGAAAGATGATGTGGTTCTGCTGGCGGAAGGTGTCGAGGGTTTCGCGCATGGTCATGACATCAGGGAAACCCATGCCGCAGGCCAGGCGTTGCCATTCCAGCTCAGAGTGCGGTAATTGCTGAGTCTGCTGATCATCGACCATTTGCAGGCAATGTTCAGTATTGCGCAAAAAAAGATAAGCGCGGCGCAGCTGGTCGGTATCGTCCGCGGGCAGTAATCCGGCACTGGCGATGGCCGCAAGGGTATCCAGGGTGTTGGTGCTGCGCAGGGCGGGTTGGCGGCCACCGTGGATAATTTGCAGGGATTGACAGACAAACTCGATTTCACGGATGCCGCCTTGGCCCTTTTTGATGTCGTTGCTGCTGCCACCCTGTTCCGCATCCATGAGGGCTTTGACTTCCCGCAGGCCGGTGAGGGCGGTGTAGTCCAGGTAGCGGCGATAGACAAAAGGGCGCAGGGTGTGGAGGAGGTTTTGGCCTAAGGCGAGGTCACCCGCGACGGGGCGCGCCTTGATAAAGGCGTAGCGCTCCCAGCCGCGGCCATGCACCTGATAGTATTGCTCCATGGCCGCGACGGAGATGCAGAGGGGGGCGGCATCTCCGAAAGGGCGTAGGCGCATGTCGACGCGGAAGCAGAAGCCGTCCGCCGTCCGCTGATCGAGGGCCTGAATCAGCCAGCGACCGAGGCGTTGGAAGTATGTGCTGTTGTCGAGGGGGATGGGGCCATCCGTCTCGCCGTCTTCGCCGTAGCAGAAGATGAGGTCGATGTCGGAGGAGAGGTTGAGTTCGCGCCCGCCCAGCTTGCCCATGCCGAGGATGGTGAAAGGCACCTCTTGACCGTCGTCGTTGCGGGGGATGCCATGGCGCTGGCGCAGCATCTCTACGCCATAAGCATAAGCCTGTTGCAGACAGATTTCGGCCAGCTCGCTGAGGGCGGCTACTGTCTCTGGATAATGTTCGCCGGGCTGACGATCCTGCCAGATGATTTCTACCATACGGGCATTGCGGTACTGGCGCAGATTGGCAAGGAAGACGTCGCTGCTGAGTCCATGGCTGGTGGCAAGGTCGCTGTGTCCGCCGCGTGCAAGGCGCGGCAACCAGTGGGGATGACGGAGGAGGAGTTGGCGCGCAAAGGGGCTGACACAAGCGATATGTGCCCAATGTGCGGCAAAGGCGGATCCCAGGTGTCGGAGCTCGGTCTGCTCCTCAGCAGAGAGGGCGGCCCAGGTGGTTTCGAGCGGTCCGGTGATCGCCGCCGCTTCCAGGGGTAACAGGTTAATGGCGTGGATGATTTCCTCGGGTAACTCGGGGGCCGCCATGCGTGCTCCTTCCGGTGGTGTTCCGCATCGTGTGTATGGGCAGTGTAACTTAATCTCTGTTTTGGGGTCCGCATGAGGCTCTGTGGTGCTTCTTGTGCTAGGATTTTGTGCGGTTACCGTTGGCGCGTTACGCGGTGCTATATGGTAACGCGATCCGCAGAGAGAATCGTAGCAGGGAGCACATTACATTACCTCACGGCGTTTACCGGCGTTGACCGGACGGGTTGGCTGATATTGCGGGCTTTCAAGGAGAGGCGTGCCTTGCCGCGCTTACGCCTGACTTTTGCCGGTGCCCGCCGGGCGGGCGGTTGGCTGCTGGCCATCGTGCCGACCGTGCTGGTGTTGCCGACGGTGGTTTTTTATCTTCTGCTGATTCCCCATCTGGAATTATTGCGTCCCTATGTTTCTCAATACCTGTCGCGGGCTTGGGGTGCTCCGGTGCAGGTGCGCGGAATGCGCTTGGGCTGGAACTGGGGACCGTCGCTGGAATTGGCCACGTTGCGGGTGGGTCCGTCTGCACAGCCGGAACTGGCGCTGCACGGGGTGCACCTGCGCCTTTTTGCCCTGCCACTGCTCTGGGGGGACCTGGTGGCGCGGGATTTCCGCGTTGCGGACGGCGAGGTGTCCGTCGTTCAGGCGGCCAACGGCGGCTGGCAGGTGGCCGGACAGTCGCTGGGACGTGGCGGGTCGCCTTTGCCACTGGTGCCACTGGATCTGGACTGGGCTCATGTGGATGTTCAGCACCTGACCCTACAATGGCGCCCCCAGTTGCAGGCCGCTCCCGTTTCTCTGCAGGTACGGTGGCAGAGCAGCGGTGGTCTGCGTCCACGGATGCAGGTGCGGGTGCGCTGGTCACCGCAAGGCTTGTTGCGCTACTCAGGAGTGGCGCATGGCGTTTTTACCCGTCCGGGGCGTTCCTCCGGCAGTGGTAATTGGATATTGCAATCGTTGCCGCTGCCGTGGCTTCATCTCGCGGATCCGCGCCTGCCGATGCTGAGCGGAAACGTGAGTGGCAGCGGGCGCCTGCAATGGCGTTATGGTTTGCCGCGCACCGCTACCGGGCAATTTGCCGTGCATGACGCCGGGGTGGACGGCAAGCAGTGGGCACAGATCCATGGCCATCTGGGCTGGGTTGGAACGGGTTCCGCCGGGACATTGCAGCTTGCTGATTTGACAGGACTTGCCGCACAATCTTTGGCAATGCGCGTGGGGCTCAACTGGCGCCATCGCCTGCAATGGCAGGTGCAAACGCCACTGTTTCCCGCCGCACTTCTCCGGAACGTGCCGGAGATGGTCCTCCCCGCGCAACTCCGGTGGATACCTCAGCAACGGTGGCAAGGTAGCCTGCGCGACCTGCGCTTCCGCTCACACAGCGCCGAACACCACCAGCCCGCCACTTGGGAGCTTCAGGCCGTACTTCATGACATTGGTGTCCCGCCCCATGGATACTGGTTCGGCGTGCAGGGCCTTAGCGGCGACCTCGTCCTTCGCCCGGAAGTCTTAAAATTTCATATGGTTAGTCCGAAGCTTATCCTGGACTGGCCGCAGCACTTCGCGGCACCGCTGCACTTGCAGGAAATTTCGGCACGGATTGCCGCCCGGAAAACAGAGGCAGACTGGACGATTCAGGCCAATCCGATCGCGTTTAAGGGTCCTGGTCACCTGCACGCCAGCCTCGCGGTGCAGGGCCAGCAATTACGTCTGAAGGCTCAGCTTGACGATATGCCCGCGACGGCGCTGGCGGATTTCGTACCGCAGAGCGGTATTAGTCCTGCCCTGCGCCACTGGTTGCTGCAGGCATTTCAGGCGGGGTCATTGCAGCATGCTGATCTGCGGTGGCGGGGACCATGGAATCACCTTCCCCGCCAGGCGCTGGGCGGACATTTTTCGCTGCGGGCGAATTTTCGCCATGTGACCCTGCATTATGCCCCGCACTGGCCAATGGCGACGCAAGTGAACGCGCAACTCCTCTGGCTGGGAGACCGCCTTTCCGTTCAGAGCCATCAGGGTGACATTTTCGGGATGCCGGTTGCTTCCGTCAGCATCGATCTCAACCATCTTTTCGCAGCGCATACTTCACCGCTGCAGGTAACCTTGAAGACGCCGATCCCGTTGGATAAATTGCTGCCCTTTTTGCGGGAAACACCCATACTGGAGGGCAAGGCCGTGGCGAATATGCCTCTGCGTCTGAGCGGGCAGGGACAATTACAATTAGCCTTCAGCATCCCTTTCGGGGCTGAGAAAAGCCAGGTGGATGGCCGAATCGATATCCGTCATGCGGGAGCCGGATGGAGTGGTTGGCAGGCGACCGGTATACAAGGGCCGATTTATTTTCAGCGGGATAAGATTCAGGTTGGCGGGCTGCAAGGCATTTTTGCCGGTGGTCCCGTGCAGGCGAGCCTGCGGGCCAGTCAACTGGCGACCGTGCCGCGCCTGCATTTTTCACTGCAGGGTGCGCTACAAGCGGCGGATCTGCCGATGCCGGAGCGCTGGCGCACGGCTTTCAGTGGTGCCGTTCCATATCAGGGTAGCGGTACATTGTTAAACGACGAGTTGCGTTTCAAAGGCAGTGCCGACCTGCGCCAAAGTCGTAGTACTTTGCCGGCGCCCTTGAATTGGGCATCAGGCAAGGGTGGCAGCCTGACCGCGCAAGGCCATGGTAACGTGGCTCACCGTCTGCAAGTCAATTTCAATCTGCCCATGGGGTCTGCGGTCCTGGACTGGCAACGGGAGAAATCCGGCTGGCGATGGAAGGCTGGCGCGGCCCGTTTGGGTGGAGAAATCCCTCCGTCGCTGCCCAGTAATGGGTTTTCCCTTCGGGGCCTTGGTGATAGCCTCTCCGTAGGGCCGTGGCTGAGTATGCTGAAAGGCGGAGCAGACCGCGGGACATGGCCGGAAATCCGCTTCGACCTGCATTGGCGGCATCTGCGTTTTCTGGAACAGGATTGGCCGGATGTGCAGATGCGCGGCCGGGTGGCGGCGGAGAAAAAGCTGTATCTGCAATGCGCCAGCCCCCGGTTATCCGGCGTCTTACAGTATGCGCACGCGCCGCAGCCCATGGTCCCTGCTCAATTGCATCTGGACATCCAGAAATTAAGCATCGCGGCACCGACATCCTCTGGGTCCTCTTCCGCCATCCTTTCGCAAACACTGCGGGGAGCCGCGGGTAATCCGCTGACGCTGCATACCCATATCGCGCAACTCGATTGGCGGGGCCACAAGGTGCATGACGTGTTGCTGGATGCCGGGCGATCGAAGACCGGCTGGAACATATCTATGCTCAAAGGCGATTGGGCCGGCAGTCAATGGGACTTTAAAGGGTCGTGGCAGGGCGCCGGAGTTGGCCAGTCGACCTTTCAGGGTAATGTCCGCAGCAATAATATCGCCCCTGTTCTGCAGGACATCGGCATGGATACCCTGGACTACGGCCGTGCCGATTATGCGGGAAAGCTGTCCTGGCCGGGCGCGCCCTGGGATTTCTCCGTGGCGCATCTCAGCGGAAACATACAATCAAAGCTGTGGAATGGTCGACTCGGAAAATTGGGTACGGATATTTCCTGGCTCGTCTTCCTGAATCCTACATCGTTATTTCAGGACGTTATCACCTTTGATTATCGCCCGCTCTTCGGCAGCGGCTTGTTCTTTTCCAAGCTTTTTGCCGATTTCCAGGTGCAGGATGGTGTCGCCCATACCCGCAATCTACGCCTTGAGTCCAGCGCGCTCGAAATGAAGGGGGTTGGCGCTGTCGACTTGACACACCGAACCATGAGTATGGGGTTGCAGGTCTATCCCTTGCAGAGTTTTGACTTGCTCCTCGGACATTTTCCGATTCTTGGTCCCGCCCTCTTCGGGAAATCGGGCAAGGTGCTAGAATGGCGTTATCAGGTGGATGGGCCCTGGAAGCATCCGGTGGTGCGTCAGGTCCACGCACCGGCCAAAACCGGAGGGGAAAGACCATGAAAGTCCAGGTTGCCGTAGTGCAGATGGTGTCTTCGGAGGTGCTGGCGGATAACCTCGCCCATGCCGAGTCTCTGCTGGCGCAGGCGGCTATGGGGGGGGCGCAACTGGTGCTCTTGCCTGAGAATTTTGCGCTCATGGGACGCGACGAAAAAGCCAAACTGGCCATTATGGAAATGGATGGCGATGGCCCGATCCAGTCCTGGTTGGCAGCGCAGGCGCAGCGCTTTGGCCTGTGGTTGATAGGGGGCAGTATTCCCCTGGCCGCCCCTGACGGACGCTGCTATGCCGCCTGCTTGGCCTTCAACCCCGCCGGGCAACGCCAGGCGCGTTATGACAAGATACACCTCTTTGACGTCGATCTGGCGGGCGGCGAAAGTTACCGCGAGTCCCGCACCATTGCTCCCGGCAGGACCCCGGTGGCCGTGACCACGCCCTGGGGCCAGCTTGGCCTCTCTGTCTGCTACGACCTACGCTTCCCGGAGTTGTACCGCTGTTATGCGGGGGCTGAATTACTGGCCGTCCCCAGCGCCTTTACCCAGCAGACGGGTGCCGCGCACTGGGAGTGTCTGTTGCGGGCGCGTGCCATTGAGAACCAGGCCTATGTGCTCGCCGCTGATCAGGGTGGTTTGCACCAGAATGGCCGTCAGACCTTCGGCGGCAGTATGATTATTGATCCCTGGGGTCAGGTGCTGGCCCGTCTGGACCAGGGTGAAGGAGTCGCGCTGGCCCAGGTTGACATGGAATTTTTGCAGCGCTGTCGCAGTAATCTGCCTGCCCTGCAGCATCATCGTCGCCAGGCATGTTGCGGCGCTTACCAGGAGATATAGGCGTAACCCTTCTGTTGCAGGATGATAAGGTCCACTGCGCCGCTGAATACCGGCTTCGCCTCAGGAATCAGACTGGCCTTGTCGATTTTGACGGTCTTCATGGTTTGCTCGCAAGCATTAAAGACCACGCCATACATAGACAGACTTTGTACCTGTTCCATAATGAATTTTTCGTAGTGGTGATGGTTTTTTTCCGTTTTGACCAGCAGCCAGATACCGGGTCCGAAACAATCAATGACGATGTCTGCGTCGTTATTGAAATGCTGCAGGACCGTTGCCGCACTGTGCAGAATATCTAAAATATAGGCCGCATCAGATTTATTGAGTTGGTAGACCGCTTTGTTCTTGCTGGGTTCCAGCATGTCCCCGGCCTTGCCCTGACCAGCGACGGCCAAAGCACCGACCCCGGCCGCGAGACCTTCCATGAAGTGGCGGCGGGAATGGTTTTTGGCTTGAGCCATGCTATCCTCCTGAGCTTTGCGGGTTATGATAATCACCCTAAGACTAGCAAAATTTGCGCCGGCGTGATCGCGGCGGATGAGGAGCGTATGCGTGGATGTTGAACAGATATTCTTCAGAGGCCGTGCATGAAGCAGTTTAACGGCGCATTTTTCCGTGACCTATGGCAGATGACCAAGCCTTATTGGTGGCACTCCGAGGAGCGCTGGATGGCACGCGGGGTGTTTGCCTGCATTATCCTGCTCAACCTGTTCATGGTCTTTATTTCCTACCGTATTACCGAATGGTATGCGGTGTTCTGGAATGCCCTGCAGCGCTTTGCGGTGAATGCCGCCTGGCACCAGATGCTGATTTTTCTCGGGCTGGCCACGTTATATATTGTCGCCGCAGTTTCCCAGACCTTTTTTACCCAGATGCTGGAGATTCGCTGGCGGCGTTGGCTGACGAAGCATTATCTGGATGCCTGGCTGGCCAAAAGTACCTTCTATCACATGCAGGTACTGGGTGATGGCACCGACAACCCGGATCAGCGTATCAGCGAGGATCTGGCCAGTTTCACCGGGCAGACGCTGAATATTGTGATAGGTCTGCTCAGTTCTGTCACGACCCTTGCCGCCTTTGTGTTCATGCTCTGGAACTTGTCGGCCATGATTACCATTCCCTGGCAGGGCAGTCTTTATACGATTCCGGGCTATCTGGTCTGGGCAGCGCTCATTTATTCCATCTTCGGCACCATTCTGGCCGCGCTTATTGGGCGGCCGCTCATCAGTCTGAACTTCAACCAGGAGCGCTTTCAGGCGGATTTCCGTTTCAGTATGATGCGCTTGCGTGAAAACAGCGAGAGTATCGCGCTGTATGGCGGCGAGGCCGAAGAGCACCATCACTTCTTACAGCGCTTTGCCAATGTATATGCTAACTATTGGCGGATTATCTGGCGCTCCATGCGCCTGAACTGGTGGGTATCAGGGTATGGTCAGGCCGCCATTATTTTTCCAATCCTGGTGAGTCTGCCAGCCTATTTTGTGAATAGGGCGATTGGGATCGGTGGGTTGCAGCAGATTGCTGCGGCTTTCGGTCAGGTGCAAGGCGCGTTGTCCTTCATCGTCAGCAGTTACGGCAGCCTCGCCAACTGGCATGCGGTGGTCGATCGGTTGCGTTTTTTTGAGCGGTCTATGGATGAGGTGCGGATCATCCGTGAAACCCATTACCAGATTGAACGCAAAGACGGCCCGCGACTGCTCGTGAAAGATCTCAACGTGCGCCTGCCCGATGGCCGGGAGTTGATTCATCGTTTGGATATGGATGTGCAGCGTGGGCAGCGTTTGCTGATCATGGGTCCATCCGGCAGCGGAAAAAGCACGCTGGTACGTGCTTTGGCGGGTATTTGGCCCTTTGGCGAAGGGGTCGTGCAAATGCCCCAGGGCGACCGTCCTCTCTTCCTGCCGCAGAAACCCTACCTGCCATTGGGTACTTTGCGTGATGTGCTGGTGTATCCCTTCGGAGTGCCGGGGGTCAGCGACGTCCAGTTGCAACAAGTGCTCCATCTGGTCGCTATGGATGCACTGGTCGACAAGTTGGAAGATGCCCGTTTGTGGTCCCATGTATTGTCTTTGGGTGAACAGCAGCGCTTGGCCTTTGCCCGCATTCTGTTACAGAAGCCCCAGTGGGCGTTTTTGGACGAAGCCAGTTCCGCACTGGATGAACCAGCAGAGGACGCGCTCTACCATATGCTCGTCGAGGTGCTGCCAGAAACCGCCATCATCAGCGTGGGTCACCGCTCCAGTCTGTTGCGGCATCATCAGTATTGTTTGCGTCTGCAAGGAGACGGGTGTTGGCACCTGGAGACCGTTGTTCATCCCGTCTCTGGAGGACAAGAGCCGGTACCGATCTGATGCTGGCAGCCGGAAAGAACACCTTGTTTTACTCTTATCCATCCTGCTGATTTTAAAGGAGATGAAATATGGCCATGACCGCAAAAGATTTGCCGGTTGGTGGGGCAATGCCCGAATTCTGCCTGCCCATCGGGGGTCAGACAGGACAATGGTGCAGCACGCAGGCGCGGGGCAAGCCTTTGCTGGTGCTTTTTATCTGTAATCACTGTCCCTATGTAATCCATATCAGTAAGCGTTTAGGCGAGTTGACGACGCAATGGCAGCAGCAGGGCGTGCAGGTGGTGGGTATCAACAGCAACGATGCCGTAACTTATCCCGACGATGCTTCGGAAAAAATGCCTGCAGAGGCCCGACGCGCCGGGTATTCCTTCCCTTATTTGTTTGATGGAGAGCAAAGTGTAGCCAAGGCTTTTAATGCGGTGTGCACGCCTGATCTGTTCCTTTTTGATGCGGCGGGCGCACTGTTTTATCACGGCCAGTTTGATGCGAGTCGTCCCAAGAATGATCTGCCGGTGACGGGTGAAGATTTGGCGGCGGCGGTTGCGGCGGTGTTGGCGGGAGCCGAGCCGCCAGCTAAAGTGCTGCCCAGCGTTGGTTGCAGTATCAAATGGCGGCCGGGTAACGAGCCGGAGGACTGGGTATGAGTGCGCAGGGGCTTTGCGCCGTGGTGACCGGTGCCTCTTCCGGAATCGGGGCGGCTGCGGCGCGCGCGCTGGCAGCACAGGGATACCGGGTGATTCTTGGTGCCCGGCGCTTGGAGCGTTTGCAGGCGCTGGCGACCGAGTTGGGAGGGGAAGCTGTTTTTCTGGACGTAAGCGATGCGGCCAGTGTGGCTGAATTTGCGGCTCAGCTACCATCCGGAGTCGATGTGCTGGTCAATAATGCGGGTGGTGCGCTGGGGCTGGAATTCCTTGCGGACTTAAATGAGGCCCATTGGCAGGAAATGTGGCAGAGCAATGTTCTCGGCCTTGCGCGCATGAGTAAAGCGCTCTATCCCCATCTGCTGAAAGCATTTTCCGGGGTTGGTCACGTGGTGAATATCGGTAGTGTCGCTGCCCACGAAACCTATGCCGGTGGTGGTGGTTATACGGCCTGTAAACATGCCGTAAAAGCGCTTACGGAGACTATGCGCGCGGAATGGCTGGGTCAGCCTCTGCGGGTGACGGAAATTGATCCTGGTCTGGTGGAGACGGAATTTAGTCTCGTGCGCTTCGACGGCGACGCAGAGCGGGCCGCCAGCGTCTATGCCGGCATGAAACCTTTGGTGGCTGCAGATATTGCCGACGCCATCTTATGGGCGGTGACGCGGCCTGCGTATGTGAATATTGACGAAATTATCATTAAGCCACGGGATCAGGCACGGGTAGGAATGGTGCATCGGCGTTGATGCCGGTTTGCTCCGGATGGAGGGGCTACGTTGGCTTCTCAAGAAGAACCACCTGTGCAGCCCATTCAATGACGATCAGTGGAAAATGGCGTGCAATAAACCAGTGGCCGACTGTTGCTTTTTTGCGACAAGGTGGGTGGGGTTATGGCTTTGACGCTGCCGACGTAGACGCAGCAAGCGCTTTTGCAACTCACGTTTGATGCGTTGCCGTTCGTGGCCCGCCATGAACGATGCGTAGCTAGGGAAGCTGCGTACCCGGCGTAAGGCGGCCAGAAGATTCGCGGTGCTGTCCATATTGGTCTCCGTTGCTTTGCTCTGATGAATATAAGAGCTATCAGCAATAACCGTGCCAAAAAAATAAGTCATTATAATTATGGGGTAAGTGTTTTCCGGCAGATCAGTCGAGGGGACTTTGTCACATTTAAACGACAATGCTTCGTCGCGCTGCTGCTGCAGAGGAGATTGGTCTAATAACAGGGCTGCTTTTTGCTACTTTGATTGGCGTCGCAAAAAGCCCCCAGGCCCGCAGCGGTTTTACATCAATGGCGCCGGAAAGCGTCGAGGACCAGTATCACGGCACCGATGGAAATGGCACTGTCGGCGATGTTGAAGTAGGGCCAGTAGAGGCTACCCCAGTGGGCGCCAATAAAATCGACCACATAGCCCAGGCGGATGCGGTCAATCAGGTTGCCGACTGCGCCGCCGAGAATCAGTGCAAGGGATATGGCGGTCCAGGTGGAGCCGGGCTTGAGCCGTCGCAGGATGGCGACGATGACCGCGACCACGAGCAGGGCGATGCCGATGAGCAGCCAGCGTTGCCAGCCGCCAGCTCCCGCCAGGAAGCTGAAAGCGGCACCGGTATTGTGGATCAGGCGGAAATTGAGCAGGCCCGGAATGATGATAATACCTTGTCCCACTCGCCAGATGTGGCTCAACCAGAGCTTGACGCCTTGATCCAGCAGAATGACCCCGAGCGATAACCATAAATAACGCAGCATCAGCAGAACTCCCGTGTTTCACCGGGTAAGGCGAGATTTCCGACACAGCGGTTGCAAATATCCGGATGCTCGGGATGACGACCCATGTCCGGGCGGCGATGCCAGCAGCGCGCACACTTTTGGGCGTCACTGGGCCGGACCTGAATGGCGATGCCGGGGATGATATCGCTGCATCCTTCCGGACGTTCTCCATAGGGGCGCAGGGCGCACGCGGAACTCAGCAGGAAAAAGCGCAGTTCCTCGCCGAGTGGTGCAAGAAACTCATGCCAGTCGCTGTTGGCGTAAAGGGCGATTTCGGCATCCAGACCCGAGCCAATCTTTTTTTCCTGACGCAGGGGTTCCAGTGTGGCATTGACGGCGTCCCGCAACCGATTGAGCCGCTCCCAACGTACATCCAGTGCTTCACTGTCGGCAGCTAGTGTAATTTTCGGATATTGCGCAAAAAACACGCTGGGGGACGAGCGATTGCCCATCTCGTTCCAGATTTCTTCAGCGGTGAAGCTCAGGATGGGGGCCATCCACACCACCATGGCTTCGAGCATCTGCCAGAGTACCGTCTGCGCCGAGCGCCGCGCCCGCGAGGCGGCGGGCGTGGTGTAGAGACGATCCTTGAGCACATCCAGATAGAGCCCGCCAAGCTCCACTGAGCAGAAGTGATGCAGACGCTGCTGGACGCGGAGGAATTGATACTCGCCATAGGCCGTGCGGATTTCCTCCTGCAGGAGCGCGGTGTGGGACAGCATCCAGCGGTCCATTTCCAGCAGTTCCGCTGTGGGCAGGGCGTCCGTGGCCGGATTAAAGTCGTGAGTGTTGCCCAGCATATAGCGGGCCGTATTGCGGATGCGCCGATAGCTGTCGCCCAGTTGCTTGAGGATGGTGTCGGAGATGGGGATCTCGCTGCGGTAGTCTTCCGAGGCCACCCAGAGGCGCAGTATGTCCGCGCCGTAGCGGTCGATGATCGTCTGCGGAGCTATGACATTGCCCACGGATTTGCTCATCTTCCGACCTTCGCCGTCGACGGTGAAGCCGTGGGTAAGCACCGCCTTGTAGGGTGCCCGCCCGCGGCTGGCGACGGATTCCAGCAGGGAGGATTGGAACCAGCCGCGATGCTGATCGGAGCCTTCCAGATAAAGATCCGCGGGACTGTGCAGTTCGGGGCGTTGCTCCAGTACAAAGGCGTGGGTGGCGCCGGAGTCGAACCAGACGTCGAGAATGTCCGTGACCTTATGGAAATGCTCATGGCCGCAGTTACCGCAGTGGGCATCTGCGGCCAGAAAATCGCTGTCCGGCTGGTTGAACCAGGCATCGACCCCGCCCGTCTCCACCGCCTGGGCGACACGCTCAAAAGTGTCGGTATCGCGCAGGGGTTCGCCGCACTGGGCACAGGAGAAGAGTGCGACGGGTACGCCCCAGGCCCGTTGCCGGGAGATGCACCAGTCCGGACGCTGGTTGACCATGCCGGCGATGCGGTCTTTGCCCCAGTCGGGAATCCAACGGGTGGCGTCGATGGCCTCGATAGCTTTCTCGCGCAGGTCATTGGCGCTCATGCTGATGAACCACTGGGGTGTGGCGCGGAAGAGCAGGGGGGTCTTGTGGCGCCAGCAATGGGGATAACTGTGGCGGATTTTTTCAAAGTGGAGCAGGGCGTTGCGCGCGCGCAGCAGGGCCGGCACTCGTTCATTGGCTTCCTGCACGGTGATACCTCCCAGACCCAGGGGCAGATCCTCTTTGAAGCGGCCGTTGCCGAGTAAGGGGCTGTCTACGGGCAGGTGATAGCGCCGGGCCGCTTCATAGTCATCCACGCCGTGGGCGGGGGCGGTATGTACGCAGCCGGTACCCGCCTCCAGGGTGACATGCTGACCGAGAATGACCGGCACTTCGCGATCCAGGAAGGGATGCCTGAGTTGGAGACCCTCCAGCACCGCACCGGCGAACTCCGCCAGCACTTCTGCTTCCGGGTGGCCATAGCGGGCGAGGGTGCTTTCTGCCAGATCCGCGGCGAGGATCAGGTGTCGCTTGTCGGCGCGCAGCAATACGTAAGTATATTCCGGGTGCAGGGCGACCGCCTGATTGGCGGGCAGGGTCC
Organism: Acidithiobacillus ferriphilus; assembly: GCF_018854775.1. Classification (GTDB taxonomy): domain Bacteria; phylum Pseudomonadota; class Gammaproteobacteria; order Acidithiobacillales; family Acidithiobacillaceae; genus Acidithiobacillus; species Acidithiobacillus ferriphilus. Next base: position 2,997 of record NZ_JAAZTY010000019.1, on the reverse strand, counting down.
ATGGTGTGGTTGTCCAGATCGCCACGCTGGCCTCTGCAGGTTCAGCGAGGCCAAGGCGTTGGCTCAGGTCGGCGGCGTCGGCGACGACGAAGGCGACGTCGATGGAAGGATCGCTGCGATCCTGATATTCCACTTCCGCCTCTGCCAGGGCGCTGCCGCAGTCCACACACCAGTGTACCGGCTTGGCACCGCGTACCACCTGGCCCTTCACCGTCAGGCGACCGAGTTCCCGCAGGATGTTGGCTTCGGCCATGAAGTGCATGGTCAGATAGGGTTTCTCCCAATCTCCGATAATACCGAGGCGCTCGAAGTCCTGACGTTGTCCGGCAATCTGGCTTTCCGCATAAGCACGGCAGGCATTGCGGAAGGCCTGGCCGCTGACTTTTTCGCCGGGACGTCCCAACTCTTTTTCTACCTGAATCTCAATAGGCAGCCCGTGACAGTCCCAGCCCGGCACATAAGGTACCCGGAAACCCTCACTCAGCTTGCTCTTGTTGATTATGTCCTTGAGTACTTTATTGACCGCATGGCCGATATGAATATTGCCGTTGGCGTAAGGTGGACCATCATGCAGGATGAATGCCGGACTTTCGGCACGCGCTTTCTGCAGCGTTCCGTAGAGGTTATGCTCCTGCCAGCGGGCCAAGGTCGCGGGTTCGCGCTCCGGCAGTTTTCCCTGCATGGGGAATTCGGTTTTGGGAAGGTTAAGGGTCTGCTTATAGTCCATGATTATTCAGGGTCCTGGGGATGTTCGGCGAAAAAGTTTCGGGTGTTCACGACGTCATTGTCGATGGCGGCCTTAAGGGTGTCGAGGTCAGTATATTTCTCCTCGTCCCGCAGCTTGTGGTGCAGTTCTACGGAAACCTGCTGTCCATAGAGATCGGGGCTGTCCGCATCCAGGCAGTGAGCCTCCAGTACCATCTGCTTGCCGCCGACGGTGGGGCGCAGGCCGATACTGATGGCAGCGACCCAGTTTCCTTGTGGGCTCAACAGACGTCCGGCAAAGATGCCTTTGACCGGCACCGGCCGGCGATTCAAGGGGATGTTGGCGGTGGGAAAGCCCAGTTCCTGACCCAGATGATCGCCATGTACGACGCGGCCGCAGAGGGCGTAGGGACGTCCCAGCCAGGCCGCTGCCTGTGACAATTTGCCCGCCTGCAAAAAGATGCGGATACCGGTGCTGCTCACCCGTTCACCGTCGAGCAGAAAAGGGGGCTGTTCTTTCACCAAAAAGCCATACTCCCGCCCGAAGCGGCGGAGCATGTCCAGATCACCGCGCCGTCCAGCCCCAAAGCGGAAGTCGTGGCCGACGCTCAGCAGTCCGCAGCGCAATCGTTTGACCAGTATCTGAGTAATGAAATCTTCAGCGGACAGGTTGGCCAATGCCTGATTAAAAGGCAGGCAAGTGATGTTCTGTACCTTGTTTTGGAGGAGCGCTACCACCTTCTCGCGCAGGCTGCTGAGGCGCGGTGGCGCGTCCGTACCGCGAAAAAACTCTCGGGGGAGGGGCTCGAAAGTGAGGACCGCCGTCGGTAGCCCGCTTTCCTGCAGAGTCCTCAGTAATGCCTGATGGCCGCGATGCACCCCATCGAAATTACCGATGCTGACCGCCTGGGTTGCATCGGCGGTATGGGTAATACGGTGATGGAGCGAGGGGAAGGGGTGCATGCGCCTCAGTGAATCCGGGTTTGCCAAAAATGCCGTCATCTTAGCGTAAAAATGTGGATTACCCTAGATTGCACCAGGGTCCGAACGAGTGTGGCTTAAAGAGCGCGAGCGGCAGGGTATGCCATCGCCCCTCACCGCTTTTCTCCTGCGCCGGAAACCGCCCAGTCGGGCTGGTGCTCCGTGCAGGGTAAAGCCCCTGATTTGACCGGGTCGTTGGATGACGAAGACGGTATCGCCATGTCCGTGCAGTCCGTCGGAATCAGGCACGAGGCGGCCTCTGCCGATACCAGTCGCGCAGTTCGTGAATGCCCAGCCACCAGGCACCCGCCAGATACAATGTGGCGGCGAGGAGTGTCAGGCTCAGCACGCGCAACAGCCGCTCCCAGAGGGACAGTGATAGCCAAAGCGCTGTGTTGCCGCGCAAAAGCAATAAGACCATGCCTATAACCATCGCCAATCCGGCGGATTTCAGCAGAAGCATCGGCCAGCCGGGTTGCGGCTGATACAGTCCGTCGCGACGCAAACGACGCCAGAGTAAAAAGGCGTTGACCAGCGCGGCGCAGCTCGTCGCGATGGCTAAGCCCAGTTGTTGCAGTGGCCACGCCAGGATAAGACTGATACCCATGTTGACCGCGACACTGATCATCCCGAAACGCACCGGCGTGCGGGTATTCTGATGGGCATAAAAGGCCGGTGCGAGCACCCGTGCGGCAATGATCGGCAAGATGCCGAGGCCGTAGCCAATCAGGCTGAGGGTACTTTGCCAGGCATCCTCAGCCGTATAGGCCCCATAACGAAACAGGCTGATCAGTAACGGTTGGGCCAGGATGAGCAGACCGACGGTGGCGGGCAGCCCGATGAGCCATGTGAGGCGCAAGGCCCAGTCCAGGGTTTTGGGGAATTGCGGCGAGCGCTCTGCCGCCTGTCGTGAGAGCAGCGGAAGCACCACCGTCCCCAGCGCCACTCCGAAGACGCCCAGAGGAAACTCCACCAGACGATCAGAGTAATACAGATAAGACACCACATTTGCCCCCACCAAGGAAGCGAGAATGGTGTTCAGAAACAGATTGATCTGTGCTACCGATGCCCCGAATGCCGCCGGTCCCATGAGTCGCAGCACCTTGCCCACGCCGGGATCACGGCGCCGCAAGCGTGGCCAGCGCAGATGTCCGACCTGTCTGAGGGCGGGCAGTTGAAACAGCAACTGCAGCACCCCGCCGATGAAAACTCCCCAGGCCACTGCTATAGCGGGTTGTTGAAGGTGCGGCGCCCAGAAGACCGCCGCTGCGATAATGCTCAGATTCAAAAAGACCGGTGTAAAGGCGGGTA